>NZ_JWLD01000020.1 GCF_000813725.1 Leisingera sp. ANG-Vp
GGTCTCGGTCTCGGTCTCGGAAACCGGGGACTCCATATCGTCGGATGCGTCAACCGCCTCTTCAGCAGCGTCCGCAGTCACGTCTTGTTCTGAAGTCTCTGCAACATCTTCTGCCGGCTGGGTCTCACCGGGGCCGGGCTCAATCACGTCTTCCGGATTTTTCTTGTCAGCCACGCCGGCTTCCCCCCTCGATTCCTAAAAATACATTCTTTCGAACACACTGGACACTACTCTGCGCGATCCTTGCCCTCAAGCCGGGATAGCTGCGCTGCGGCATCAAGGACGGCCTCGCCCATAGCCTGAGCATCCGGAGCCCTACTTACGCGCAACGTCTTGCATTTCAAGCCTTTCAGAGGGCCAGCCACCGCCTGGCTCAGCGCAATCAGATGCAAATTCGCCCCGTCCCCGCACAGATTGGCAAAATGGCGCGCAGTTCTGGGAGAGAAAAGCGGCACGATCACGTCATTTTGCGCAGCGATTGCCGCTTGTGCTTCTTCAGGCAGCGGCAGCAGCACCTGATCGTAAACAACCTGTTCGCGGCAGATCAGTCCGGCATCCGTCAAACGCTGTGCGATTTCCCCCCGCGCATGCGCTCCGCGAAGATGCAGCAGCGGCGCCTCTGGGCATTGTGAAGCCAGTGCTGCCACCAGTTCATCCGCGCAGGTTCCGAGGCAGGATGCCTCCCAGCCCTCCGCCGCCGCGGCCTTGGCGGTGCGCTGCCCCACGCAAAAAGCAGGCAGGCGGGCAGCGGTTTCACGTGAAGCGGCCGCGACCCCGTTTGCAGAAGTGAAAATCACGGCCTCGGCGTCCCTGAGCAATACGGGCGCATTTGCCGGGCGGATTTCGATCAGCGGCGCATAAATCACCTGCATATCCGCGCACTCCGCATCCGGCAGCCCGGCCACGAAGCTCTCTGCCGCCGCCAGCGGGCGTGTCATCAGCAAAGCGGCCATCGCAGGGCTCCCGGGATTGTTTGCAGGCAGCTTAGGTGGTAGCCCCGGCTGCAATTCGATGCAACGGTAAGGCCATGACAAAGACCCTGACCATTCTGGGGCTGGAGAGCAGCTGCGACGACACCGCCGCCGCCGTGGTGCGGCAGTCAGAGGACGCGGCACCTGAAGTTCTGTCTTCGATCGTGTTCGGCCAGACCGAACTGCACAGCGCCTATGGCGGCGTGGTGCCCGAGATCGCCGCGCGCGCCCATGCCGAAAAGCTGGACCTCTGCGTCCGCGATGCGCTGGCCGAGGCCGGGCTGACACTGAAGGACATGGATGCGGTTGCAGTGACAGCCGGTCCCGGCCTGATCGGCGGCGTAATGTCCGGCGTGATGTGCGCCAAGGGGATCGCGGCTGCCACCGGCCTGCCGCTGGTGGGCGTGAACCATCTGGCGGGCCATGCGCTGACACCGCGGCTGACGGATGGTATCGCCTATCCCTACCTGATGCTGCTGGTCTCCGGCGGCCATTGCCAGTACCTGCTGGCGCGAGGGCCGGAGGATTTCACGCGGCTCGGCGGCACCATCGACGACGCGCCCGGCGAGGCGTTCGACAAGACTGCCCGCCTTTTAGGCCTGCCGCAGCCCGGCGGACCCTCGGTCCAGGCTGAGGCCGAAGGCGGCGACCCCAAACGCTTCCGCTTCCCGCGGCCCCTGCTGGACCGGCCGGATTGCAACCTGTCATTCTCGGGCCTGAAAACCGCGCTGATGCGGATGCGGGATCAGATCGTGGCAGAGAAAGGCGGCCTCACCCGCCAGGACCGCGCCGACCTCTGTGCCGGTTTCCAGGCGGCTGTGGTGGATACGCTGGCCGAGAAAACCCGCCGCGCGATCCGCCTTTACATGGAAGAACAGCCGGCGCAGCCAACCGTCGCCGTGGCTGGCGGTGTTGCGGCAAATACCGCCATTCGCGCCGCGTTAGAGACTGTTTGTGCTGAAGCTGGCGCTGCCTTTACCGCGCCGCCGCTGCGGCTTTGCACGGACAATGCCGCGATGATCGCCTATGCGGGCCTCGAGCGGTTCAAGGCGGGTGCGCGCGACGGGCTGGACCTGACCGCCCGCCCGCGCTGGCCGCTGGACCAAAGCAGCCCGGCACTGATCGGATCCGGCCGCAAGGGAGCCAAGGCATGAGCATTTCTGTACTGGGATCAGGCGCGTTCGGCACCGCTTTGGCCATCTCTCTGGCCGGCAACGGGCCGATGACCCTCTGGGCCCGCAACGCCATGAAGGCGCAGTCGATGCAGGACAGCCGCCGCAACGGCACCCGCCTGCCCGGCGTGGCGCTGCCGGAGAATCTGTCGATCACTGCAGATATTGCGCAGGCCTGCGCATCTGACGTGCTGCTGCTGGCGGTGCCGATGCAGACTCTGCGCGAGGTTCTGGAAGAGCATCAGGCACATATGGGCAGCAAGACGCTTGTTGCCTGCTGCAAGGGGATCGAGCTGGACTCTGGCCTGGGTCCGGTTGCCGTCATCCAGGAAGCCCTGCCGGAAGCAGACGCCGCCCTGCTGACCGGTCCGAGCTTTGCGGCCGACATTGCCCGCGGGCTGCCGACCGCCCTGACCCTTGCCTGCGGCGACGCAGAGCAATGCAAGGTGCTGCAGGAGCAGCTGACCACCGCCAACCTGCGTCTTTACCGCACAACGGACACTGCCGGCGCCGAGATCGGCGGCGCGCTGAAGAACGTCATGGCGATTGCCTGCGGCGCTGTCATCGGTGCGGGCCTTGGCGACAGCGCCCGCGCCGCCTTGATGACCCGCGGCTATGCCGAGATGCAGAGGATGGCGCTGGCCTGCGGCGCCAAGGCGGAAACGTTGGCCGGGCTTTCCGGTTTCGGAGACCTCACGCTCACCTGCAGCTCCGACCTCTCCCGCAACTACCGTCTGGGTCTTTCCATCGGCCGCGGCGAGGAATTTGATTCCAGCATTACGGTCGAAGGCGCCGCCACCGCGCGGGCCGTTGCAGCGCAGGCCCAGCGGATGGGATTGGACATGCCGATCACACTCACGGTAACCAATTTGCTCGATCAGCGCTTGACGATCAGCGAGGCAGCGGCACATTTGCTTAAAAGACCATTAAAAGAGGAATAAAATGCTCATCGCATTGATTGCCCGCGACAAACCCGGCGCCCTGCAGACCCGTCTCGACAACCGCGACGCGCATCTGGCCTATATCAACGACACCGGTGTTGTGGCACAGGCCGGCCCGCTGCTGGATCAGGATGGCAATATGGCCGGCTCTCTGGTTATTCTGGACGTCGAAGACATGGCAGCCGGCCAGGCCTGGGCGGACAACGATCCCTACAACAAGGCAGGCCTGTTTGAAGCTGTCGAACTGATCACCTGGAAAAAGGTCATCGGCTGATGCGTTACTGGCTGTTCAAATCCGAACCCTCCACCTGGAGCTGGGACAACCAGGTCTCCAAAGGCGAAGACGGTGAAGAATGGGACGGCGTGCGCAACTACCAGGCGCGCAATTTCATGCGCGAGATGAAAATCGGCGATCGCGGTTTTTTCTATCACTCGCAGAAGGAAAAATCCGTGGTCGGCATCGTCGAGGTCTGCGCCGAGGCGCATCCCGACAGCACCACCGAAGACGCGCGCTGGGAATGCGTGGACATCAAGGCGGTGCGCCCCTTTGCCAAGCCAGTCACCCTGGACCAGATCAAGGGTGACCCGCGGCTGGAAGAGATGGTGCTGGTCAAAAACTCCCGCCTGTCAGTGCAACCGGTGAGCGAAGCCGAATGGACCGCCATCTGTGCGCTGGGGGAGACAGATCCCGGCTGATCTGCCAAGCTGCTCTCCACAGGCAGAAAAATCAGGGAGAGCATCATGGAACTTGTAAGTGTGATTGCGGCAGCGGCGGCTGCCTTTGTGCTGGGCGCAGTTTATTACGGTGCCTTGGCCAAGCCCTGGGTCGAGGCCGCGGGGGTGGAATGCGATGAGACCGGCAAGCCGAAGGGCGGCCAGAGCCCGGCGATCTTTGCCATGGCCTTTGTTCTGCAGCTGATCGTCGTTGGCATGATGCGCCATGTATTCACCCTGTCGGGCATTGATTCCCTGGGCGCGGGCCTGGTCGGCGGTGCCGGTGTCGGGCTGTTTTTCATCAGCCCCTGGATCGCGCTGAACAACATGTATGGGATGCGGCCGGTGAAACTGACGCTGATCGACGGCGGCTATGCCACGCTGGCCTGCGCTGCTGCCGGCGCGGTCCTGGGGCTGTTCTGATACCGCTGCGTCTAAATTGAAAAAGGGAAGGTCTTGGGGACAAACAAGACCTTCCCTTCCACCCCGCGTGCTCCATATCCACCACACGCGTATGAAAATCTGTGTCTTGGCCGTCCTGACCGTGACATCAGGTATAGGCTGCCCGGCCCCGATTCCGCAAAGCAATAACCCGGACAATGCGAGACAAATGGGAATGGCCGCTTAAGCCGCGGACCGGACTTGACAGGCAGCTCTTTTATTTAACAGTATTGTTAAATATAGATCAGCCAGCCAGGAAAGGCACATCATGCCTGTAAGCCTCCCCAACGAAAGCGCTGCCTACCGGGCGGCCCGCAACGAACTGCTGAAAGCCGAGCTTGCGCTCAGGGCGCAGACGGAAGAAGTCGCCGCCCTGCGCCGCGCTCTGCCGGAAGGCGGGCTGGTTGCACAAGACTACAGCTTCCGCAGCACCAGCGGGGCTGAGGTCTCCATGCAGGACCTGTTCGGCGGCCACAGCACCCTCGCCATCTATTCGCTGATGTACGGATCGCAGGCCAAGGCCGCCTGCCCGATGTGCGCTGCCTTCCTGGACGGCTGGCGCGGGCAGGTTTCCCACGCGCAAGAGCGGATGGCGTTTGCCGTTGTCGCGCAATCCTCACCGGAGCGGCTAACGGCGCTGCAGGAGGACAAAGGCTGGCAGGCGCTGCCGCTCTATTCTGCTGAGGGCACCAGCTATCAGCAGGACTACCTGGCTGAGAATGACACCGGCGCGCAGCTGCCGATGCTGCATGTCTTTACCCGCACAGGGGACAGCATCCGGCATTTCTGGGGGTCCGAGATGTTCTTTGAGCCCAGCCCCTGGCAGCCCCGCCACATCGATGCGCTGTGGCCACTCTGGAGCTTGTTTGACCTGACACCCGAAGGCCGCGGCAGCCATATGCCAAACCAGCGCTGAGCATTGATCAGCCTGCCCTTCTGATGAGGGCGGCGCCCTCCCGCGGGGAGGGTCGGGCGCTGCCCGGCAGTGCCGCCGGGCGGATCGTTGTTGTCGAGATGATTTGACAAAAGAAAAGCGCCGCCGGATTGCTACAGCGGCGCCTATTCTTCCAAGCGGAACCGCTTAGTAGCGGTAGTGCTCCGGCTTGAACGGGCCTTCCGGCTTCACGCCGATGTAGGCAGCCTGCTCAGAGCTCAGTTGGGTCAGTTTGACGCCGATACGGCCCAGGTGCAGGCGGGCGACTTTCTCGTCCAGATGCTTGGGCAGGATGTAGACGTCGTTTTCGTAGTTGTCGCCGCGGGTCCACAGTTCGATCTGCGCCAGCACCTGGTTGGTGAAGGAAGCGGACATCACGAACGACGGGTGGCCGGTGGCGTTGCCGAGGTTCAGCAGACGGCCTTCGGACAGCAGGATGATGCGGCTGCCCGAGGGCATCTCGATCATGTCCACCTGGTCCTTGATGTTGGTCCACTTGTGGTTCTTCAGCGCCGCGACCTGGATTTCATTGTCGAAGTGGCCGATGTTGCCGACGATCGCCATGTCCTTCATCTCGCGCATGTGCTCGATGCGGATCACGTCCTTGTTGCCGGTGGTGGTGATGAACACGTCGGCGGTTGCGACTTCATCTTCCAGCAGGGTGACCTCAAAGCCGTCCATGGCGGCCTGCAGGGCGCAGATCGGGTCGGCTTCGGTCACTTTCACCCGGGCGCCGGCGCCGCGCAGCGAGGCAGCCGAGCCTTTGCCCACGTCGCCATAGCCGCACACCACAGCGACCTTGCCGGCCATCATGGTGTCGGTGGCGCGGCGGATGCCGTCGACCAGCGATTCCTTGCAGCCGTATTTGTTGTCGAACTTCGACTTGGTGACCGAGTCATTGACGTTGATCGCCGGGAACGGCAGCTGGCCGTTCTTCTGCAGATCATAAAGGCGGTGCACGCCGGTGGTGGTTTCCTCGGAAACACCCAGGATCGCGTCGCGGGTCTTGGTGAACCAGCCCGGGGAAGCCTCCATGCGTTTCTGGATCTGTGCCTTGATAACCGCTTCTTCCTCAGACTGCGGCACCGGGATGATCTCTTCGCCTGCTTCGGCACGGGCACCCAGCAGCACATAAAGGGTGGCGTCACCGCCATCGTCGAGGATCAGGTTGGCGCCTTCCGGGAACATGAAGGATTTATCCAGATAGTCCCAATGCTCTTCCAAGGTCTGGCCCTTGATCGCAAAGACCGGAATGCCGGCTTCGGCAATTGCCGCGGCAGCGTGGTCCTGGGTTGAGAAGATGTTGCACGACGCCCAGCGCACATCTGCGCCCAGCGCCACCAGCGTTTCAATCAGAACCGCGGTCTGGATGGTCATATGCAGCGAGCCGACGATGCGGGCGCCTTTCAGCGGTTTGCTTTCACCGTACTCCTCGCGCAGTGCCATCAGGCCCGGCATCTCGGTTTCAGCGATATCCAGCTCTTTGCGGCCAAAGCCTGCCAGCGCGATGTCTTTGACGATATAATCCCCGGCCATAGTCTGCTCCATTCCGGTTACACGTTATCTTGCCGAAGGCCCTAACACCGGGAGTGTTTAGATTCAACGAAGATACCGGCAACCTGAGAATTCAACTCAGGCCGTCTGGACGGTTCAGGCTGTTGGGGGAGCCCGCCTGGGCGGCCAAGCTCAGCTTGGCGTGCCCGGGACTTTCTTTACTTCCTTAACCTGGAAGAATGAGGAACCGGTTGCCACAACGCAGCTGATTCCGTTTGCATGTGTCACCAGAACAGTGAAGGTTCCGGTTTCATCCGACGACCAGACCTCGATCACAGTGGCCTCGGGACGGCTTTTTTGCAGCCCGCCGGCTGTCAGCCGCTCGGAGTATCCGCTTTCCAGCTTGGCGGTCATGACTTCACGGTCGCCGCAGCTGGCAGCCAGGGCCGGCGGAGCGGTTGCCGCCATGCCGAACAGCAGGGAAAGACCTAACAGACGCTTAAACATGACTTGCTCCTTTCGTTCGCATCACGTTCGCGAAAGGGGCTTGCCTGGGAGGGGCAATGACCCCTGTCGTACTAATAATATGGGGTCGCAACGGGCATTTTTCAAACTCACAACCGGTCACCCTGGCGTCACACAGGGTAAGGCGGCTGCATCTTTCTGCGCCGCAATTTTGCTGATTTCAGCCTATGGAATCCGGGGCTTGCACGGTATTCTGAGACCTCACGCAGGCAGAAGCAAAAAATCTGAAAGGCAGCCCATGAAACACCCCCGCGCCTGGCAACGGATGCTTTCTGGCCGCCGCCTGGACCTGCTGGATCCGACGCCGGTGGATATCGAGATTGAGGACATTGCCCACGGCCTCGCCTTTGTCGCCCGCTGGAACGGGCAGACCCGGGGCGACTTTGCTTATTCAGTCGCTGAGCATTCGCTGCTGGTTGAGGACATTTTCACCCGGATGCAGCCCAAGGCGCCGGTCAAATGGCGGCTGGCGGCGCTGCTGCACGACGCACCGGAATACGTCATCGGCGACATGATCTCGCCGGTGAAGGCTGCCGTAGGACCGGGATACGGAGAGCTGGACCTGCGGCTGACCGCGGCAATCCACCTGCGCTTCGGCCTGCCCGCTGTGCTGCCCAAGACCGTCAAGGCGCAGATCAAACGGGCCGACAAGGTCAGCGCCTGGATGGAGGCGGTGCAGATTGCCGGGTTTTCCGAGAAGGAGGCCACCAAGTTCTTCGGCAGGCCAAATGAAGACATCGTCCGCAACCTGGAGATTCATCTGCGCCCGCCTGTTGAGGTACGGCAGGATTTCGTGGCCCGGCATCTTGAGCTGCTTGAGCTGCTTTAGGCGGCCGCTGCCGAACCTGCACATCCGAAATGGCAATGCAAAGGCTGCAGAGACCCGCGGGCGCGCGCAATCGCGCCGCCCCATGGGAACGGGTCGGCGCGGCCCGGCTTGCTGCCGGGCGAGCCTCATCCGCAAGGCGAAGAGGTCTATTCCGATGTAGCCCTAGCGCGGGCTGCGCTTGGCCAGGATCCGCTGCAGGGTGCGGCGGTGCATGTTCAGGCGCCGGGCAGTTTCCGAGACATTGCGGTCGCAAAGCTCATAGATCCGCTGGATATGCTCCCAGCGCACCCGGTCGGCGCTCATCGGGTTCTCCGGCGGCGGCGGCAGCTCATCGCCGCTGGCCAGCAGCGCGTTCATGATGTCGGTGGCATCGGCCGGCTTGGACAGATAATCAGTCGCGCCGATCTTGACCGCGGCAACTGCGGTGGCAATGGCACCGTATCCGGTCAGCACCACAACCCGGCTGTCGGGCCGCTTTTCGCGCAGCACTTCGACCACGTCGAGGCCGTTGCCATCCTCCAGCCGCAGGTCGACCACGGCATAGGCCGGCGGGCGCGCTGTGGCGATGGCGCTGCCTGCGGCGACCGAGCCGGCAGTCTCAACCTCAAAGCCGCGTTTCTCCATTGCCTTGGCCAAACGCCGCAGAAACGGCTCGTCGTCATCGACCAGCAGCAGCGTCTTGTCGGGTCCAATGTCCTGCAGAGCAGTTTCGGCCATGCCCGGTCCTCCGCGAAGTTTTTCAGTTCACGCAAGAATATGACCGGGCAAGGGGAAAGGTCAAACAGCTATCCTGCTTCAGATTTTCTCGACGAAACAGGCGGTTTTGTCGGCCATCTGCTCCGCCGTTTCATCGCGGCGGAAGAACTCGACAAAGCCATCCTCGGGCAGCACCAGGTAGGAGAAGGTGGAGTGGTCGACCAGGTAGTAATCCTCGTCGCCTTCGTTCTTCTTGAAGTAGGTCTTATAGGCTTTGCTGGCCGCCTTGACCTGGTCCAGCGAACCGGTGAGGCCAATCATCTTTTCATGCAGGTTTTCGGCAAAATCGCCAACGGCCTCAGGGGTATCGCGGTCCGGGTCGATGGAGATGAACACCGGCGTCACACTGATTCCGCGCTCCGCCAGAACGTCGACGGCATCGGCGTTGCGGGCCGAATCCATCGGGCAGACATCGGGACAGAAGGTGTAGCCGAAGTAGACGATTGACGGCTCGGTGATCACGTCCTTGTCGGTCACCGTCTCACCCTGTGCGTTGACCAGCTCGAACGGCCCGCCGATGGTATCCGCGCCGCCGGCGATCTGGCTGCTGCGGCACTGTGCGAATTTGTCGCCCCCGCCGCCTCCGCGTGTCAGCATCCAGGCGCCGCCCAGCAGGGCAGCAACAAAAACGGCAGCAAGAAGAGCATAAAGGCGGGTCATGAGATCACACTTTTCGTCAGGGAAGGGTTGTTGATCGTTTGCGGCGCCAGACCTATCAAGAAATACAGCCGATGCAACTGGCGCACGGCGTCACATCTGCGGGAGCACCGAAGCACATGAGCGAACGCCCTTACCGGCTGCTGAGCGGCCAGGAGCACAGCAACTGGATCCGGCTGCGCACCCTGATCCTGCTGCGCTGGGTTGCAATTGCGGGCCAGGTGACGGCCATCGCCGTTGCCCAGTACCGCTTCAACCTGCAGCTGGAGCTGGCGCTGTGCTACCTCGCCATCGGCGTTTCGGCCGCGGGCAATCTGATCGCCGTCTTTGCCTTCCCGGAAAACAAGCGCCTGAGCGAGTTCGAGAACTTCCTGATGGTGCTGTTCGACCTCCTGCAGCTGGCGTTCCTGTTGTATCTGACCGGCGGGCTCAACAACCCCTTTGCGCTCTTGGTGCTGGGGCCGGTGACAATTTCCGCTGCGGTGATGGGGCTGCGCTCCACCCTGATCATCGGCGCCACAGCCATCATCCTGGTCACCCTGATGGCCGAGTTCCACCTGCCGCTGCGCACCGAGCAGGGGTTCATTCTGCGCATTCCGGATGTGTTCATCTTCGGCAACTGGATTGCGATTGTGATCGCCATTCTGTTCATCGGGGCCTATTCCTTCCGGGTCAGCAACGAGATGCGGTCGATGTCGGACGCGCTGAGCGCCACCCAGCTGGCCTTGTCGCGCGAGCAGAAGCTGACCGATCTGGGCGGTGTGGTTGCGGCCGCCGCGCATGAGCTGGGCACGCCGCTTGCGACCATAAAACTCACCAGCGCTGAGCTGATCGAAGAGCTGGATGACCGCCCCGACCTGCGCGAGGATGCCGCCCTGATCCGCGAGCAGGCTGACCGCTGCCGCGACATCCTGCGCAGCATGGGCCGGGCCGGCAAAGACGACCTGCACCTGCGGCAGGCTCCGTTCTCGACCCTGGTGAACGAGGCCGCCGAGCCGCATATGAACCGCGGCAAGGCGATCCTCTACAATGAGGAGCCGCTGGAGGGCGGGGATTTCCAGCAGCCGACCGTGATGCGGAAACCCGAGATCATTCACGGGCTGCGGAACCTGGTGCAAAATGCCGTCGACTTTGCCAAAACCACCGTCTGGATTGATGCCGCCTGGAACGACGACCGGATCATCCTGCGGATCTGCGATGACGGCCGCGGCTTCCCGCCTCAGCTGATCGGCCGGATCGGCGACCCCTTTGTGCGCCGCCGCCGCGGCGAGAGCGAACTGAAACAGCGGCCGGAGTATGAAGGCATGGGCCTGGGCCTGTTCATTGCCAAAACCCTGCTGGAGCGCACCGGCGCGCAGCTGCGATTCGCCAACGGAACCGACACCTTCCAGACCCTCAACCCCTACCAGGACCGCCGCGGCGCAATTGTCGAGGTGTCCTGGCCGCGCAAAAAGATCGATGCCCTTGCCGGCGGCGGCAGCCCGGCGCTCGGAAAAAATATTCCTCTAGAAATTTAACTATTCACTTTTGGGCAACCAATTAAACTTGATTTAACCTTTATTAGGGAACCATGCCGGTAAACGAGAGCTGAACTGGGCAGGAAACATGCAGAACTTCGCTTCGATCGAATGGTTTGTACTGGCAGCACTGTGCGCCGCAACCGCCGCGGCCGCGGTCTGGTGGCTGTCGCCAACGCCCCGCCGCCGCGGCATGGAACATGACCTGCTGGCCGGTGACGGCCGCACCGATGCGGTGTTCCTGTTCGACGAAAACAGCCTGATCGGCTGGTCCTCCGGCGCCCGCAAGTTCATTGGCGACCAGGCCGAGAACTTCGACTGGAGCATGCTGCGCGACCAGCTTGCCCGCAGCTACCCCGGCCTGCCGCAATCCCCTGGTTTTCTTAAGGATGTCGGCCCGCTGGTGCTCTCCGGCACCGCCTCTGCCGAAAGCCGCGAGGCGCATTGCGAATGGATTGACGGAGTCACCCGGGTGCAATTGCGCCGCAGCACCCTGGAAGAGCAGAACAAATCCCTGGATCAGGAACTGACCACCCTGCGTGCCGCTGTGCATCAGGCCCCCTACCCGGTCTGGCTGCAGTCGGAAGAGGGCAATGTCACCTGGTCCAACCTTGCCTATGACGATCTCAGCCAGAAGATCCGCGGCCGCAGCGCCGATTTTGCGGAGCCCCTGTTCACCGATCTGCACGACCCGATGACCAGCGGAAAGCCTGAGCGAATCTCCATCCCGCTGCCGGAAAGCAGCAAAAAGCTGTGGTACAACGTCTCGACCACCGAAACCGAGGCCGGCTGGCTGTGCCATGCGGTGGACGTCAACGCCGTGGTCGACGCCGAGGTCGCACAGCGCAACTTTGTGCAGACCCTGGCCAAGACTTTTGCCCAGCTGTCGATCGGCCTTGCAATCTTTGACCGCAACCGCCAGCTGGTGCTGTTCAACCCGGTGCTGATCGACCTGACCGCCCTGCCCGCAAATTTCCTCAGCTCGCGCCCGAACCTGCTGACCTTCTTCGACCGGCTGCGCGACCAGCGGATGATGCCGGAACCGAAAAGCTATTCCAGCTGGCGCCACCAGATGGCCGACCTGCTGGAAGCTGCCGCCGAAGGCCGTTACCAGGAAACATGGTCGCTGCCGTCGGGCTCGGTCTACAAGGTCTCGGGCCGGCCGCACCCCGATGGCGCCATCGCCTTCCTGTTCGAGGACATCACCGCCGAAGTGACCCTGACCCGCCAATTCCGGTCCGAGCTGGAAATGGGCCAGTCAATCATGGATCAGATGGACGAAGCGATTGCGGTTTTCGCCAACGATGGCAGCATGACATTCTCCAACAGCGCCTATGGCAGCTTGTGGCAGATGGACCCGGAGGCCAGCTTTGCCAAAGTCTCGATCATGGACGCCAGCCGCGTCTGGCAGGACACCTGCGCCCCCACCCCGGTCTGGGGCGAGATCCGCGACTTTGTCGCCGGCTGCGAAGGGCGGGATACCTGGTGGTCCCATGTGCAGCTGCGTGACGGAACGGCAATGATCTGCAAGGTCTCCGCGATCCAGAACGGTGCCACCATGGTCAGGTTCCACACCCCGGAAACTGCCACTTTGCCAGCGGATCAGGAGCGTTTCCCCGCCCTCAGTCAAAACTGAACCCGGAAACCCGCTTGCAGCAGGCAAACGGCGGCGCCATTCTAGCGCCATGACACCGAATACCGCGTCCCGCACGCTGAACTCACCGGATGAAACGGCCCAATTGGCCGCAGAAATCGCCGGGGCCCTGCGCCCCGGCGATTGCCTGCTGCTGGAGGGTGTGATCGGGGCCGGCAAGACCCATTTCGCCCGCCATCTGATCCAGTCGCTGATGGATGTTCCCGAAGATGTCCCTTCGCCGACGTTCACCCTGGTGCAGACCTATGACGTGCCCGCCGGAGAGCTGTGGCACACCGACCTCTACCGGCTCTCCTCCCTGGATGAGCTGGAAGAACTGGGCCTGACCGAAGCTTTCGACAGTGCCATCTGCCTGGTCGAATGGCCCGGCCGGCTGGCTGAGCTGACCCCGCCCCACGCCCTGCACCTGACCCTTGCCCTGGATCCCGATCACGAAGACCGCCGCCACTTGACGCTGAGCTGGAGCGACGCGAAATGGCAGCCCCTGATGGAGCGCATCTGCGCATGACCGACCGCAACACCCTGTGCGAAACCTTCCTCGCAGCAACGCCTTACGCTGGCTGGCAGCGCGGGCCCCTGGCCGGCGATGCCTCGAACCGGCGGTACGAGCGGCTGACCTCTGGCGGCAGAACCGTTGTGCTGATGGACGCGCCGCCGGAGAAGGGCGAGGACGTCCGCCCCTTTATCCGCATTGCGGAATACTTGCGCGCCCAGGGCCTCAGCGCGCCGGAAATCCTGGCCCGGGACGTCGAGCACGGCTTTTTGCTGCTGGAAGATCTGGGCGACGATCTCTTTGCCCGTGCTGTCCTGCGTGAACCCAAGCTGGAAAAGGAGCTGTACCAGGCAGCAACCGATGCCCTTGTTGTCCTGCACCAGGCGCCGATGCCGGAACTGGAGCCCTACGGCCCCCGGATGATGGCAGAAATGGCTGGTCTTGCCCTGTCCAAGTACCGCGACGGTATCCTGGGCGGACATGATCCAAACCTGCAATCCAGGTTTGAAGACCAGTTCGAAGACATCCTGCGCGAAACCATTAAGGGCGATCCGGTGCTTGTCCAGCGCGACTACCACGCGGAGAACCTGCTGTGGCTTCCCGAGCGCTCGGGCGTTGCCCGGGTTGGCCTGCTGGATTTCCAGGATGCCCGCTCCGGCCACCCGGCCTATGATCTGGTCTCGCTGCTGCAGGATGCCCGCCGCGATGTGCCCGCCGGCATCGAAATGCAAATGATCGACCGCTACATTGCCGCCGCCGGCGCCGACGATTCCGGTTTCCGCACCGCCTATACGGTGCTGGGCGTGCAGCGGAACCTGCGCATTCTTGGCGTCTTTGCCCGCCTCAGCATGGAGTATGGCAAGCCGCACTATGTGGACCTGATCCCGCGGGTCTGGGACCATTTCATCCGCGGGCTGGAGCATCCTGCATTGGCGCCGGTTGCCGGGCTGCTGCGCGACAGCTTGCCTGCGCCCACTCCGGACAACCTGAACAAGCTGAGGCCCTGATGCAGCGTTCCCCCGATGCCGTGATGCTGTTTGCCGCGGGTTTTGGCACCCGGATGCGGGAGCTGACCCGTGACAAGCCGAAACCGATGATCGACGTCGCTGGCCGGCCATTGATTTCCCACGCGCTGGAGCTGGCCAAGGCCATCCAGCCGGCCCGGATTGCGGCGAACCTGCATTACAAGCCTGAGTCTCTGAAAGCCTTGTTAGAGCCTGAAAATGTGCAGATCAGTCTCGAAAGCCCCGAGATTCTCGACACTGGCGGCGGGCTGCGCTACGCCTTGCCTTTGCTGGGAGACGGGCCGGTTTTCACCATGAACACTGATGCCATCTGGAAAGGCCCGAACCCGCTCCAACTGGCGCTTGAGGCTTGGGATCCCGACCGCATGGACGCGCTGCTGGTCTGCGTGCCGCTGGAACGCGCCGTGGGCCGCACCGGCGGCGGTGATTTCTCGGCAGACGCGGAGGGCCGCATCAGCCGCGGCGGAAATCTGGTCTATGGCGGTGTTCAGATCCTGAAAACAGACGGACTGCACCAGGTCGAAGAACAAGTGTTTTCGCTGAATGTGCTGTGGAACAAAATGGCTGCGGACAACCGGCTGTTTGCACTGGAATATCCCGGCCGCTGGTGCGATGTGGGCCGCCCCGAAGGGATTACATTGGCCGAGGAGCTGATCGCCGCAGATGATGTTTGAACCCTCCAGCACACCGCGCGTCTTTGCCGTGCCCTGCGGCGTCGATTTCCCGCGGGCGCTGGTCGAGGGCCTGCGCAGCCGCGCCCATGGACAGCCGCCCGAGGCACTGGCCTGGGCCGAGTTGATCCTCAACACCTCCCGCATGGCGCGCCGGGTTCGGATGCTGTTTGACGACGGCCCTGCCCTCTTGCTGCCGCGGATGCTGATGCTGACGGATCTGGCCCAGCGCGCCACGCTGGAGGGCCTGCCGCCCGCCCTGCCCCCGCTGCGGCGCCGGCTGGAACTGTCGCAGCTGATCGCCAAACTGCTGGACGCCCAGCCCGATCTGGCCTCGCGCGCCTCGCTCTATGATCTGTCTGACAGCCTCGCGGCGCTGATCGACGAGATGCAAGGCGAAGGCGTCAGCACCGATACCATCCGCGATCTAGATGTCTCCGACATGTCCGGCCACTGGGCGCGGGCACAGGCCTTTATCGGCATCGCCGATGAGTTCACCGGTCTGCATGAGGGCGCGATGGATGCCCAGGCGCGGCAGCGTCAGGTGGTGCTGAACCTGATCGAACAGTGGCAGCACACCCCGCCTCAGCATCCGGTGATCCTGGCCGGTTCCACCGGCTCGCGCGGGACTACGCTGCTGCTGATGGAAGCCATCGCCCGCCTGCCGCAAGGCGCCGTAGTGCTGCCCGGATTCGATTTCGACCAGCCGGCACAGGTCTGGAGCGGGCTGGATGACCCGATGATCTCGGAAGATCACCCGCAGTACCGGTTCCACAAGCTGATGAAAGACTTGGAGATTTCACCGGCGGATGTACTCCCTTGGACCGATGCAGCGCCGGTCTCTCCAGACCGGAACAAACTGGTGTCCCTTGCCCTGCGCCCTGCTCCGGTCACCGACGCCTGGATGAGCGAAGGCCCGCTGTTGACCGGATTGGACGCGGCCACGGAAAAGGTCACCTTGGTTGAGGCCCCCAGCCCCCGTTCCGAGGCTTTGGCCATTGCATTGCGTCTGCGTCAGGCAGCCGAGGACGGCCAAACTGCCGCGCTGATCACACCTGACCGGATGCTGACACGCCAGGTTTCCGCCGCGCTCGACCGCTGGGACATCCTGCCCGATGACTCGGCCGGCCAGCCGCTGCAGCTGTCTCCTCCCGGCCGTTTCCTGCGCCATGTGGCGGGGCTGTTCTGCAAGCCGCTCACCTGCGACAGCCTGCTGACGCTCCTGAAACACCCGCTCACCCACGACGGCGCTGATCGCGGCAATCACCTGCGCCAGACCCGCGAGCTGGAGCTGTCCTTGCGCCGCAACGGCCCGCCCTTCCCCGATGCCGAAAACTTTGCGGCCTTTGAAACGGGCCGGGAACTGACGCCCGGCTGGACCGCCTGGCTGAGCAGCAGTTTCGCAAATCAGGAGATCACCGGCACCCAGCCCCTGACGGATTGGGTCACGCGCCTACGCGATCTGGCTGAACGCATCGCGGCCGGCAGCCAGGCCGACGGCGCCGGAACCCTGTGGGACAAGAAGGCTGGCCAAGCCGCGCTTGCCTGCATTGAGGATCTTGAAGCCGAAGCGCCCTATGGCGGCGAGATGACCGCCCGCGATTTTGCCGACTTGCTGGGCGCTCTGCTCAGCCAGGGCGAAGTGCGCGACCGCGATGCGCCTTACGGCTTGATCATGATCTGGGGCACGCTGGAGGCGCGCGTTCAAGGCGCCGATCTGGTGATCCTTGGCGGTCTCAACGAAGGCAGCTGGCCGGAAGCCGCCTCTCCCGACCCCTGGCTGAACCGACAGCTGCGCAATCAGGCGGGGCTGCTGCTGCCGGAACGCCGCTTCGGCCTGTCGGCGCATGACTTCCAGCAGGCCATTGCCGCGCCCGAGGTCTGGCTGACCCGATCTGAGCGGTCCGAGGAAGCCGATACAGTCCCCTCGCGCTGGTTGAACCGGCTGACCAACCTGCTCTCCGGCCTGCCAGATCAGGGCGGCCGCGATGCGCTGGACAGAATGCGGGCCAAAGGCCGCCAGTGGCTTGGCTGGGCCGATGCGTTGGAGGAACCAACGCCGGTCCCGCAAATGCCGCGCCCCTCGCCGCGCCCGCCGGTGCCGAGCCGCCCGCGCCGGCTGACGATCACCGAAATCCCGCGGCTGATCCGCGACCCTTATGCGATCTACGCCAAACATGTGCTGCGGCTGAAACCGCTCAATCCGCTGGTGCAGGAACCCGATGCCTTGCTGCGCGGCATCGTGGTGCATGAGGTGTTCGAGCATTTCATCAAGGAAGCCCAGGCTGATCCGTCCCTGCTGACTGCCGATCACCTGGTCGAAAAGACCCGCGAGCTGCTGGACACCCATGTGCCCTGGCCGGTTGCGCGCATCCTGTGGCACACGCGCATCCGCAAGATCGCCGCGGATTTTGTGCTGGCAGAGCAGGAACGCCAGTCCCGCGCCAAACCTGTTGCCTTTGAGGCCAAGGGCAGCGCCCGGCTGGACCCGCTGGACTTCACCATTGCCTGCCGCGCCGACCGGATCGACAGGGACGACCACGGTTTCCTGCATCTTTATGACTACAAGACCGGCGCGCCGCCCTCGGAGGCGCAGCAGAAGAAGTTCGAGAAACAGCTGCTGATCGAAGCTGCCATGGCCGAGGAAGGCGCCTTTGAGGATCTTGGCCCGGCCGAGGTCGCCCGCGCCCTGTTCATAGGATTGGGCAGCAAGATGAAGGAAGTGCGTGCGCCGCTGGATGAGCAGCCGCCCGCCAGGGTATGGGATGAGCTGCGCACCTTGATCGGAGCCTATTTCGAGCCTGAACAAGGCTATTCGAGCCGCCGCATGGTGCATCGCGACGATATCGCCGGCGACTATGACCACCTGGCACGCTACGGCGAATGGGACCGCAGCGCCACGCCGCAGCCGGAGGATCTGGCATGACCATCCGCGATGCCGCCTCCGAGGCGCAGTTCCGCGCCGCCCGCCCCGATGCCTCGACCTGGCTGGCGGCCAATGCCGGATCGGGCAAGACCAAAGTGCTGACCGACCGGGTTGCGCGGCTGTTGCTGAAGGACGTGCAACCGCAGCATATCCTCTGCCTCACCTATACCAAGGCCGCAGCCAGCGAGATGCAGAACCGGCTGTTCAAACGGCTGGGCGAATGGGCGATGCTGGGTGATCCGGCGCTGATTGGTGCCCTGACCGAGTTAGGCGAAGTCAACACTGCTGCCGAGGATCTTGCCAAGGCCCGCACCTTGTTTGCCCGCGCCATCGAGACGCCTGGCGGGCTGAAGATCCAGACCATCCACTCCTTTTGTTCGTCGCTCCTGCGCCGCTTCCCGCTGGAAGCCGGCGTCAGTCCGCAGTTCTCCGAGATGGACGACCGCGCGGGCCAGCTCTTGCGGGCGGAAATCATGGAGGACTTTGCCCAAGGCGAGGAGGCCCCATTAGTCGACGCCCTGGCGCGCCATGTCAGCGACAGCGATTTTGAGACCCTGACCGCAGCAATCTGCCAGCGCCGCGCCGATTTCGGTGAGCCGCTGGACTGGGCCGGGCTGCTGGAGCTGTTCGAGCTGCCCGAAGGGTTTGACGAAACCGCACTGGAAGCATTGGTCTTCCTTGGCGGCGAAGAGGAGCTGCTGCAGCGGACCCGTGAGATGCTGGGGCAGGGCGGCGCTACCGACCAGAAAGCGGCCGCCAAGCTGGCGGGCGTCACCGCGCCTGCGCTCGCCGATCTCAGCACGCTGGAAAGCATCTTTCTGACCGGCGCCAGCGCCAAGGAGCCGTTTACCGCCAAGGTCGGCAAGTTCCCGACCAAGAAACTGCGTGAATCGCATCTCTCGCTAATGGATCAGCTGGAGCCCCTGATGCTGCGGGTGGAGGATGCGCGCGTCAAGCGGCTCGGTCTCACCGCTGCCCGCAAAAGCCACGGCCTGCACCGGTTTGCCGCTGCCTTCCTGCCGGAATATGAACGCCGCAAGCAGCTGCGCGGCTGGCTCGACTTTGACGATCTGATCCTGAAGGCCCGGCAACTGCTGAACGATCCGGGCGTGGCGGCCTGGGTGCTCTACCGGCTGGACGGTGGCATCGACCATATCCTGGTGGACGAGGCGCAGGACACCAGCCCGGTGCAATGGGACGTGATCGAGAAGCTGGCGCAGGAATTCACCGCCGGCGAGGGCGCGCGGTCGGATGTGGAGCGCACCATCTTTGTGGTCGGCGACAAGAAACAGTCGATTTACTCCTTCCAGGGCGCCGATCCGGATGCCTTTGACCGGATGCAGCAGGAGTTCGGCAAGCGGCTGGCGGAAACCGGGGCAGGGCTGCAGGACGCCTCGCTGGATTTCTCTTTCCGCTCCTCGGCTGCGATCCTGAAGCTGGTCGATCTGGTGTTCAAGGACAGCCCCCGCGCCGGTTTCCGCAAGGAGGCCCTGCACCGCGCCTTCAAATCCGATCTGCCGGGCCGGGTGGACCTGTGGCCGGTGGTCGAAAAGGTCGAGGATGACGAGGACCCCGACTGGACCAGCCCCGTCGACCGCCCCAGCAGCCGCCATCACACGGTGATCCTGGCCGAACGGATCGCAGGTTCGATCAAGCAGATGATTGAGACTGGCGTGACAATCCCCGAGGATGGCACGCAGCGCGGCACGTTCCGGCGCCGGCCTGTGACAGCCGGCGATTTCCTGATCCTGGTGCAGCGCCGCTCCGATCTGTTCTCGGAAATCATCCGTGCCTGCAAAAAGGCCGAACTGCCCATCGCCGGCGCCGACCGGCTCAAGGTGGGGGCGGAACTGGCAGTGAAGGACATTGCCGCACTGCTGCGGTTCCTGGCGCTGCCGGAAGACTCTTTGTCACTGGCGGAGGCTCTGAAATCGCCGCTGTTCGGCTGGGGCGAGCAGGCACTGTTCGACCTCGCGCACCGGCGCGAGGCGATGTACCTGTGGCCGGCGCTGCGCGAACGGGCAGGGGAGTTTCCCGAAACCATGGCGGTGCTGAACGACCTGCGCGCCAATGCCGATTTTCTGCGCCCCTTCGACCTGATCGAGCGCATTCTGACCCGCCATGGCGGCCGTCAGAAACTGCTGGGCCGGCTGGGCCCGGAGGCCGAGGACGGCATCAATGCGCTGCTGTCGCAGGCGCTGGCCTATGAGCGGACGGATGTGCCGAGCCTCACCGGGTTTCTGGTCTGGATGCAAACCGATGATCTGGAAATCAAACGCCAGATGGGCGCCGCCGGCGACATGATCCGGGTGATGTCGGTGCATGGTTCCAAGGGTCTGGAAGCGCCGATCGTGATCCTGCCGGACACCGCCAAACGGCGGCCGCCAACAGATGCGGAAATCATGCTGGCGGGCAGCACTCCGGTTTGGAAGGTGCCGAAGGAGCAGATGCCCGCCGCCATGCTGGCGGCCCGCGAAGCGGCGCAGGAAAAGCTGCAGAATGAGCGGCTGAGACTTTTGTATGTGGCTCTAACCCGAGCGGAAAAGTGGCTGATCGTGGCAGCTGCCGGCGACGCAGGTGAAGCCGGCGACAGCTGGTACCGCATGGTCGAAGGCGCCATGCGGGAAGGCGGCGCCATGGAATGCGATACCGGAGGCGGCTCCGGCCTGCGCATGCAGCATGGTGATTGGGACGGTTTGCCGCTGGACATTCCGGCGGTCATAGAAGCTGAAACCCACAGCTTGCCGGAGGTCTTCACCCGGCCCGCCCGTTCTTATGAAGCACCGGCGCCGGCGCTCAGCCCCTCGGACCTGGGCGGCGCCAAGGCCTTACCCGGTGATCAGGGTCTGGATGAGGACGCAGCCAAAGCCCGCGGCAGCCGGCTGCATTTGCTGCTAGAGCATCTGCCGGGCCGGCCGGAGGCAGATTGGCCGCAACTGGCGCAGAACCTGTTGCAGGGTTCTGAGGACACCGCAGAATTGCTGGCTGAGGCGTCTGCAGTGCTCAGAAATCCGGAGCTCTCGCACATATTCCAGCCGGAAACGCTGGCGGAAGTACCCGTAGCTGCGGATCTGCAGGGAAACCGCCTGCACGGCATCATCGACAGGCTGATTGTCACACCGGAAAAAGTCCTGGCCGTGGATTTCAAATCCAACGCTTCGGTGCCGGAAACGCAAGAACAATGCCCGGAAGGCCTGCTGCGCCAGATGGGCGCCTATGCCCATGCGCTGGCACAGATTTATCCGGACCGTACTGTTGAAACCACGCTGCTTTGGACCCGCACTGCAACCCTGATGCCGCTTGCGCACGACCGCGTGACAGCGGCGCTGATGCGGCGGATGGAACCTTGACGATCCGTTAAGCCGTACCTAGGTTCCAACTCCAGTTGCCACATACTCTATGGAGACATGCATATGTCCACCGTTGCCGTCACCGACGCCACTTTTGACGCCGAAGTCAAGAACTCCGATATCCCCGTTGTGGTGGATTTCTGGGCTGAGTGGTGCGGTCCCTGTAAGCAGATTGGCCCGGCTCTGGAAGAGCTGGCCGCAGAATTCGACGGCAAGATCAAGATTGCCAAGGTCGACGTTGACAGCAACCCGAACTCCGCCGCCGCCATGGGCGTGCGCGGCATCCCGGCGCTGTTCATCTTCAAGGACGGCCAGGTGATTTCGAACCGCGCCGGCGCCGCCCCCAAGGCCGCGCTGCAGAGCTGGATCGAAGAAGCCATCTAAGCCGGATCCCTCTCGAAGGGTTTCACAGGGCTGTCCCCGAGGGGCGGCCCTTTTATTGTGTCTTGCGCTCTGGTGTAGCCGCCAGCGGCAAACTGGCTCTTTTAAATGTGTCTGTGTCCTGCGACGCTCCGCGCCGAGACAGGTACAGGAGGCACTATGGCCAAGACACGGGTATTGGTGGAATTCGGCATGGGCACATCGCTCAGGCGCGAGGACTACACTGAGGCCGCCCGCCGCGCGATCAAGGACGCGCTGTGGCACAACTCCGTCAGCATGGCGGAGCTGTTTGAGTTCCAGAAGGAAGACATGATCATCGACGCCGAGATCGGGGTGCAGAAGCCTGAGGCCGTCGACACGGACGCGCTGAAGGAGATCTTCCCCTACGGCCGGCCCAGCATCCGGATTGTGGAAGGCGGGCTCAACATCGAAAAACCCCACGGCGGCCGCACGGTGATCGCCAATGCCGCCGTTGTGGTGTCCTTTGACATGGAGGCCGCACAATGAGCGAAAAACGCATCATCCTGGAAATGGGCATGGGAAATGACCTCTACGGCCAGGACTATACCAAGGCAGCCCGGCGCGCGGTGCAAGACGCGCTGCATCACTCCTCGATCACCCTGTTTTCCAAGCTGGGGATCGATCACAGCGAGATGCGTGTCGACGTGACCATCGGCGTGCAGCAGCCGGAGGCGGTGGATTGCGGTCTGGTGGCTGAAGATTTGCCGCGGGGCAGGGCCAATGTGCGCGCGGTCAAGGGCGGCCTGGATGTCGAAGACGCCGAGGCCGGCACCAGGCACGTGGTTGCCACGGCTGCGATTGAGGCCTGGCTGCCGGATCAGGCTGGAAAGTACAAAATCAGCGGCTGAAACAAGGCTCAAAAAGAAGAAAGCCGCCCAGGCGGGCGGCTTTTTGAAATCGGTTCTGGCCGGCTGATTACAGCGAAGCGATGTCGCCGCGGACCAGGCCGATGTCTGCCAGCTGTGCGTCCGACAGCTTGTCCAGAGCGTTCCGGGTTTGACGGGCCTCGTTCCATTCCACGAGAGCAGTTTTCACGTTGATCAGTGTGTCGACCACGCGGAGAACGGTGACTGCTCCGAGCGGCGCGTAGATGTTTGCGGTAGTCATTGCGCTAGTCCTTCTGAGAAACAGCCGACCCTGTGCCGGTTGTGAGCCCCATGTAGGATGTGCTGCTGAGTCCCACAATTGCTGGAATCTCAGCCCCGCTCTGCACTGGCTGCATGGCGGGTTGCTTAGGTTTTAACGCGGTCAGACTGGCCATCCGGCCGCCTTCAGGCGGTTACGTATCTTCTCCTCCGCAGTATCCAGCCCGCCGTTGATCGACATCTGCTGCCAGAACCAATGCACATAGCCTGCAAAGTCCGGCTGCAGATGCGGGCCCATCTCCAACGCCGCTGCCGCGCCGTCCTGGATGACATTTGCGGCAATGTGGTGAAAGTCGATCTGCCCGAACAGAACCGCAGGTTTGGCAAAGAAGTACCCGAAGAAGGCAGCAGAGGAGTTCTGCGTCACCACGTAATCGCAGCCGGCTAGCAATCCGGCCATGCCGCCAATACGCACTGTCAGGCGGGGAAACCGCTTTTCCAGCTGTTCAAGCGCCGCCAGTTCCTCAGCGGAATAGGTCTCTTTCGGATGCAGGGTCGCCACCACAGGGCGGGTCCGGTCCTGCTCCAGCACCTGTTCCACCATGCGAAGCGGCGAACAGCATTGAAACGACCGGTGCTGAAGCAGCCGGCCTTGCAGCGGAACATATACAAAGCCTTGTTTTTTCACCTGTGCCGCGGCGGGGCCGAACTGCCGGTTTTGCCAGAACTTGTAAAAGCGCTGCGCCTCTTTGCGATCCGCCTTTTCCGCCGGGAAGCTGCTGCGGGCAACCTGCCAGTCCCAGCGCTTGGCCGTGGTTTCAATGGCCCAGAACGGGTACTCATACACTTTGCGCATGGTCAGCGCCCGGTCGTGAAACGGATCCGCCATGTGGAACATGGCATACCCCGGGCGGGAAACCGACAAGGTGAGCTGCTCTTGTTTCGGGCCGGTGAAGGCGACGGAGAACCCGGCCTCCCGAACGACATTGCACAGCTTGTTGATGAAATTATGCCGCCCCGCCTCTGCGCGCCGGCGCAGGCTGTCGTGCAGATAGAAAGTAAGAATACGCGCCTCGCTCATTCCCAGATTGATAAGGCTGCTGTGCCTGCGGGGGCAAGACCGCTTTCCCTTGTGCCGGAATGGGGATGGTTCCATATAAAGGGCAACTCAATTGGAGGCATGAATGGCAGACGATCAATTCCCCGGCTGGCACGGCACAACCATTATCGGCGTAAAGAAGGGCGGCGAGGTGGTTATCGCCGGCGACGGCCAGGTGTCGCTGGGCCAGACCGTGATCAAGGGCACCGCCCGCAAGGTGCGCCGCCTGTCGCCCGGCGGCTTTGATGTTGTGGCAGGTTTTGCCGGCTCGACCGCGGATGCCTTCACGCTGCTGGAGCGGCTGGAAGCGAAGCTGGAAGCCACGCCCGGCCAGCTGGCCCGTGCCAGCGTGGAACTGGCCAAGGACTGGCGCACCGACAAATACCTGCAGAAGCTGGAAGCGATGCTGATCGTCACCGACGGCAAGGACATGTTTGTGATCACCGGTGCCGGCGATGTGCTGGAGCCGGAACACAACGTGGCGGCCATCGGCTCAGGCGGTAATTTTGCCCTGGCAGCGGCGCGCGGCATGATGGACAGCGATAAATCCGCCGAAGGAGTGGCCCGCGATGCGATGGCCATTGCCGCGGATATCTGCGTCTACACCAATGGCAATCTGACCGTCGAATCTATTGGCAAGGAAGCCTGAGGTGTCCCGGATCAGCCAGGATGATCTGCGCGCCGCGGTTGGTTCGGGCCTCCTGAGCGAGGCCCAGGCCGCCTCGCTGCTGGCACTGGCAGACAGCCGCCGGGGCGCTCGCGAGAACCTGGCACCCGGCGATGAGCCGTTTGAGCTGTTCAAAGGGTTCAATGAGATCTTCATTGTCATCGGCCTCTTGATCCTGGCTTCCGGCTGGATGGCCTTTACGGCTGTGGATCTGGCCGGCTCGCTGGGCGGCTATCAGCAAAAAGCAGTCTATTCCGCTGCCGCCGGCGCCGTGGTTCTTTGGCTGCTGTCCGAGTATTTCATCCGCCGCCGCAGGATGGTGGCGCCAGCCATTGCGCTGTCGCTCCTATGGGCCGGCAACGCAGGCACCGGGTTCGCGGCGCATTTCTCGCAGCCCTTCATGATTGCGCAGAACGATTTCTCCAGCCTGCCACTGCCCTTTGCGCTGTCCACTGCCGCCATTGCCGTGTTCTGGCTGCGCTTCCGTGTGCCCTTTGCAATGGCGCTTATTGCTTTGGGGGTCTTTGTTTTTGCCT
Source organism: Leisingera sp. ANG-Vp (assembly GCF_000813725.1). GTDB lineage: Bacteria > Pseudomonadota > Alphaproteobacteria > Rhodobacterales > Rhodobacteraceae > Leisingera. The sequence continues at coordinate 24,860 of NZ_JWLD01000020.1, forward strand.
TGCTGACCGGCGCTATCCAGGCCGGCACCCCGGCAGGGGTGAGCGACCTGTTCCTGCTGTCGGCCAGCGGGCCCTTTGCCTGGATCACCCTGGCCGTCGGACTTGCCGTTTTTGCCGTTGCCATGGCGTTCGACCTCAGCGACCCTCACCGGGTGACACGGCGGTCAGCGCAGGGGTTCTGGCTGCATGTTGTTGCCGCGCCGGCCCTGGTCAACACCATCGCGCTGAGCCTGCTGGACGCCGGCACATCCGGCTCCAACATGCTGCTGTTCGGGATCCTGCTGCTGTTTGCCCTGATTGCGATCATCATCGACCGCCGGTCGTTCCTGATTGCTGCCATTGGCTACAGCGTCACGCTGGCCGGGACTGTGTTCAATGGCGAAGGCACCGCGATCACCATCCTGGCGCTTGGCGTGTTCCTGGTGGCCCTGGGCGCCTTCTGGAGCCGGATTCGCGCAGCCCTGCTGGCGCCGCTTGGCGGGGTTCTGCCCTTGCACCGGCTGCCGCCGTCTCATTAGCTCCATCGAATTCACCGGCTGTCGCGCCAGCGGCAGCCACGCGCCTGCCCGCCCCATGGCGGGCGCGTACCGCCCAGCAGGACCGAGCTGACCAAAGGCAGCAAGCTCTAGCCCTTTGCCTCCCCCAAAACAGAACAAGGGCTGAGCAACTGCCCAGCCCTCCCTTTGGCTTCGCTATGTGAGTGGCGGCGCCGGTTATTTGATCTTGGCAACGCCCAGCGGCACGCCGGCCACTTCGCACCAGATGTAGACTTCATTGTGCTTGGAAATGTCCCAGGTGGCGGGCACCGCGTAACGCTGCTTGCCGGTCAGGCTGAGCAGGGCGCCCAGCTTGGTGTCGGGGTCGTATTTGCCGTCCTTGCCCAGGGCAACACGCGGGTCCGGGCCGCCGTCCAGCGAGAAGTCATCGCCCAGTTCGACGATGTAACGGCCGCCTTCCTCGACGATTTTGACCGCGCCTGAAGTTACGTGGTTCGAGCGGCCCTCGAAATGGCCTTTGACGCCGCCGGCTACGGCAGCAGTTGCACCGGTGAGGGTCACGGCGGCGGTGGTTGCAGCAGCGGCTGCGAAGAAGGAACGGCGATTCAGCATTGTTGTCTCCCTTTGGCTCCTGAACAAAACGCTGGCTGCATCTGGTCAGGTTCCGGATCAAAAAGAAACCGGGGCTCACCGGCCTATTATCTGGCGTGTTTGACCCGTGTTCCGGCGTGAGCCATCCGTGATCAAGGCGTGATCGGCTTGTGTTTTCCTCCGCCATGATTAGGTTCCCGGTGAAACAAGAAAGCTGAGTGACATGACCGATCTGACCCCGCGCGAAATCGTTTCCGAACTGGACCGCTTCATCATCGGCCAGAAGGAGGCCAAGCGTGCCGTGGCCGTGGCCCTGCGCAGCCGCTGGCGGCGCAAGCAGCTGGCGGACGACCTGCGCGACGAGGTCTATCCGAAGAACATCCTGATGATCGGCCCCACCGGTGTCGGCAAGACCGAGATCTCGCGCCGGCTGGCAAAACTGGCGCGCGCGCCGTTCATCAAGATCGAGGCCACCAAGTTCACCGAGGTTGGATATGTCGGCCGCGACGTGGAGCAGATCATCCGCGATCTGGTCGACAGTGCCATTGCCCAGACCCGCGAGTACATGCGGGAAGAGGTAAAAGCCAATGCCCACAAGGCTGCCGAGGACCGTGTGGTCGAGGCCATCGCCGGCACCGATGCGCGCGACGCCACCCGCGAGATGTTCCGCAAGAAGCTGAAGGCTGGTGAGCTGGACGACACCGTTATTGAACTGGACGTGGCAGATACCTCAAACCCGATGGGCAACATGTTCGACATTCCCGGCCAGCCGGGCGGCGGTAATATGGGCATGCTGAACCTCGGCGACCTATTCGGCAAGGCGATGGGCGGGCGCACCACCCGCAAGAAGATGACCGTAGCCGAAAGCTATGAGGTGCTAATCGGCGAAGAGGCAGACAAACTGCTGGACGACGAAACCGTCACCCGCACCGCGCTGGAAGCGGTCGAGCAGAACGGCATCGTTTTCCTGGATGAAATCGACAAGGTCTGCGCCCGTCAGGAAACCCGCGGCGGCGATGTCAGCCGCGAGGGCGTCCAGCGGGACCTGCTGCCGCTGATCGAAGGCACCACCGTCAGCACCAAGCACGGGCCGGTTAAGACCGACCACATCCTTTTCATCGCGTCGGGCGCCTTCCACATCGCCAAGCCGTCGGACCTGCTGCCGGAACTGCAGGGCCGTCTGCCGATCCGGGTGAACCTGCGGGCGCTGACCGAAGAGGATTTCGTGCGCATCCTGACCGAGACCGACAACGCGCTGACCCGCCAGTACACCGCGCTGATGGACACCGAAGAAGTCACAGTCACCTTCACCAAAGATGGCATCGCGGCGCTGGCCAAGATCGCCGCCGAAGTGAACCAGACCGTCGAAAACATCGGTGCGCGCCGGCTCTACACGGTGATGGAGCGGGTGTTTGAGGAGCTGTCCTTTACCGCGCCGGACCGCTCGGGCGAGGCGGTAACTGTGGATGCCGGCTTTGTCATGAAGCATCTGGGAGAGCTGGGCCGGTCCGCCGACGTCAGCCGTTACGTGCTGTAACCCGCCGGAAACCGGCAGCATCTCTGGACATTGGCGGCAGGTGCAGTAGCCTGCCGTTAATTGTTTTTGAGGGCAGACATCAATGCAGGGCCTGCGCGCGGTTGCCGCTTTGTTACTGATCGGATTGGGCGGCTGCACGGACCGGTCCTACAGCCCAACCGTGCCGGAAGCATTGGAAGTGGGCACGGCCAAGACCGTTTTTGCCGCAACCACCCGCGAGCCGCTGCCCAACGGAACCTACGGATCCGAGCGGACAGAAGACTTCAGTCTACTGGAGCTTACCGTGTCGATCCCGCCAGGACATAAGGCTGGCGATCTGAAATTCGGTTACGGCGATCCGGATCCGTTGCGGGAATTCACCATGGCCGGGCGAAGGATTTTTGCCTCTGAAGCGGATTTCTCGGCCCGGCTGCGCCAGGAGCTGAGCAAGTTTCCCGCCAACCAGCGCGAAGTGACTGTGTTTGTGCATGGCTTCAACTCCACCCAGGCTGAAACCGCGTTCCGGGCGGCCCAGCTGACTCATGATATCGAAATCCCGGGCGCAACGGTGGTCTATTCCTGGCCCAGCAAGGGAAAGCCGCTGGGCTATGCCTATGACGGCGACAGCGTGCTGTTTGCCCGCGACGGACTGGAAAGGCTGCTGCGGCAGCTGCGCAGCTCCGGCGTGGACCGGATTGTGATCGTGGCCCATTCCATGGGCGGGCTGCTGACAATGGAAACCTTGCGCCAGATTGAAATCCAATCGCCCGGATGGGCGGCCAAGAACCTGGGCGGGGTGGTGCTGATGTCGCCTGATCTGGATGTTGACGTGTTCAAGACCCAGATGCGCAGGTTCGCCAAAGTGCCGGAGCCCTTTTTGATCTTCGTTTCCCGCAAAGACAACATCCTGACCCTGTCGCAGCGGCTGCGCGGACTCGACGGGCGGGAACGGCTTGGCAATCTCAACAACATCGAGGAGGTCAAGGAGTTCCCTGTTGGGATCGTTGACACCACCGAATTTGCCGAAGAAGCCGGTTCTCAGCATTTCGTGGCAGCAACCTCGCCGGCCCTGCTCGCCTTGTTGAATGGTGCACAGGAAACCACCGAGACGTTCAGGCGGGAAAGCAACGTTCCGATTGACCGTATCCTGCCAGGGCAGATTGTTATTCGCGACAATGCCACACGGGTGAACCTGCAAGCGCCGCGGGGCAGCGAAAAGTAACCGTCAGCCCAGGATCAGCGGGAGCGGCGCAGGTAAACGTAATAGGCGCCCTCGCCGCCGTGGCTGATGTGGGCCGGCGTCACCTGCAGCACCGCCTGCGCCAAGGGCGGCAGCGCCAGCCACTGCGGCACCTTATGGCGCAGCACGCCGCGCGGCACCGGAATCGGGCCCGGCTCGTCGCGGTGCTTGCCCTTGCCGGTTACCACCAGCACCAGCCGCTTGCCCGAGGCCTGGGCGGACAGGATGAACCGGGTAAGGGCAGGGTGGGCCCCATCGATGCGCATGCCGTGCAGGTCCAGCTTGCCTTCAGGCCGGATCTTGCCGCGCTTCATGCGGCGGAAGGACTTTTCATCCATCTTCACCGGATCGCCGGCCAGGCTGCGGGCGATCGAGGGCTTGAGGTCGTGTTTCACCGGTTTCGGTCTGGCGCGGCTGCCAACCTCAAACGGATCGAGCCGCGGCTCCGGATGCTTCACGGGCTTGGGCTTGGGTTTCGGCGGGTAAGGCGGCGTGGAATGGGAGCCGGGCGACAGGCGCTCAGTCTGCTTGACGACCTTCTGCCAGAGGTCGATCTCGTCTTCCGTCAATTTCCGCCGTGTCATTCAAAGGTCTTCCGGCAACATTGCATAGGCCCGCTGGATCGGCAGCAGCACCACCATCCGCCCGGGGTCTTTCATTGTGCCGGCCGTTTGTCCAGCCTCGTCGCCGGTGCCGACAAAGATATCAGCCCGCTGTGCGCCCTTGATGGCAGATCCGGTATCTTGCGCAATCATCAGCCGGCGCAGCGGCATATGGCCGTCCTTTTCCACCCAGACCGGCGCACCCAGCGGGGTATAGACAGGATCGGCGGCAATGGTGCGCATCGGCGTGACCGAGCGGTTCATGGCCCCAAGCGGCCCCTTGGAGGCAGCCACTTTGCGCACCTCGCGGAAGAAGACGTAGGAGGGATTGTGAAACAGCAGCTCCTTGCCGTCCACCGGGTTGCGGCGTACCCAGGACTTGATCACCTGAGCGCTGACCTGATGCGCATTGTAGACACCGCGGCGCACTAATTCGCGGCCGATGGATTTGTACTCATGCCCATTGGCCCCGCCATAGCCAACCCGGATGGTCGAGCCATCGGGCAGACGGATCCGCCCGGAGCCCTGGATCTGCAGAAAGAACAGCTCGACGGGATCGTCGACCCAGGCGATTTCCAGCCCGCGGCGCTCCATCACGCCGCTGGTCAGGATGTCCCGGCGCGGCAGCCACAGATTGGTTTGGCGCGCCTCCGGCGGCATTTTGTAAACCGGATAGCGGTAGCGGCCGGACGGGTAGCGGGAGCCGTTCAGCTCAGGCTCGAAATATCCGGTGAACAGGGCCTTGTTGCCATCCTCAATCAGCACCGGGCGGAAGAACAGCTCGAAAAAGGCCCGGGCGCCTTCCGGCGCCTGGGCCTGCGCGGCCTTGCACAAAGCCGCCCAATCCGGGTCCTTGAGGTCGCGGCAGGTTTCCAGAAAAACGGATAGCGCTGCCGCGTGGTCGTCCTCTGCCCAGCCCTCCAGCTGGGAAAACTCCAGAATGCTGGAGACGGTCTCTGACTGCGCCCCGGAGGCGGTCATCGCGGCACCTGCAAATGCAGCTGCCCGAAGTGCCCCCCGAAGCGCGGCAATCATGCGTCCGTCGCGACCAGCTGCCAGTTGGGGTCGTCCGCGCCCATGTTGCGCGCAAAAACCCAGGTGTCCTTCTGGCGTTTCACCGCCTTCGGGTCACCCTCGACAATGTCGCCGCCGCGGTCGCGGACCACCGAGGTCATCTCTCCGACAAAGCGCATAGTGATCTCGGCGCGGCCGGACTGGCTGTCGAACGTAGCATCGGCGACAGTGGTTTCACGCACGCCGATGAACTCCGCCTCGATCTTCAGGCCCTGATCTTCGCGCTGTGCAACGGCGTCGACAAAGCTTTCGAAGACATCCCCGGCCAGGAACGGCTGAATGTCGTCCAGGTTGCCGTGTTCGAACCCCATCAGGATCATCTCGTAAGCGCCACGGGCACCCTGAACGAAATCCTGCACCTGGAACGAAGGCTCAACCCGCTTCATCTCCGCCAGCGCCAGCGCCTGAGCACTGCCGTCGGCGACATAGTCGGTGATGTCCCGGTCCGGGCCGCCTTCGATCACTTCCAGATCAGGGCGGCGGCCGCGTGCTTCGGATTGCGGCAACGGCGGCTTTTCAAAGCCCTCGCGTGTTCCGAGCACGCTTTTCAAGCGCAGGATCAGAAACACAGCAATACCGGCCAAAACCAAAAGCTGAATCACAGGCGACTCCATAGATACCTCATGCTAGGCGTTCGTGCTTGGTTTGAAACCAAAGCGGTCAAGTCTTATGTAGGTGACGGGCGGGGGCAAGTCTACCGCTGCAGCGTATGATCTCAAGGAAACCCTAATGTATCTTTTCCTGGCCTTTCTGATGGTTCCCATCATTGAAATCGCTTTGTTTATTCAGGTGGGGGGTGCCATCGGGCTGTGGCCGACCCTGGCCATCGTGGTTCTGACCGCGGTTATCGGCACCTGGCTGGTGAAAACACAGGGCCGCATGGCGATGGGCCAGCTGAGATCGTCTTTTCAGCAGTTGAACGATCCGGCAGAGCCTTTGGCCCATGGGGCTATGATCCTGTTTGCAGGCGCTTTGCTGCTGACGCCGGGTTTCTTTACCGATGCCTTTGGCTTTGCCCTGCTGATGCCGCCGGTGCGGCTGGCGGTGTACCGCTATCTGCGCGCCCGTGTCACGGTGGCGCAATTCCAGATGGGGCCGGGCAGCATGCATGGCCGCCACTATCCCGGCGCAGCCGGAAAACCGGATGACATCATCGACGGCGATTACGAAGATGTGACCCCGGGGAAGCGCCCCGAAGGCCCCTCAGGCTGGGTTGACGGCCCCCGTTGAGATACCCGGACCAAGCTGTTAAGCACGGTCCAAAGCATTTTTTCAGGAGTATCCCGATGGCCGAAAACGGCGAAGCCCAGCAGCAGCCCCAAGTTCAAATGAACATCCTGGGCCAGTTCATCCGCGACATGTCGTTTGAGAACGTGATGGCGCAGAAAGGCTCTGGCGGCGAGGTTCAGCCCGACGTCAGTGTTCAGGTGAACCTGGATGCCAAGAAGCGTTCCGCCGAGAACCAGTATGAGGTTGTCACCAAGCTGACCGTCGAATCCAAGAACAAGGAAGGCGGCGAAGTCCTGTTCGTGCTGGAGCTGGAATATGTCGGCGTGTTCAACATCGCAGGCGTTCCGGAAGACCAGCTGCATCCGTTCCTGCTGATCGAATGCCCCCGCCAGACCTTCCCGTTCCTGCGCCGGATCGTGTCCGACGTGACCCGCGACGGCGGCTTCCCGCCGCTGAACCTGGACAACATCGATTTCGTGGCGATCTACCGCAACGAGCTGGCCCGCCGCCAGCAAGAGGCCGCCGCGGCTGCCCCGACCCAGTAAGGGTTCAGAGTTTTGAAACAGAAAACGCCGCTGACATTCAGCGGCGTTTTTCGTTTTTCGGGCCGGCTTGGGTCAACCTGCGTGGGCCAAGCTGCGTAGGTCAGGAGGCCTTCCACAGGGCATCATCCCCCATCTTGGCAACAAAAGCGTCATGCGCGGCCTGTTCCTCGGCTGTGATCCGCGAGGGCAGGGGCGTTTGCCGCGGGACCGGGCGCCAGTCATCTTCCACTTGGGCAGTGCTGGAGGAGGCCTGCGTCGACAGGCCAAAATCGGGCTGGCGGCCGCCGATCAGCTCCAGATAGACATCGGCCAGGATCTCGGAGTCGAGCAGAGCGCCGTGCAGGGTCCGGTTCGAGTTGTCGATGTTAAACCGCCGGCAAAGCGCATCCAGCGTCGCCGGCGAGCCCGGAAAGCGCTGGCGGGCCATCGCCAGCGTGTCGATCGCCTGATCCATCGGCAGTTTGGGCAGCCCCATCCAGCCAAGCTCGGCGTTGAGGAATTTCATATCAAAGCTGGCATTGTGAATGACCAGCTTGGAATCCTGCACAAAGTCCAAAAACTTCTGTCCGATCTTGGCAAACACCGGTTTGTCCCGCAGCGTCACCGCGCCGGGTTCGGGTTTTTGCGGCGGTTCCAGCAGGTCCGGGCCGATGCCATGCACCGAGAACGCCTCGGCCGGCATTGAGCGTTCCGGATTCATGTATTCGTGAAACGTCTTGCCGGTGGGCATGTGGTTGTAGAGCTCCACCGCGCCGATTTCCACGATCCGGTCGCCGGAGAACGGGTCAAAACCGGTGGTTTCCGTATCAAGAACGATTTCACGCATGGCTCAGTTTGCTCCTGATATCTGCGAGGATCCCTGCCACCTGCGCCTCGGCATGCTCCAGCGTGTCCGTTTCGATCACATAATCAGAGCGGGCACACTTCTCCTCAATCGGCATCTGTTTTTGCAGGATATGCCGGAACTGCTCAACCGTCATCGTGCCGCGGGCCAGAACCCGTTGCTGCTGGGTTTCCGCGTCAACACTCACACAGGCCACTGCGTCCATTTCGGCATTGCCGCCGGTTTCAAACAGCAGCGGGATGTCGAAGACCAGAACATCGCTTTTTGCTTGCGCCCGGAAGGCGGCCCGGTCCTGCGCGACCAGCGGATGCACGATGGTTTCGATGCGTTTCAATGCGTCTGGATCAGCGCCAATGATCTTCTTCAAGGCAGCACGGCTGACTGCGCCGTCCTCGATTGCCTCAGGGAAAGCGGCCTGCATCGGTGCAACCGCCGCACCGTCTTTGCCATAAAGCCGGTGCACCGCCGCATCCGCATCCCAGACCGCGCAGCCCTGGGCCGCAAACAATTTGGCGGTAGTGCTTTTGCCCATGCCGATCGAGCCGGTAAGGCCGAGGCTGAAACTCATCTGAGCGCCGCCGCGCGGGTGGCTGCATCCACGTCTGGGCGGTGGCCGAACCAGCGCTCGAAACCCGGAACCGCCTGGTGCAGCAGCATGCCAAGCCCGTCGACCACGGTGCAGCCGGCCTCCTCAGCCGCTTGCAGCAGGTCGGTTTTCAGAGGCGCATAGATCAGGTCGGTCACCACGGCGCTGCGCTGCAGTCCGTCCAGCGGCACCCGCAGGCGGGGCTTACCAACCATGCCCAGCGAGGTGGTGTTCACAATCAGAGCGCCTTCTTCAATAATATTGCCGGCCTGGACCCAGTCAGACACTTTCACCCGGCTGCCAAAATCGCTCTGCAGCTGCTCGGCGCGGTCGCGGGTGCGGTTGGTCAGCAGAATCTCGGGCACGCCGGCCTCCAGCAGCGAGGCCACCACCGCGCGGCAGGCGCCGCCGGCGCCCAGCACCACGGCCGGCCCGGACTGCGGTTCCCACAGCGGCGCGCCCTGATGCAGGTTGGTGATGAAACCATAGCCGTCGGTATTGTCGGCCATGATGGTGCCGTCCTTGCGGAAGATCAGCGTATTGGCCGCACCGATCAGCTTGGCCCGGTCGGTGACCTTGTCGGCAATCTCCATCACCGCTTCCTTGTGCGGGATGGTCACGTTGGCGCCGACAAATCCCATCTTCGGCATCATCCGGATGGTGTCCGCCAGATCCTCCGGCTCCACATGCATCGGCACATAATGCCCTTTGATGCCATGCGTGTTCAGCCAGTGGCGTTGCAGCTGCGGGGATTTGGAATGTGCAACCGGACAGCCGATAACGCCGGCGAGCGGGATTTTTGCTTCTGTCATTGCTCGATTACCCCTTGCAGGCCTAAGTAACTGATAAGCTCCATCAGCGGCAATCCCAAGACATTAAAGTAGCTTCCGTCAATGGAGGCGAACAGACGCACGCCTTCCTCCTCCAGCTTATAGGCGCCCACCGCGTTGCGGATGCTGTCCCAGTTCCGGGTCACATAATCCTGCAGATAAGCATCCGAGCATTTCCGCATCACCAGCCGGACCTGTCCCACATGGCGCCAAATAGGTTCACCATCACGGTAGATCACTGCCGCCGACAGCAGCATATGCCGCTTGCCGCACATCTCCTTGAGCTGCGCCAGCGCAACCTCTTCACTGGCTGGTTTGGACAGGAGTTTCCCTTCAAAATCAAGTACCTGGTCACATCCCAGAACCAGTTTACCCGGGTGTCTGCCACTGATCTTGCGCGCCTTGGCTTCGGCCAGCGCATCGGCGATATCCCGAGGCGGCGCCTGTTCGGCCAAAAGCGAAGCCTTGATCGCGTCTTCATCCAGCCGCGGGACGTCAGTGGCAAATTCTATGCCGGCCTGGCGCAGAAGATGCGCCCGGATTTCGGAACCGGAAGCCAGCACTATGTGGGCAGTCATGTGGAAAACCCCGTGGGAAAGACGCAGATCGTTTCAGGACGTTTTGTATGGTTTTCCGCGCTCAAGTAAAGACTCCAGGGGTTGACGCAAATCTCAGGATTCAGCCGGCTGAGTCGTCCTTTGTGAGTCAGGATAACTTTGAATCCGTGGATATGCCGGCTCTCCCCGGATCATCCCTGTCTTATCCCCAAGCACGGATAGGTAAACACATTCTTAACGCACCTTATTTCTAAGGCGTTAAGAAAATTTCCACGACTCCGGTCCCATCCAAGCTGGAATCTTATCCCTGCTGGGGATAAGCGAAGGAGGACTCACTTATCCACCGGAATCCACGCACACTACAAAAACATCATCCTTCTAATAATCATTTAATTATTAGAGAGATCAGATCAGTTCGGGAGATCAGCCCATGGACCTGAGCGATGTCATGTTCGCGCTCTACCCATATGCCAAGTCGCTGCACATCATGGCTGTCCTCAGCTGGATGGCGGGTCTCTTCTATCTTCCCCGTCTGTTCGTGTATCACGTGGAGCAGGCTGAGAATGTGCAGGAAGCCGTACCGATCTTCCTGCAGATGGAAGAGAAGCTTCTCAGGATCATCATGCGCCCAGCCATGTATGTCTCCTGGGCAGCGGGGCTGTTCATCATTCTAACGCCCGGAATCGTCGACTGGAGCTACATCTGGCCCTGGACCAAGGGAGTCTCGGTGATTGCCATGACCTGGTTCCATCACTGGCTGCTGTTCCGCTACCGAGATTTCAAAGAAGGCAGGAATTCTCTCACCGGCCGGCAGTTCCGGATGATGAACGAGGTCCCCACCGTGCTGATGCTGGTGATTGTGGTTTCAGTCATCTTCAAATTCTAACGCAGAGGCGCAGAAACAGGCCCAGCAGCGCCGGAACGCTTGCAGCCGGCGTTTGACTCATCTGAAACGAGTCCCTATGTATGGCTCTCAACGGGCCCGTCCGGGCGTGCCGTGTTTTCCATTCCTGTCGTCAGACCGACCCCCTGGGCAAACGGGGGAGTAGAGGCCGTATATATATGACCGTGCAATCCCTGAATCTGTCCGATCTCAAGGCAAAAAGCCCCAAAGCGCTGCTGGCAATGGCCGAGGAGCTGGAGATCGAAAACGCCTCGACCATGCGCAAGGGCGAGATGATGTTCCAGATCCTGCGCGAACGCGCGGATGAAGGCTGGGAAATCGGCGGCGACGGCGTGCTGGAAGTGCTGCAGGACGGGTTCGGCTTCCTGCGCTCGCCCGAAGCCAACTATCTGCCGGGTCCGGATGACATTTATGTTTCGCCCGACATGATCCGCCAATGGTCTCTGCGCACCGGTGACACCGTCGAAGGCCTGATCAAGGCGCCGCTGGAAAACGAGCGGTATTTTGCGCTGACCAATGTCACTAAGATCAACTTTGAAGAGCCCGAAAAGGCCCGTCACAAGATTGCATTCGACAACCTGACACCGCTCTACCCGGATGAGCGCCTGAAGATGGAGATCGAGGATCCGACCATCAAGGACCGTTCTGCCCGTGTGATCGACCTGGTTGCGCCGATCGGCAAGGGCCAGCGTTCGCTGATCGTGGCGCCGCCACGGACCGGTAAAACGGTGATCCTTCAGAACATCGCGCACTCCATCGAGAAGAACCATCCGGAATGCTACCTGATCGTTCTCTTGATCGACGAACGCCCGGAAGAGGTGACCGACATGCAGCGCTCGGTGAAAGGCGAGGTTGTTTCCTCTACCTTTGACGAGCCGGCAACCCGGCACGTTGCGGTCTCTGAAATGGTTATCGAAAAAGCCAAGCGTCTGGTGGAACATAAACGAGATGTTGTGATTCTTCTCGACTCCATCACAAGACTTGGTAGGGCCTTTAACACCGTGGTGCCGTCCTCGGGTAAAGTTCTGACCGGTGGTGTTGACGCCAACGCGCTGCAGCGCCCCAAGCGTTTCTTTGGTGCCGCGCGCAACATCGAAGAAGGCGGCTCGCTCACCATTATCGCCACTGCACTGATCGACACCGGCTCGCGCATGGACGAGGTGATCTTCGAAGAGTTCAAAGGCACCGGCAACTCGGAAATCGTGCTGGACCGCAAGATTGCCGACAAGCGCGTGTTCCCGGCCATCGACATCCTCAAGTCCGGCACCCGGAAAGAGGACCTGCTGGTCGATAAGGTTGACCTGGCCAAGACCTTTGTGCTGCGCCGGATCCTGAACCCGATGGGCACAACGGACGCGATTGAGTTCCTGCTGTCGAAGCTGAAGCAGACCAAGTCGAACTCCGAGTTTTTCGACTCGATGAACACCTGATCCGGGCCGGCGAGAGAGAAGGGCCACCCCATGGACACGATCTTTGCGCTGGCCTCCGCCCAAGGCAAGGCCGGGGTTGCGGTGATCCGCGTCTCCGGGCCTTTGGCGCTGGAGGCCGGCGCGCAGCTCTGCGGCGGTGTCTTGCCGGCACGGGGTTCCAGCCTACGAATCCTTCGGGACGAATCAGGGGAACGCCTGGATGAGGCACTGATTCTGACTTTCACTGCGCCAAAGAGCTTTACAGGCGAAAATACCGTTGAATTTCAAACACATGGAAGTACCGCAGTGGTGTCTGCCGTACTTGATTCGCTAGGGCGAATCGGTGGTTTGAGAATGGCTGAACCGGGCGAGTTCACCCGCCGGGCCCTGGAGAACGGTAATTTGGACTTGGCCCAGGTTGAAGGCCTCGCCGATCTGATTGATGCTGAAACCGAAGCACAGCGCAAGCAAGCGCAGGTGATTCTCGCCGGCGGGCTCGGTAATCTGGCTGAGAAATGGCGGGAGAAACTGATCCGGGCCGCCTCGCTGATTGAAGTCACCATCGACTTTGCTGACGAAGAGGTTCCTGTTGATGTCACACCGGAAGTTTCTGAACTTCTGGCGGATGTCCAGGCCGGCTTGGAAAAAGAGACCGCCGGCGTCAGAATTGCCGAGCGGATCCGCAGCGGTTTTGAAGTGGCTATCATTGGTGCGCCCAATGTCGGGAAGTCGACGCTTCTGAATGCGCTCGCCGGCCGCGAAGCCGCGATCACATCCGAGTACGCCGGCACGACCCGCGATATCATCGAAGTCCGTATGGATCTTGCCGGTCTGCCTGTCACCTTGCTGGACACTGCCGGCCTGCGCGACACAGACGATCACGTCGAAGGTATTGGCATTGCGCTGGCGCGCAAACGGGCTGAGGACGCGGATCTGCGCGTATTCCTGGCAGAGGATGACGAAGTCCTGGACGTGGAAATGCGGGCCGGCGACATTCGCCTGCGTCCGAAAGCCGATCTGAGAGACGACGCCGGCGATGCGGTGTCCGGCCGTTCGGGGCAGGGGATTGATCGTCTGGTCGGCCACGTTTCCAGCGTTCTGGAAACACGTTCGGCCCAGGCCGGCATTGCCACACGCGCGCGCCATAGGGATGCCATGCTGACGGCCCTGGTAAACCTGCAGGAAGCGCAGGATATCCTGCAGCGCGGCCCTGAGTTTTATGATATAGCGGCTGAGGAAATGCGGTCTGCCATCCGGGCATTGGAAATGCTGGTGGGGCGGATCGGCGTCGAAAACTTGCTGGATGAGATTTTCTCGAGTTTCTGCCTAGGAAAGTGAAGGAGTGTTTCACGTGAAACATTCGGCTTATGATGTCATCGTCGTTGGCGGGGGGCACGCCGGCACTGAAGCGGCACACGCCGCAGCCCGCATAGGTGTCAAGACAGCGCTGGTCACCCTGAACAGGGACGGTATCGGTGTTATGTCCTGCAACCCTGCGATCGGCGGCTTGGGTAAAGGACACTTGGTCCGAGAGATTGATGCCCTTGACGGGGTGATGGGGCGGGTTGCGGATCTGGCCGGCATCCAGTTCCGGCTTTTAAACCGCCGTAAAGGGCCGGCTGTACAAGGGCCACGAGCACAGTCTGATCGGAAGATCTACCGGACAGAAATGCTGAAACTGACTGAGAATCAGCCGAATCTGGATATTATTGAAGGGGAAGTAACCGACTTCCTGATGTCCGGACCTTCCGTTGCCGGCGTGCTCCTTGCTGATGGCAGTGAGATACCAAGCCGGACGGTTATCCTTACGTCAGGTACATTTTTGCGCGGCGTAATCCACATTGGCGACGTTTCAAAACCTGGCGGGCGGATAGGGGATAAGCCCTCAGTCAAACTTGCCGAGCGTCTTGACAGTTTTGACTTGCCTCTTGGACGGTTGAAAACCGGCACGCCGCCCCGGCTGGATGGCCGGACAATTGACTGGGAGAGTCTTGATGCGCAGCCCGGCGATGACGATCCTGTCTTCTTTTCCTTTCTAACAAAGTCTCTCAGTGCCAAGCAGGTGTCCTGCGGCATCACCCATACAAATGCCCGAACGCATGAAATTATCCGGAAGAACCTGGAACGTTCTGCCATGTACGGAGGGCATATCGAAGGCGTTGGGCCGCGCTATTGCCCTTCGATCGAAGACAAGATTGTTCGTTTCGCCGACAAGGACTCTCATCAGATCTTTCTTGAGCCGGAAGGGGTCACCGACAACACCGTTTATCCCAACGGTATTTCCACCAGCCTGCCGACAGATGTTCAAGAGGACTATGTCCATTCGATAAGAGGGCTGGAGCAGGCGGTTATCCTTCAGCCGGGCTATGCCATTGAGTACGACTATGTGGATCCTCGGGCCCTGACGCTGGAACTGTCGTTGAAGGATGTTCCTGGGCTGTATCTTGCTGGTCAGATCAACGGGACTACCGGATATGAAGAGGCTGCAGCTCAAGGGCTTGTTGCCGGGCTTAATGCAGCTCGCAAATGCCAGGATAAGCCACCTGTTATCTTCAGTCGTGCCAGCAGCTACATCGGGGTCATGATTGATGATCTGACCGCAAACGGTGTTACCGAACCCTACCGGATGTTCACCTCGCGTGCTGAATTCCGGCTTTCATTGCGGGCAGACAATGCAGACCAGAGGCTGACCCCGCTGGCCATCGAATGGGGGTGCGCCGGCGCGGAGCGTCGGAAAGCCTTTTTGGAAAAGAGCGAGAAGCTTACTTCAGCCCGGAATGTTCTGGATACGCAAAGCTTTACGCCAAAGCAGGTCAAAGAAGCCGGGATTCGGGTAAATCAGGATGGAAACCGGCGCACAGGTTTGGATGTGCTGGCGTTTCCTGACGTCACCTTCGAGGATGTCCTGCCACTCGTGCCTGAGCTTTCGGAAGTGGAGCCTGACATCCGCCGGCAGGTGGAGAGAGACGCACTTTACGCCAACTACATTGCCAGGCAGGAGCGGGAGATTTCGGCGATGAAGCGTGATGAGGGATATGCAATTCCTGCAGATTTTTCCTATGCAGGTATTGATGGTTTGTCCAAGGAACTGCAGCAGAAACTAACTTTAGCCCGGCCTGAGACATTGGCTAAGGCGGCCCGTATTGATGGAATGACACCTGCAGCTCTGGCCTTGTTGCTGGCGCGACTGCGCCGGGATCGAGGATCCAGGGAGAAATCCGCATGAGCAAAAAACGGATTTTGGAGTCGCTGAATGTTTCACGTGAAACAATGCAGCGGCTGGAGATCTTTGAGCAGGTCATTCAGAAATGGAACCCGAAGATAAATTTGGTTTCCAAGGCTAGCCTGGATCAACTCTGGACCCGGCATATTGCGGATTCTGTACAGGTCTTCCGCTGTGTCGGACAGGTTGATCACTGGGTGGACATTGGCAGCGGCGGCGGTTTTCCGGGACTGATCATTTCCGTACTAGCGGCAGATGAGGCGCCGGCGATGAAAGTAACGCTGATCGAAAGTGATCAGCGTAAGTCGGCCTTCCTGCGTACAGCAGCGCGTGAATGCGGGGCTGCGGTCACCGTTCTGACAGAGCGTATTGAGAAGGCGCCACCCCAGAACGCTGATGTGCTGTCAGCAAGAGCGCTGGCGGATCTTTCACTGCTTTTGGAGTTTTCTGAACGCCATCTAAAAGAAGCTGGAACGGCGGTATTCCCAAAGGGGGAAAGCTGGAAAAAAGAAGTGGATAACGCGCGGGAGCAATGGCGATTCGATGCGGAACCAGTTAGAAGTCTCACAGAACAAGAAGCAGTAATCCTGAAAATAAGGGGAGTGGCACGTGTCTGATTATTCCCGGCCGGAGGGGCCTCGTATTATCGCGGTGGCAAATCAAAAAGGCGGGGTAGGGAAGACAACAACGGCCATTAATCTCGCCGCAGCCTTGGTGGAATGCGGTATGCGGGTGCTGGTGGTGGATCTGGACCCGCAGGGTAATGCTTCGACCGGTCTTGGAATCGAACCATCGGATAGGGATCTGACCACCTATGATCTGCTGGTGGAAGATGCTCAGTTGACCGATGTGATCCGGGAGACCTCGATCGATGATCTCTGCATCATCCCGGCAACCATTGACCTGAGCTCTGCGGATATTGAGCTGTTCACAAATGAAAAACGCAGTTTCCTGTTGCATGATGCTTTGCGTCAGACGGCGATGGATGACTACGACTGGGACTACGTCTTGATCGATTGCCCGCCGTCATTGAACCTGCTGACAGTAAACGCAATGGTAGCTGCCCATTCCGTGCTGGTGCCTCTGCAAAGCGAGTTCTTTGCTCTGGAAGGGGTGACGCAGCTGATGCTGACAATTCGCGAGGTCCGGCAGTCGGCGAATCCCGGATTGCGAATCGAGGGAATCGTTCTGACCATGTTCGACCGACGCAACAACCTGTCGCAGCAGGTGGAGCAAGACGCCCGGGACAACCTGGGTGAGCTCGTTTTCCAGACCAAGATACCGCGCAATGTAAGGGTGAGCGAAGCGCCGTCTTACGCACAGCCGGTTCTGAACTACGACACCAATTCGCTGGGTGCGCAGGCCTACCGTGCCCTGGCAGAAGAAATCATCAATAAACATCACAAGATCGCGGCGTAAATGCAGTACACGTACCGGAGGCAACCATGGCTGACAAAAAAACAAAACCACGCGGGCTGGGCCGGGGGCTGTCAGCATTGATGGCTGATGTGAACCCTGCGCCGGTGAGTACGCAGGCAGAAGCTCCGCGGAATGCAGAAATTCTGGTGCCGATCGAAAATGTCATCGCCAACCCGAATCAGCCGCGCCGGCAGTTTCTGCAGGAAGATCTGGATGATCTGACCGCCTCTATTAAGGAGAAGGGCGTACTGCAGCCGCTGATCGTGCGGCCGCGGCCTGGCGGGCAGTATGAGATTGTTGCCGGCGAACGCCGCTGGCGCGCGTCTCAGGCAGCACAACTGCACGAAGTACCGGTGTTGATCCGGGATTACTCTGACCTCGAGATGATGGAAGTTGCCATCATCGAGAACATCCAGCGCTCTGACCTGAACGCGATGGAAGAGGCGCAGAGCTATAAGCAGTTGATGGAGAAGTTCGGCCACACCCAGGAAAAGATGGCAGAAGCGCTTGGCAAAAGCCGCAGCCATATTGCGAACCTGGTCCGTCTGCTGCATCTGCCGGATGATGTGCAGATCCTGGTGCAAGAACGTAAGCTCTCTGCCGGCCACGCCCGGGCGCTGATTACCTCGGACAATGCCTCTGATCTTGCGAAAAAGATTGTGAAGGGCGGATTGTCCGTCCGCGCAACTGAGGCGCTGGTGAAAAAGGATGCGGCCGGGTATCAGACCGCCACTGCCAAGAAGCCGAAGAAAGCGTCCGAAAAGGATGCCGATACCCGGGCCCTGGAAGGGGATCTGTCGGCGATGCTGAAGATGAAGGTGTCGATCGATCACAAACCGGGCGGGGAAAGCGGCTCTGTGACGATCAGTTACGATGATCTCGATCAGCTGGATGAGCTGTGCAATCTGCTCAGCCGTTAGGGCGGGTCCAGATGAAGGTCAGGACTGCCGACAGTACAACGGCTTGAATGCCAAGGACGTAGGCTGGTACCCCGACAAACAGAGATAGGCCAAAGACGGCGGCAATCGAAAGGGTTGCCGCCTTTTTTGCGCCCGGCCGGATAGCTCCTTGCTCGCGCCAATCGGTGATCATCGGGCCGAAGACATTGTGGGCCAGAATCCAGTTGTGCAGGCGGTCAGAGGAGTTGGCAAAGCAAAAAGCAGCGAGAAGCAGGAAAGGCACCGTTGGAAGAAGAGGGAGGACAATGCCAATGACAGCCAAGGCCACAAAGAATAGTCCAAGGCCGGCGTAGACAAAACGCATTGCTTCAATCCATCAACAGATCGCGGAGAACCGCATTCAATACCGCGCGGCCCTGATCGGTTGCGCGAAGCCTCTGGTCCGAGATAGTGACCATGCCCATCTGTACAAGGTCATCAAGCCGGCTTTTGTGAAGATCCCGGCCGGCGAGCTGAGAATATCGCACCATATCCAGACCTTCAGACAGGCGCATCCCCATCATCAAGTATTCAGCCGCAGCATCTTCTGCTGTGAGAGCTTCGCGCAGGGATTCACCGTTGCCCTTGCCGGCGGCTTGCAGCCAGGCTCCTGGGGCGAGGTGGGTTTCAGTCGCGTATCGGATGCCGTTCAGGGTGAGGCGGCCATGGGCGCCAGGGCCGATACCGGCGTAATCGCCGTAGCGCCAGTAAATCAGGTTGTGACGGGATTCCGAACCGGGTTTGGCGTGGTTGGAAATCTCGTAGCCACCCATACCAAAGTCCGCGCAGATATCCTGGGTCGCAAGGTACATGTCGGCGGCGGTGTCATCGCTAGGCAGGTTGCGCAGCTTGCCGCGGGCGTAGCGGTCGCCAAAGGCGGTGCCGTCCTCGATGGTGAGCTGGTAGAGCGACAGGTGGTCGATGGCCATCGACAGGGCCTCGCGCAGTTCGCCCTGCCAGGCTTCCAGGGTCTGGCCCTGGCGCGCGTAAATCAGGTCAAAGCTGACCCGGTCAAAACAGTTGCGGGCGATGTCAAAGGCGGCCTTGGCTTCAGAGACGCTGTGGATGCGTCCGAGCCGGCGCAGATCCTCGTCGTTCAGTGCCTGAATACCCATGGAGACCCTGTTCACGCCGGCGTCGCGGTAGCCTGCAAAGCGGCCAGCCTCGACAGAGCCTGGGTTTGCTTCAAGAGAGATCTCTATGTCATTGGCAAAGGGCCAGATTTCACGTGCCCGTTCGATGACGGCAGACACTGTTTCCGGCAGCATTAGGGACGGGGTGCCGCCGCCGAAGAAAATCGAGTTCAGAACGCGGTCTGACAGCTGTTCAGAGAGTCTATCCAGTTCGGCCAGATAGGCCCTAACCCATAGGTTCTGGTCTATTTTCGCGGAGACATGGCTGTTGAAGTCGCAATAGGGGCATTTGGCCTGGCAGAAGGGCCAATGCACATAGAGGCCAAAGCCCCCGTTGCGCCAGTCATCCACCGAAACAGCCCTGGACGAACTGGGCCACTGCCTTGCCGCGGTGGCTGATCTTGTTTTTCTCCGCCGGGTCCATTTCGGCGCAGGTGATGTCAAAGCCGTCAGGCTGGAACATCGGGTCGTAGCCAAAACCGTGTTCGCCGCGGATCGGCCAGACCAGCTGGCCGGGCATGACGCCCTCGAAGACTTCGTCATGGCCGTCGGGCCAGGCAATGACCAGGGTGCAGCGGAACTGGGCGGTACGGGGGGCTTGGGCACCGGCTGCGTTCAGCTCGTCATTGGCGCGGGTCATCGCCAGTTTGAAGTCGCGGCCGTTGGGGGTTTCGGCCCAGTCGGCGGTATAGACACCGGGGGCGCCGTTCAGCGCGTCGATGGTGATGCCGGAGTCATCGGAGAGGGCAGGGAGGCCGGTGGCCTTGGCGGCGGCATGGGCCTTGATCCGCGCATTGCCGACAAAGCTGTCTTCGGTCTCTTCCGGTTCCGGCAGATCCATCTCGCCGGCGCCGACCACGCTGACGCCGAAGGGCGCGAGAATCTCGGTGATCTCGTGCAGCTTGCCCTTGTTGTGGGTGGCGACAAGCAGCTTGCCGCCTTCCAGTTTGCGGGTCATTTGCAGGCGGCCTTCTGCATCTCGGCCAGCTCAGATGTGCCTTGGGCGGCCAGATCCATCAGCTGGTTCATCTGGTCGCGCGAGAAGACGGAGCCTTCGGCCGACATCTGCACTTCGATCAGCTTGCCGGAGCCGGTCATGATGAAGTTGCCATCGACGCCGGCCTCAGAGTCCTCGGGGTAGTCGAGATCCAAAACCGGCTGGCCGGCATAGATGCCGCAGGAGACAGCTGCGACCGGATCCAGCAGCGGGTCGATCTGCACGTCGCCGGCTTTCATCAGCTTGTTCACTGCCAGGCGCAGCGCCACCCAGCCGCCGGTGATCGAGGCGCAGCGGGTGCCGCCATCGGCCTGCAGCACATCGCAGTCCACGGTGATCTGGCGCTCGCCCAGGGCAACGCGGTCGACGCCGGCCCGCAGGGCGCGGCCGATCAGGCGCTGGATTTCAACGGTGCGGCCGCCCTGTTTGCCCGAGGAAGCCTCGCGGCGCATGCGGGTGTTGGTGGCGCGGGGCAGCATGCCGTATTCGGCAGTGACCCAGCCCAGGCCGGTGCCTTTGATGAAAGGCGGCACGCGGTCTTCGATGGTGGCGGTGCACAGCACATGGGTGTCGCCCATCTTGATCAGGCAGGAGCCCTCGGCGTGCTTGGTGAAACCGGTCTCGATCGAGACGGCGCGCATTTCATTCAATTCTCGTCCAGAGGGTCGCATGGTATATCCTTTTGCTGTTGGCTTGGGGATAGCCCTGCGGGACAAGGCGATGCAAGCCCGATTGACCTTTTGGCCTGCTGCTCTTTAATGACATCTTGGCAGCGGCTTCTTATGTTGAAACCGCAAGACATGCTGGAAGGCCGATGAGTGACCCGCAAAACATTCTGCAGGATCTGAACGACCGCTCGCGGGAGGTGTTCCGGACGGTGGTGGAAAGCTATCTGGAGAGCGGCGATCCGGTTGGCAGCCGTACTTTAACCCGCAGCCTAAGTGAAAAGGTAAGCGCGGCGACGGTGCGCAATGTGATGCAGGATCTGGAGTTCCTGGGGCTCTTGGACAGCCCGCATATCAGTGCCGGACGGGTGCCGACGCAGCTGGGGCTGAGGATGTTTGTCGATGGTCTCCTGGAGGTCGAGGACCTGAAGGCGCAGGACCGTCAGAAGATCGACGCGACCCTGGGCAAGAATGCCGGTGATGTCGGCGGCATGTTGGACCGTGTGGGCGCGGCTTTGTCGGGGGTCACGCAGGGGGCGTCGCTGGTGCTGACGCCCAAGCATGAGGCCGAGATCCGCCATATCGAATTTGTCTCGCTGGCCCATGACCGGGCACTGGTAGTTCTGGTGTTCTCGGATGGCCACGTGGAAAACCGCCTGTTCACGCCGCCGCCGGGTCAGACGCCCAGCTCGATGCGGGAGGCGGCAAATTTCCTGAATGCCTTGATTGAGGGGCGCACGCTGAGCGAAGTGCAGCGGCAGATCCAGGGTGAGATCGCAGCACGGCGCCAGGAGATCGATAGCCTGGCGCATGCAATGATCGAAAGCGGTTTGGCGGTTTGGGAAGACGATGGCAGTGATCAGGCCCGGCTGATTGTCCGGGGCCGTGCGAATCTGCTGGCAGAAACCGGTGCCGCAGAGGAGCTGGAGCGGATCCGGACCCTGTTTGACGACCTTGAGCGCAAGCGGGATATCGCAGAATTCCTGGAACTGACCGAGGACGGCGAGGGCGTGCGCATTTTTATCGGTTCGGAGAACAAACTTTTCTCACTTTCGGGTTCCTCTTTGGTGGTGTCTCCCTATATGAACGCGGATCGAAAGATCATTGGTGCGGTGGGGGTGATTGGCCCGACACGCCTGAATTACGGACGGATCGTGCCGATTGTGGACTATACGGCACAACTGGTCGGCAAGCTGTTGTCGGACCGGAGTTAGAGGTGAAACATGGCAGAGCTCAAGGACGAAGACTTTCTGGATGACATCGCCGCCGCCGAGGCTGAAGAGCTGGCAGCGCAGACCGAGGAATTTGATGACGCCTCGCTGGAAATCGATGCGCTCCGGGCGGAACGGGATGAGCTGAAAGACCGGTTCATGCGGGCGCTGGCGGATGCCGAGAACGCCCGCAAGCGCGGCGACAAGGCACGCCGCGAGGCAGAGAACTATGGCGGTTCGAAACTGGCCCGCGACATGCTGCCGGTCTATGACAACATGAAGCGCGCGATTGAAGCGGCGACCGATGAGCAGCGCGAAGTTTCCGCGGCGCTGATCGAAGGCGTGGAACTGACCATGCGTTCGCTGCTGGGCGTGTTTGAGAAGCATGGCATCCGGATTGTCTCGCCAGAGGTTGGCGACAAGTTCGACCCGAAGGTGCATGAAGCAATGTTCGAAGCGCCGGTGCCGGGCACCAAAGCGGGCGATATCATCCAGGTGTCGGCGGAAGGTTTCATGCTGCACGACCGCCTGCTGCGCGCAGCACAGGTTGGCGTGTCTTCGACGCCGGCATAAGAAAAAGCGCCCCTGCGGGCGCTGCCTCCGGCGGGAGTATTTTTGGCAAGATGAAAGAGCGGTCCCGGTTGGGGCCGCTTTTGTTTAGCCTGCGGCTTCTTTCAGCTTGTAGAGCATTTCCAGCGCTTCACGTGGCGATAGGTCATCCGGGTGGATGCCGGCCAGGAGTTCTTCTGCCGGCGAGGGGCCTGTGGGTGCCTTGGGCTGTGGCGGCGGGGCAGCTGCAAACAGGGGCAGGTCGTCGATCTGGATCTTGGTGCCGCCTTCGCGGCTGCCTTGCTCCAGCATGTCGAGGACATCACGCGCCCGGGCCACCACAGAAGCGGGAAGACCGGCCAACTGTGCCACTTGGACACCATAGGAACGGTCGGCGGCGCCTTTGCGCACCTCGTGCAGGAAG
Source organism: Leisingera sp. ANG-Vp (assembly GCF_000813725.1). Classification (GTDB taxonomy): domain Bacteria; phylum Pseudomonadota; class Alphaproteobacteria; order Rhodobacterales; family Rhodobacteraceae; genus Leisingera. The sequence goes on from NZ_JWLD01000020.1 coordinate 47,844, forward strand.
ATCACTTCGCCTTCCCATTCCTTGACCGCAACGGTGGCGTTGTCGACGCCCTCCAGCTTGGCGGCGAGCTGGGTCAGCTCGTGGTAGTGGGTTGCAAACAGCGCCCGGGAGCGGTTCACCTCGTGCAGATGTTCCAGCGTCGCCCAGGCAATGGAGAGGCCGTCATAGGTGGCGGTGCCGCGGCCGATTTCATCCAGGATCACCAGGGCGCGGTCGTCGGCCTGGTTCAGAATCGCGGCAGTTTCGACCATTTCGACCATGAAGGTGGAGCGGCCGCGGGCCAGGTCGTCGGAGGCGCCGACGCGGCTGAACAGCTGGCTGACCAGGCCGATATGGGCAGCCTCAGCCGGGACATAGCTTCCCATCTGGGCCAGCAAGGCAATCAGGGCGTTCTGGCGCAGAAAGGTCGATTTACCGGCCATGTTGGGGCCGGTCAGCAGCCAGACCGCGGCACCGTCCTGGGCTGTCAGATCGCAGTCGTTGGCCACGAAAGTCTCGCCGCCCTGCTGGCGCAGCGCCTGTTCCACCACCGGGTGGCGGCCGCCTTCCACGTGGAACGCACGGCTGTTGTCGACCTTTGGGCGGGTCCAGTTTTCACCGCGGGCCAGATCGGCGAGACCGGTGAGCAGGTCCAGCTCGGCCAATCCCCGGGCGGCAGTGTTGAGCCGGGCCGCGCAATCAAGAATAGCGCCGGAAAGCCTTGCATAGAGCCTTTTTTCAATCTCCAGCGCCAGATTGCCGGCATTCAGGATGCGGGTCTCGATCTCGCTGAGTTCCACCGTGGTGAAGCGCACCTGGTTGGCGGTGGTCTGGCGGTGGATGTAGGTCTCGTTCAAAGGCGGCGACATCATCTTGTCCGCGTGGGTGGCGGTGGTTTCGATGAAATAGCCCAGCACGTTGTTGTGCTTGATCTTCAGCGAGGCAACGCCAGTGTGCTCGGCATATTGCTTTTGCATCGAGGCAATGACCGAGCGGCCTTCGTCGCGCAGGGTGCGGGCTTCGTCCAGCTCCGGGTCATAGCCGGTGGCGATGAAACCGCCGTCACGCGCCAGCAGGGGCGGTTCGGCGATCAAGGCTGCGTCCAGCAGTGAGAGCAGGTCATCGAATCCCTGCAGGTCGGACATGGCGCGAGCCATCAGATCGGGCAGGTCCTGACCAGAGCAGAGATCAGCAATCACCTCTGCCTGAGAAAGCCCGTTTCGGATGGCGGCCAGATCGCGGGGACCGCCGCGCTCCAAGGCGAGGCGCGATAGGGCGCGGTCCAGGTCAGGGGTCTTGCGCAGTGAAGCACGCAAATCTTCTGCGGTCTGCGTCTGATCAACAGTGAAATCCAGGGCGGCAAGGCGCTGGTGGATCACATCCAGACTGCGCGAGGGGCTGGACAGGCGCTGTTCCAGCAGGCGGGCGCCGCCGGGGGTGACGGTGCGGTCCACCACCGACAGAAGCGAGCCGGCCCGGCCGCCGGACAGCGAGCGGGTCAGTTCCAGATTGCGGCGGGTTGCGGCGTCAATCTGCACCACCCGGTCCTGGGCCTCCTGCTGCGGCGGCTGCAGCAGCGGCAGCTTGCCTTTCTGGGTGATCTCCAGATAGTCGATCAGCGCACCCATGGCTGAGACTTCCGCGCGGGTGAAGGTGCCAAAGCCGTCCAGGGCGCTGACGTTGAACAGGCTGCAGATGCGTTTTTCTGCTGCGGTGCTGTCAAAGCTTGCTTTGCCCAGCGGGGTCAGCGGGATTTTGTATTCATCAGCCAGCGGCAGGGCGGCGTCATAGGCGGGGCCGTCGGCGACAATCAGTTCGGAGGGGGCGAGGCGGGCCAACTCAGGAGACAGGCGGACCCGGGCAACCGGCATCACGTGAAACGCGCCGGTGGAGATATCGGCCCATGCAAGCGCGGCCTCATCCCGCAGTTCGGAGTAGGAGACCAGGAAATTGTGGCGGCGTGCCTCCAGCAGGGAATCCTCAGTCAGGGTGCCAGGGGTCACCAGCCGCACCACATCGCGTTTCACCACGGATTTGTAGCCGCGTTTCTTGGCCTCGGCCGGGCTTTCCATCTGTTCGCCCACGGCGACGCGGAAGCCTTTGCGGATCAAAGTCAGCAGATAGCCCTCGGCGGCATGAACCGGCACGCCGCACATCGGAATGTCTTCACCGTTATGCTTGCCGCGTTTGGTCAGCGCGATGTCGAGGGCTTCGGCCGCATTCACCGCGTCCTCAAAGAACATCTCGTAGAAATCGCCCATCCGGTAAAAAAGCAGCGCGTCTGCATGCGCTGCCTTGATCTCGAGATACTGCGCCATCATGGGCGTTACGGTCATGAAAAGTCCCCCGGGGTCGTCGTTGCATGACATTTACATTGGGGGGAGTCCGAGGGGAACCCGGATATGGCCGCCGCCGGCTGTCCCGGCGGCGGCCTGCTGTCAGTAGAGGTTGCGCAGCGTGTCGGGCATGGTGTTGGCGATTGAAAGCGCCACGGTGCTGAGCTGCTGCTGGGCCTGCAGGGCACGCCATTGGGCAGCGGCTTCCTCCATGCTGGTATCGATCATCGAGCTGACGCCCTGGGTGATCGAATCCGATAGCTTGCTATTGAAATCGTTCTGTCCAGCCAGGCCGTTGGCGCTGGCGCCTAAAGCAGCCGAACTGTCGATGGCGTAAGACAGAAAACCTTCGATTTCGCTCAAAGCTGTCAGCGCACTGGCACTGTCAGTGATGGATGTCCGGTTGCCGAGGTCAAACAACGGGCTGCCTTCGAAATCAACACCGTCAACGCTGAGGGTTGACACGCCACCGGCACTGGACAGCGAAGAAGCAACCGTAAGCGAGGTGCCGCCATTGCCATCAACATTGGTTTTCAGCAGGTTTACGCCGTTGAAGCTGGAGGATGAGACAATTGAATTGATCTGCTCGGTTTTGCTGGCCATGGCGGCTTCATACGTGCTGAAGTCGCCCATGCCGCTGCTGGCCATGATTGCCAAAGACCTCATTTCTGACAGGGTCTCGGTGATCTGCTCAGCCCCGGCAGAGGCCACGGCTACGGTTGCCTCGCCCAAGGACAGAGAATCCGAAACCGAGCGCAGGCCGGAGATGTCCGAGTTCATCAGCTCTGATATGGCCCAAAGCGCAGCATTGTCCTGCGCGGTATTGACTTCCTGACCGGTTGAGATGCTGTTCTGAACACTGTTGAGCTGTTCAGTAGTGCCTCCCAAGGTCTGCAAGGCAACCATCGCACCGGAATTGTTGTGGATGCTTATCATTCCTCATTATTCCTTTGATCCTATGCCCGGTTTCGGGCGGACAGACGTCATTCTGACAGGTGCTTCCAGACTTGATATTCGAGCCGCAGCGCCACCTGGCCTACAGGTGCGGGTTAACAGCTAATGAATAATTGCAGCATCTGGCGGTCTACTTTAAGGCGAAAGGTTGACGGAATTTATCGTCTTTTAGCCGCTTTTTTCTCAATTCTGGCTATACAGATTCTTGAAACCCTTGATTGAGGGCTGCGGTTGGCTGGGATAAGACGGGCTGCGACGAGGAGAGGACACGAGTTTCAATGCCCAAATCAAAGATCACCAACGAAGAAGCCCTGGCGTTCCACCTGCAGCCGACGCCGGGTAAATGGGAGATCAACGCCACCGTTCCGATGACGACGCAGCGGGACCTGTCGCTGGCCTACTCTCCGGGTGTGGCAGTTCCCTGTGAAGCGATCGCAGAAAACCCCGAGACCGCCTATGATTATACCAACAAGGGCAACCTGGTTGCTGTGATCTCCAACGGTACCGCAGTGCTGGGCCTGGGCAATCTGGGGGCGCTGGGCTCGAAACCGGTGATGGAGGGCAAGTCGGTCCTGTTCAAACGGTTTGCCGATGTGAACTCGATCGATATTGAGCTGGACACTGAAGATCCGGACAAATTCATCGACGCGGTCAAGCTGATGGGTCCGACCTTTGGCGGCATCAACCTGGAAGACATCAAGGCGCCCGAGTGTTTCATCATCGAGCAGCGCCTGAAGGAAGAAATGGACATTCCGGTCTTCCACGACGACCAGCATGGCACCGCGGTGATCTGCGCTGCGGGCCTGATCAACGCGCTGCATCTCTCGGGCAAGAAGATCGAGGACGTGAAAATCGTCCTGAACGGTGCCGGTGCGGCGGGCATCGCCTGTATCGAACTGCTCAAGGCAATGGGCGCGCGGCACGAAAACTGCATCGTCTGCGACACCAAGGGTGTGATCTACCAGGGCCGCACCGAGGGCATGAACCAGTGGAAATCGGCGCATGCCATCACTACCGATCTGCGCACTCTGGAAGAAGCGATGCGCGGTGCCGACGTATTCCTTGGCGTGTCGGTCAAGGGCGCGGTGACCCAGGAGATGGTTGCCTCGATGGCCGACAATCCGGTGATCTTTGCGATGGCCAACCCCGATCCGGAGATCACCCCGGAAGAGGCGCATGAGGTGCGGGTGGATGCCATTGTTGCGACTGGCCGGTCGGACTATCCGAACCAGGTCAACAACGTGCTGGGCTTCCCCTACCTGTTCCGCGGCGCGCTGGACATTCACGCCCGTGCCATTAACGACGAGATGAAAATCGCCTGTGCCCATGCCTTGGCCGCTCTGGCGCGTGAAGACGTGCCGGACGAGGTGGCGCTGGCTTATGGCAAGTCGCTGTCCTTCGGCCGCGATTACATCATCCCGACCCCGTTCGACCCGCGGCTGATCCACCGGATCCCGCCGGCGGTTGCCAAGGCCGGCATGGACACTGGAGCGGCCCGCCGCCCGATCATCGACATGGATGCCTATGAAGTCGGCCTCAAGTCCCGCATGGACCCGACCGCTTCGATCCTGCGCGGCCTCAACGCACGGGCCCGCTCGGCCCAGTCGCGGATGATCTTTGCCGAGGGCGACGACCCGCGGGCGCTGCGCGCTGCGGTGATGTACCAGCGCTCGGGCTTTGGCAAATCGCTGGTGGTCGGCCGTCAGGAAGATGTGCGCGAGAAGCTGGAAAAAGCCGGCCTGGGCGACGCAGTGCGCGAGCTTGAGGTGGTCAATGCCGCCAACACCCCGCATTTTGATGCCTACAAGGATTTCCTCTACAGCCGCCTGCAGCGCAAGGGGTTTGACCACAAGGATATTCACCGCCTGGTCGGCCGCGACCGGCATGTGTTCTCTAGTCTGATGCTGGCGCATGGCCATGGCGACGGTCTGGTGACCGGGGCTACCCGGAAATCCGCGCATGTTCTGGAGCGGATCAACCATGTGTTTGATGCCGATGCCGAGCATGGTGTTGCCGGCGTCACCGCGCTTTTGCACAAAGGCCGGATCGTGCTGATCGGCGACACGCTGGTGCATGAATGGCCGGACGAGAACCACCTGGCCAACATCGCCGAGCGCGCCGCCGGCGTGGCCCGCCACATGGGGCTTGAGCCGCGGGTGGCTTTTGTCAGCTTCTCCACCTTCGGCTACCCGGTGTCGGAACGGGCCGAGAAGATGCATGTCGCCCCCACCGTGCTGGATCAGCGCGGCGTCGATTTTGAATACGAAGGCGAGATGACCGTTGATGTGGCGCTGAACGAGCGGGCGCAGCGCTACTACCCGTTCCAGCGCCTGACCGGCCCGGCCAATATCCTGATCGTGCCGGCCCGCCACTCGGCTTCGATTTCGGTCAAGCTGATGCAGGAGATGGGCGGCGCCACCGTGATCGGCCCGATCCTCTCGGGCATCGACAAGCCGATCCAGATCTGTTCCACCACCTCCACCACCAATGACATTCTGAACATGGCGGTGCTGGCGGCTTGCAACATCGGGTGATCCGGCATGGCGATCTGGAATCTGGGCTCGATCAACGCGGATATGGTCTATGCCATGCCGCATCTGCCGGCGGCGGGGGAAACCCTTGCCGCCTCCAGCCTGGACCGGTTCCTGGGCGGCAAGGGCGCCAATATGTCGGTTGCCGCCGCCCGTGCCGGCAGCGAGGTGTTTCACATCGGTGCAGTAGGGCCGGACGGGCTTTGGGCGCGCGAACGGCTGACGGCCTTTGGCGTGGACACAGGCCATGTCATGGAAACAGGGACACCGACCGGACATGCGGTCATTGCGGTTGAACCGGGCGGTGAGAACCAGATCATCCTGTTTCCCGGCGCCAACCGTGCTTTGGCGCTGGAGCAGCTGACACAGGCGCTTTCCAAAGCCAGGGCAGGCGACACTCTGGTGATTCAGAATGAAACCAGCTTGCAGGCTGAGGCGGCAGAGCTGGGCCGGCGGCTGGGTTTGCGGGTCTGCTACGCGGCAGCCCCTTTCGATGCTGATGCTGTGCAGGCAGTGCTTCCGTTTCTGGACTTTCTGATCCTGAACGAAGTCGAGGCGGCACAGCTTGAGCAGGCCATTGGCAAGCCGCCCGGTGCAATCGGCGTCAGGGATGTGATCATCACGCTCGGCGCCAAGGGGGCCCGGCATATCGATGGCGGCACGGGCGCGGTTCAGGATGTGCCGGCCTTGCCGGTCACCGCGGTCGACACCACCGGTGCCGGCGACACGTTCACCGGCTATGTGCTGGCAGGCCTGGACCAGGGCCTGGCCATGGAGAAGGCAATGGCAGCAGCCAGCCGCGCCGCGGCATTGATGGTGACACGGCACGGCACGGCAGACGTCATTCCTGAGCTGGCAGAGGTACAGGCCGCCCGTTTCTGATCCTGGGCGCCCTGCTTCTTTCTGGTTCCAAATACCCCGGGGGAATTGGCTGTCAGGCCAAGGGGGCAGCGCCCCGCCTTAATGCCCTTTGGCAAAGGGAGCAGCATCCCCCCACAATTGCGCTACCCGTGCGTCACGGCCGCAGGCCTGGCGGTAGCGCTTGTAGGCTGCGGCCTGCCTTTTCGGGCCAAAGCGGGTGAACACCAGGCTCTCTCCCTTGTAGTAGTCCTGGTGGTAATCTTCTGCCTCGTAGAATGTGCCTGCCTGCAGGACCGGAGTCACAATTTTCTGCCCCAAGGCCGCCTGAGCGTCTGCCTTTACCTGGCTGGCCAATGACTTTTCTGCAGGATTAGAGACAAACACAGCGGTTCGGTAGCTGTCTCCGCGGTCGCAGAACTGGCCGCCGGCATCGGTGGGATCGACTGAGCGGAAAAACAATTCCAGAAGCCGTTCCCGAGACACTTCTGCCGGATCAAAGGTGATTTGCACCGCCTCGTAGTGGCCGGAACCTCCGCGGGTCACCTCCTTGTAGGTCGGGTTTTCCGTCTTGCCGCCGGTATAGCCCGAAACCGCTTCGACCACCCCGGGGACGCTCTCGAAATCGCTTTCCACGCACCAGAAACAGCCGCCCGCAACGGTCAGCACCTCGGTGGACTGGGCCTGCAGCGGATTTGTTTGCGCTGCAGTGCCGATGGCAATCAGGCCCATCAGGGCCAGGGGTTTCAAGGTTTCCAGAACACGCATTCTCTGCCTCCATCCTGTTTGCAGCCACCCTGCCGGCTCGCGCCCGGCCGCTCAACCCGCCGGCGCCGGATTTCACAGACAGGTGACAGCAAGTTACTGCTTGGAAATTGGATCCAATATTACTAGTTTGCGCCCGCAGGAGGACAGCATGACCGAAAAGATGAGCACCCATCAGGCACAGGAAGATCAGCGCAACGAAGAGATCCTGATCTATCTGAATGGCGAGGTAGTACCGAAGGCTGAGGCCAAGGTGAGTGTCTATGACAGCGGTTTCATGCTGGGGGACGGTGTCTGGGAGGGGCTGCGGCTCTACAACGGCACCTGGGCATTTATTGATGAGCATCTGGACCGGTTGTTCGAGGCGGCCAAGGCGATTGACCTGGACATTGGCATGGACCGGGAAGCTGTCAGAAATGCCGTGTTAGAGACACAAAAAGCCAATGGCATGACCACAGATGCCCATGCGCGCCTGATGGTGACGCGCGGGGTGAAGACGCGGCCGTTCCAGCATCCATCCCTGTCGCAGCAGGGGCCGACCATGGCGATCATCATGGAGCATTCGCGCCCCAACCTGCCGCGGCCGATCAAGCTGGCGACGGTGCCCCATATCCGCGGGCTGCCGATGACCCAGGATCCCAAGCTCAACTCGCATTCCAAACTGAACTGCATCATCGCCTGTGTGGCGGCTGAAAAAGCCGGCGCGGATGAGGCGCTGATGCTGGACGTGAATGGTTTTGTGAACACCACCAACGCCTGCAACTTCTTCATCGTGCGCAAGGGCGAGGTTTGGACCTCGACCGGCGATTACTGCATGAACGGAATCACCCGGCAGAAGGTAATCGACCTGTGCCGCGAAAACGGTATCCCGGTGTATGAACGGAACTATTCGCTGGTCGACACCTATGGAGCCGATGAGGCCTTTCTGACCGGCACCTTCGGGGCGCAAACCCCAGTGGGCGACATTGACGGCCGGCAGATCGGCAGCGGCGTGATGGGGCCGATGACCGAGCGCATCCGCGGCCTGTATAAGGCACTCATTGAGCGGGAGTGCGCCTGATGCGGATTGCCATGTGGTCCGGGCCGCGGAACCTGTCGACGGCTATGATGTATGCCTTTGGCAACCGCGGCGATTGCGCGGTGGCGGATGAGCCGTTTTATGCGGCCTACCTGGCGATGACCGGCCTGGATCATCCCATGCGGGCAGAGATTTTGGACAGCCAGCCGCAGGATCCGGAAACCGTGGCCAAAGCGCTGCTGGGGCCGGTCCCAGCGGCCAAGCCGTTTTACTATCAAAAGCATATGACCCACCACATGATCCCCGGCGTTCCGCGGGACTGGATGCGGGAAGTGGTCAATGTCTTCCTGATCCGGCATCCGGCCCGGGTGATAGCCTCTTATGCGGTGAAACGGGAAAACCCCACGCTAGAGGATATCGGTTTCCGCCAGCAGGCCGAGCTGTTTGATTTGGTGCGCAGCTGGGGGCAGACGCCGGTTGTCGTGGACAGCCACGATATCCGCGAGGATCCGGCCGCCAAGCTGGAGCAGCTGTGCGAGGCAATTGGCATGCCGTTCTCGCCCAGAATGCTGAGCTGGCCCAAGGGCGGCCACAAGGACGATGGTGCCTGGGCCGCGCATTGGTACGGGGCGGTTTGGAACTCCACCGGTTTTGCCGGCCCGGAAGAGGCGCTGCCTGAGGTTCCGGAGGAGCTGCAGCCAGTGCTGGAGGCAGCGATGCCGTACTATGAGAAGATGAAGGCGGCAAAGATTTGAGGGAAGGAGGGGCTTTGCCCCTCGCGTCTGGGGCGCTCACCCCAGGATATCTTGGCCAGAAGAAGAGACTCAGGTGATCAGCTTGCTGAGTTTCAGGGCGACGCTCATGTCGCCGGAGATTTTGATCTTGCCCATCATAACGGCGGTCATCGGATTGAGCTTGCCGGTCAGCAGTTTGGTCAGGTTTTCGGGAGACAGCCGCAAGGTGCAGTCGGTGTCCCGGTCTATGGTACTGGCGTCTCCGTTTGCCAGGACAATCACACCGTCCTCACCGCAATCGAATTTGAGGGAGCCGTCAAAGCTCTTGCCGGTCAGGCCATTCTTGATGTGTGCGGCAATTTCGTCCAGCGCCATAACGTCCTCCCCAGCTGAGGGAAGGGTTAGGCGGGCTAGTTATCACAGGCAATATTGACCAAGGGGGAGGCTGGGTCGTTACCCGGCGGCAAGCGCCTCTTGGGTCAGCGGGCAGGGCTGGCCGCCATAGAAGGCATTCAGCACTTGCTGGAAGTCTTCCGGCGCGTCCGGCACCGCGGCAAACAGTGTCATCGAGGAGCGCAGTTTCTTGGCGTCGATGCCGCCGAGGATCTGTGCAGCATCCTGGCCCTGATGCGACAGCATCAGCCGGCTGACCTCGATCAGGCGGGCGCGCAGTTTCCCGTGGTTCAGATAGGCGGTGGCTTCAGCAAGATCCTCGATCCCGTAAAGCTGCGCCATATGGGAACGGCCGAGCTCGGCCAGCTGGGGAAAGACGAACCACATCCAGTGGCTCGTCTTCTGTCCTGCAGAGAGTTCCCTCAGGACATCCGCCCATACGGTGTCCTGAGCTTCGACGAACATATCCAGCTCTTCCGCGAAATCGTCCTCGAAATCGCCGTCTATGTCGTCGTATTCACTCATTTCTTGACGCGGCGCTCGCGGGCGGCCAGCAGCTTGAGACGCAGGGCGTTCAGCTGGATGAAGCCTGCGGCGTCTTTCTGGTCGTAGGCGCCGGCGTCTTCTTCAAAGGTCACATGCGCCTCGGAGTAAAGCGAGTTTTCCGACCAGCGGCCAACGGTGTTTACCGAGCCTTTGTAGAGTTTCACGCGCACGGTGCCGGAGACATGGGTTTGGCTCGCGTCAATCGCCGCCTGCAGCATTTCGCGCTCGGGCGAGTACCAGAAGCCGTTGTAGATCAGCTCAGCATACTGCGGCATCAGCTGGTCTTTCAGATGCATCGCGCCGCGGTCCATGGTGATGGATTCGATGCCGCGGTGGGCTTCCAGCATGATGGTGCCGCCCGGGGTCTCGTAGATGCCGCGGGACTTCATGCCGACAAAGCGGCCTTCGACCAGGTCGAGGCGGCCGATGCCGTGCTTGCGGCCGTATTCATTGAGCGCGGTCAGGATGGTTGCCGGCGACATCGCCTTGCCGTTGATGGCAACCGGATCGCCTTTTTCAAAGGTGATCTCGATGTATTCCGGGGTGTCGGGTGCGTCTTCCGGGTGCACGGTGCGCTGGTAGACATAGTCGGGCGCCATTTCCGCCGGGTCTTCCAGCACTTTGCCTTCAGAGGAGGTGTGCAGCAGGTTGGCATCGACGGAGAAGGGCGCCTCGCCGCGCTTGTCCTTGGCGATCGGGATCTGGTGGGCCTCGGCGAATTCCAGCAGCTTGGTGCGCGAGGACAGATCCCACTCGCGCCAGGGCGCGATCACCTTGATGTCGGGGTTCAGCGCGTAAGCCGCCAGTTCAAAGCGGACCTGGTCGTTGCCTTTGCCGGTGGCGCCGTGGGAAACGGCATCGGCACCAGTCTGTTCGGCGATCTCAACCAGGCGCTTGGAGATCAGCGGGCGGGCGATGGAGGTGCCCAGCAGGTACAGACCCTCGTAAACCGCATTGGCACGGAACATCGGGAAGACGAAGTCGCGGACAAATTCCTCGCGCACATCTTCGATGAAGATGTTCTCCGGCTTGATGCCCAGCATTTCCGCTTTCTTGCGGGCGGGCTCCAGCTCTTCACCCTGGCCGAGGTCGGCGGTGAAGGTGACAACTTCGCAGCCGTATTCGGTCTGCAGCCATTTCAGGATGATCGAGGTGTCGAGGCCGCCGGAGTAGGCGAGCACAACTTTCTTGGGCGCGGACATGGAATTCCCTCTCAGGTCAGAACGTGTGGGGCGTAGCGGGTTTTGCCCGGAAGGGCAAGGTTGTCCGGGGTTTTCTAATCCGCCGGGCACGCATAACGTGCGCGGCAATACAAAACGTTCTTTTGGAGAATGCCCGTATGAAAGGCTGGTCGATTTTCGCACACTCGGTTCGAATGGTTCTTAGGAACTTCGAGTGGGCGATAAGAATTGCACTTGTGCCCGTCTTGATTGGTTTTGCGCTCATCTATGCTGTACTCAGCTCAACCGGGCAACCGATTGCCATGTTTTGGGATGAGCAGGCTTTGTCAGATACTTTGCAATCCGGCAAGCTGGGTTTTTCGTTCATCGCCGCAATGCTGATCTTCATAGCGGTTCAATTTTGGATCTTTGTGGCATGGCACCGGTTCATCCTTCTGGAAGAGTATCCAACAAGCTGGTTTCCCGCTTTCAAAGGAGATCGGATATTGTCCTATTTCGGGCACATGCTGGTCATCGGGTTTCTAGTGGTTGTGCTCTATATTCCACTGATGCTTCTTGTTAACGGCCTTATCTCTGCGATGGGACCGGGAGCGCTGGTACCTATGCTTCTCTTGATCGCTGGGTACTCTATTTTCGTTCTTATTGCGATGTACCGAATGCTTCCCGTTTTGCCGGCTGTAGCCATTGGCAGGCCGCTATTGCTGCGTGAGTCGTGGAGAGCCACTTCCGGATCCTCCGGCACAATCTTCGTTGTTCTTGTCCTGTTGGGGATTCTGCAGCTTTTGCTGCAGTTTATTTCTGGGTTGTCGATAGCAGTTTTCGCCCCGCTTGGAGTTGTCTTTTCAGCGGTGGCCATGCTGGTCATGTCCTTGGTGAGTGTCAGCGTTCTCACCACTTTCTATGGCCATTTTGTCGAAGGCCGCGCGGTTTGACAGCCGGTATTCTTATGTATGCTTTTCGCCCGCCCCTTGCCTTGGGGGCGGGCTTGCGCCACTGAAGGATACATGAGCGATTTCAAGACCCAGGCCCGCAAGGCCGAGGCGGCGATGCGCGATGTGTTTCCGCCCACGCCGCTTCAACGCAATGTGCATCTGTCCGAGCGTTTCGGCGCTGACATTTATCTGAAGCGCGAAGACCTGAGCCCGGTCCGCTCTTACAAGATCCGCGGCGCGCTGAATGCGATGCGCAAGCAGCCCGATCAGGAGCTGTTTGTCTGCGCCTCGGCCGGCAACCACGCTCAAGGCGTGGCGTTCATGTGCCGCCACATGGGCAGGCGCGGGGTGATTTTCATGCCGGTCACCACGCCGCAGCAGAAGATCCAGAAGACCCGGATGTTCGGCGGCGACAATATCGAGATCCATCTGGTTGGCGACTATTTCGATATCTGCCTTGCGGCGGCGCAGGAGTGGTGCGCCAAGGAGGGCGGGCATTTTCTGTCACCCTTCGACGATGCGGATGTGATCGAAGGCCAGGCCTCGATCGCGGTGGAGATCGAAGCGCAGCTGGGCAAGGCGCCGGATCATGTGATCCTGCCGGTCGGCGGCGGCGGCATGTCTTCCGGCGTTGCATCCTGGTTTGGCGATGAGGTGCACAGCCTGTTTGTGGAACCCTCCGGCGGTGCCTGCCTGCGCGCGGCGCTTGCCGCGGGCAAGCCCGTGGCGCTGGATCACGTCGATACCTTTTGTGATGGTGCTGCGGTGGGCCGGATCGGCAGCAAGACCTTTGACATCCTGAAGGACGTTCCGCTGCCGGATGTGCTCAGCATCGCGGAGGACCGGATCTGCGCCACCATCATCGAGATGCTCAACGTCGAGGGCATCGTTCTGGAGCCGGCCGGGGCACTGTCGGTGGAGGCGCTGCAGGACGTGCGCAGCTGGATCCGCGGCAAGACCGTGGTGTGCCTCACTTCCGGCGGCAACTTCGATTTCGAGCGGCTGCCCGAAGTCAAGGAACGGGCGCAGCGCTATTCCGGAGTCAAAAAATACTTCATCCTGCGCCTTCCGCAGCGTCCCGGCGCGCTAAAGGAGTTTCTTGGCATTCTAGGGCCGGAGGATGACATCGCCCGCTTTGAATATATGAAGAAGTCTGCCCGGAATTTCGGATCGGTGCTGATCGGCATTGAAACCAAACGGCCGGAGAACTTTGAGCTGCTGTTCGCGCGGTTGGATGCAGCTGGAATGACCTATACGGACATCACCCAGGACGAGACACTGGCGCAATTCGTGATCTGATGCCGGGCTGAGAGGTCAGAATCTTTCCTGCAAACCTGCCAGGAAAACGGCCTTCGAATCGTGAAAACTGGCAATGATGGCAGAGACATCGACGTTTTCGGCATCGCCCTGCGCGGACTTTCGCTCGCCGTCGAGGCACATGTCTGAGAAGTCTGCAAACCCAAGGTTGAGCGCGCTGCCTTTCAGGAAGTGCAAGTTCTGTTCCAGCTGGCTCCGGTCGCTGTCCTGTAGCTTGCCGATGACCTCCTCGACCTCTTCGAGAAAGATTTCAACGACTTCTTCAAAATCTTCTGCCCCAACTTCTTCGCGCAGCTCGGTCACACGCGGCCAGTCAATCATGTCATAGCGTCCTTACGATCTATCGCGATGGGCAATTTCTTAAGTTGATTGCAGTAAAAATATAGTGAAAGAAAGAGGGAAGCTCAAATTTTAGGTTTCACCGCCTGTTAAATTTCTGGACCGATAGTATCACAAGCTCATCTGATTATGCCATTTGTGAGGTGCCTTCGGTGCTGCCAGAAAGTTCGATGGACAACGAGGACCACACAGTGGCCGGATCAATACGCCGTGTGCTGGTTGTCGACGACAGCCGGCTTCAGAGACGCATCCTTGTGGCCTCTCTCAAGAAATGGGGATTTGAGGTTGTCGAGGCCGAGAGCGGCGAGGCGGCGATGGAGATCTGTCAGGCAGAAACCCCGGATCTGATCCTCAGCGACTGGATGATGCCGGGCATGAACGGGCTGGAGTTCTGCCGCGCCTTCCGCAACCGTTCCAGCGAAGATTACGCCTATTTCATCCTGCTGACCTCCAAGAGTGAGAAGAACGAGGTTGCCGAGGGCCTGGACGCCGGCGCCGATGATTTCCTGACCAAGCCGGTCAGCTCGGATGAGCTGCGTGCGCGTATTTCTGCAGGTGAGCGTATTCTGCGGATGCAGCGGGAACTCTCCGAGAAGAACCGCATTGTGTCAGAGACGCTGGGCGAGCTGCAGCGGGTTTACGACGCAATCGACAAGGACCTGATCCAGGCCCGCAAGATCCAGGAATCGCTGGTGCCGGAGCTGTCCAAAGATTTTGGCTCCTCCACGGTCAGCTTGCTGCTGAAGCCCTGCGGCCATATCGGCGGTGACCTGGTGGGCATGTTCTCTCCGGGGGTTAATCGAATTGGGTTTTATTCGATTGATGTCTCGGGCCACGGCATCACGTCTGCAATGATGACGGCGCGTTTGGGCGGCTATCTGTCCTCGAACTATTTCGATCAGAACGTCGGTATGGAGAAGCGGTTCAACCGGTTCTACGCCCTGCGGCAGCCCGAGGAAGTGGCCAGCCTGCTGAATGCACGGCTGATCGCGGACACCGGCATCGAAGAATACTTTACCATGGCCTATTGCATCGCCGACCTGCGCAGCGGGGTGGTCAAGATGGTGCAGGCCGGCCACCCGCATCCGCTGCTGCTGCGGCAGAACGGCGAGCTGGAGTTCATCGGCAAGGGGGGCGTGCCGGTGGGGCTGGTGCCGGATATCGGGTACAGCCAGGAAGAATTCACCATGGAAAAGGGCGACCGGCTGCTGTTGTTCTCCGACGGTTTCACTGAGGCGCGTCTGGAAGACGGTTCAATGCTGGAGCCCGAGGGCCTGCTGGAGCTGGTGGGTAAATGCAGCTCTGATCAAAGCGGCAAGGAATTCCTTGACGATCTCTACTGGCATCTGACCCAGGTGATGAGCAAGGAACACGGCCTTGAGGATGACGTCTCGGCAACACTGTTCGAATATCAGGGACCGTAACTTCTTCTTTCCGCATGCTGTCAGACATCCCCCGGCCGTAGCTGGGATTTTGTGTTTTTAGAGGGTGCTTTGGCAGTGACTTACAGACGCGCAGCCAGTTGCGCGGCGAAATGGCGGTCGCCGGCATTGCCTAGCCGGATTGCTGCTTCCTGCGGGAGCATCCACAGCGCTTCGTGATCTTCTTCCAAGGGCGGTCCAACCTGGCGCAGCGGCCGGGCCACATAGATGTGGCACAGTTTTTCTGCCCAAAGATCATACTCTGGCATATAGGCGAAGCGCCGGAACACGCCCAGCTTTCGCGGCGTTGAAATCTTCCAGCCGGTTTCCTCGTAAACCTCGCGGTGCAGGGCAGGGATAGGCGACTCGCCCGGATCGATGCCGCCGCCGGGAAGCTGGATGTCGGGGTCCGGATCATACTGGCAGGTGACCAGCAGCTTGCCGTCCCGCGGCAGCAGCGCATAGGCGCCGGGGCGTCTGCGGTAGGTCTGGCCCTTCTGCGGCGTCTCGCCAAATCGTCTGATCACCGGCCGGCCCCTTCACTCTGCTGCCGTTTCTCCTATATAGCCCCGGTATGCCAATCCCCGGCGCGTAAGGAAACCCCATGACTATTGGTTCGAAAATCGCGTGGGACGACACCGTCCTGCCCTTCCAGCTTGATGCATCCGACATGCGCGGCCGCGTAGCGCGGCTGGACGGTGTTCTGGATGGTATCCTGAAACAGCACGACTACCCGCCGATGGTCGAGGCGCTGGTTGCCGAAATGGCGCTGCTGACCGCGCTGATCGGCCAGACCATCTCGCTGCGCTGGAAACTGTCGCTGCAGGTGCAGTCCAAGGGGGCGGTGCGGATGATCGCCACCGACTATTACGCGCCGCAGAAAGAGGGTGAGATCGGCCAGATCCGCGCCTATGCCAGCTTTGACCGCGACCGGCTGACGGACGGCGATCCGTTTGAACAGGTGGGCGAGGGTTACTTTGCAATCCTGATCGACCAGGGCAACGGCACCCAGCCCTACCAGGGCATCACGCCGCTGTCCGGCGGTTCGCTGCGCGCTTGCGCCGAGGCGTACTTCGCCCAGTCCGAACAGCTGCCGACCATGTTCAAGCTGAGCTTTGGCAAGTCGGCCGAGCCGGGTGTGCCCGAGCACTGGCGCGCCGGCGGTGTGATGCTGCAGAGCATGCCGAAGGCGTCGCCTTTTGCAGCGCAAGGCGAAGGCTCCGGTGAGGTTCTGCAAGCCAGCGATTTGGTCTCCGGCGACGAGGAAGAGAACTGGAATCGGGTCACCATGCTGCTGAATACGGTGGAAGCGCTGGAGCTGATCGGCCCGTCGGTCACGCCGACTGATCTGCTGATCCGATTGTTTCACGAGGAACAACCGCGGGTCTATGACTTCCAGCCGGTCCGTTTCGGCTGCACCTGCTCGGAAGAGCGCGTGCGCCAAAGCCTGTCGATCTACTCGTCCAAGGACATTGAGAAGATGACCACGGATGACGGCCGGGTGACTGCCGACTGCCAGTTCTGTGGCGCGCATTACGATCTGGACCCGGCCTCGCTGGGGTTTGATGCGGAAAACCCGCCCAGTGCGTGAGACCGCGCTGGATCTAACCAACAGACTTGCCGCCGCGCTGGGCAAACAGGGCGGCGGCTCCTCTGACTTTGACCTCAACCCGGGCACCGTGCTGCCGGAAGGGCGCAAGCTGCGGCCTGCTGGAGTGCTGGTGCCAATCTCCCTTGCCGCTGGCGCACCGCGGCTGATCCTGACCAAACGGTCCTCGGCGCTGAAGCACCACCCCGGCCAGATCGCCTTTCCCGGCGGCAAGGTGGATGCCGGCGATAAGGACGCCTGCGCCGCCGCGCTGCGCGAAGCCTGGGAGGAGATCGGCCTGCCGCAGGCACTGCCGGAGATCGTCGGCTGTCTGCCGGAGCATGAGACGGTCACCGGTTTCTCGGTCACTCCCGTTGTTGCGCTGATCCGGGACGGTTTTACCTCCCGTCCGGAAGCGGGCGAAGTGGCAGAGGTGTTTTCGGTGCCGCTCTCCCACGTGCTGGATCCGGAAAACTACATTATCGAGTCCCGGCGCTGGCGCGGCACCCGCCGCCGCTACTATACCGTACCCTATGGCCCCTATTACATTTGGGGTGCGACCGCGCGGATGCTGCGCGGGCTTGCGGCACGGATGGAGAGTTCATGCGGATAGATCAGCCTTGGCTGAATGACCCGGCAACCCAGGCGGTTTGCAAAGCGGTAACGGCAGACGGGGCGCAACTGCTGTTTGTCGGCGGATGCGTGCGGAATGCGCTGCTGGGAGAGCCAGTGTCGGACATGGATATTTCGACCGACGCCCTGCCGGATCAGGTCATGGAGCTGGCGGCGCGCGCTGGCATCAAAGCCATCCCGACCGGTATCGACCACGGCACCGTAACGCTGGTGAAGAACGGTATTCCGCATGAAATCACCACTTTCCGCAAGGATGTGGCCACGGATGGCCGCCGCGCGGTGGTGGCGTTTTCGAAAGACATCACCGAGGACGCCCGCCGCCGCGACTTCACCATGAATGCGATCTATGCGCGCCCAGGCGGGGAAATTGTCGATCCGCTTGGCGGAATAACGGACCTGAAGGCGCGCCGGGTGCGTTTCATAGGCTCTGCGGAAAACCGCATCCGGGAGGATTATCTGCGGTCTTTGCGCTATTTCCGGTTTCATGCCTGGTATGGCGATCATGCCGAGGGGTTCGACGCAAACGCACTGGCCGCCATTGCAGCAAACCTGGACGGATTGGCGACTTTGTCCAAAGAGCGCATCGGGGCCGAGCTGCTGAAACTTCTGGCAGCGCCGGACCCTGCGCCCTCTGTCGCGGCGATGCGGCAATCCGGCGCTCTGATCCATGTGCTTCCCGGTGCGGACGACCGTGCGTTGGCTCCGCTGATTCATTTGGAAGGTGACCGGGCTGCCTCCCCCATCCGGCGGCTTGCCGCGCTGGGCGGGGAGGGGGTTCAGGAAGCCCTTCGGCTCAGCAAAGCGCAGGCGGCTCATCTGGCTGCAATCCGGGACGCTGCGGAGGGCACTGCTGGAGCAGGGGAACTGGGCTACAGACTGGGTGCAAAGCAAGCCTTGGATGCGCTGCTTCTGCGTGCTGCCTTGCTCGAGCAGCCGGTTTCGCCCGGTTTAGAGCCTGATGTTGCGCTGGGTGCAGATGCTGTCTTTCCGGTGAAAGCCCGTGATCTTCTGCCGGACTACAAGGGTCCTGCGCTGGGTGCGGCCTTGAAAAAGCTAGAAGCTGACTGGATCGCTTCGGGTTTCGCTCTGAGCCGCGAAGAGCTGCTCGCCTCCCTCCGCTGACACACGCTGTCAGCAGCGTCACAACCGCAGGGGGGTGACAAAGCAAAAAATCTTGCTTAAGCCTAGGGCAGCCACCACATGACGGGAGGAATGCTGATGTATTACGGGATTTGGTTTCTCTAACGCCTGAGACCTAGCCCCGTTTGGGACGTGGGAGCCTTGGGCGGCCCGCTGTCTTCATCTGTATTCCTAAATAATGCTCGAACGCCTGGAGCACCCGCATGTTTCGCTTTTTTGAAAACCTCATTGATCCTTATTGCGCCTACCCTGAAACCGACACGCCGCCGACACGGCTGTGGCCGTTTCTGCGCGGCTATTCCAAGCCGTTCAAAACTGTTTTTGTCCTGACCGCTCTGATGTCGGTGATCGTCGCCGCGATTGAGGTCGGGCTGATCTATTACATGGGCCGGGTGGTGGACATCATGTCCGGTACGCCCGAACAGGTCTGGGAGACCTACGGCACCGAGCTGATCCTGGTGGCCCTGTTCATCCTGCTGCTGCGGCCGCTGATCCAGTTTCTGGACGTGGTGCTGCTGAACAACGCAATCCTGCCGAACTATGGCACGCTGATCCGATGGCGGGCGCACAAGCATGTTCTGCGCCAGTCTGTTGGCTGGTTTGAGAACGATTTTGCCGGCCGGATTGCCAACCGGATCATGCAGACGCCGCCTGCGGCGGGAGAGGTGATCTTTCAGGTCTTTGATGCGATCACTTTTTCGCTGGCTTACCTGGTCGGCGCGGCAGTGCTGCTGTGGGTTGCCGACGTGCGGCTGATGCTGCCGCTGGCGATCTGGTTCGGCCTCTATGCTCTGCTGGTGATGTGGACCGTCAAGCGGGTGGGGCCGGCCAGCCAGGCGTCCTCGGATGCGCGTTCGACTGTGACGGGGCGTGTGGTCGACAGCTACTCCAACATCCACTCGGTCAAGATGTTTGCCCATCACGACCACGAGCTGACCTATGCGCGCGATGCGATCGAAAACACCCGTAAGACCTTCCAGGCAGAGATGCGGATTTTCACTGTCATGGATGCGGCGCTGGTTACGCTGAACGGGCTGCTGATTGTCGGCGTCGTCGGCTGGGCGGTGATGCTGTGGATGCAGGGCACAGCCTCGGTTGGCCTGGTGGCAGCGGCAACGGCGCTGACCCTGCGGCTCAATGCGATGACGGGCTGGATCATGTGGGCGCTGACCTCCTTCTTCCGCCAGCTGGGCGTTGTGGCCGAGGGCATGGAAACCATCGCCCAGCCTATCGACCTGGTGGATGCCGCCAATGCCGACCCTTTGCGGCTGGCCGAGGGAGAGATCGAGTTGCGCAATCTTTCGCACCACTACGGGCGCGAGGCCGGCGGGCTGGACAGGATCAGCATGACCATCCAGCCGGGAGAAAAGATCGGCCTGATCGGGCGGTCGGGGGCCGGCAAGTCGACGCTGGTGAAGCTGCTGCTGCGCTTCTATGACGCTGAAAGCGGCCAGATCCTGATCGACGGCCAGGACATCCGTGCGGTGACGCAGGACAGTTTGCGCAGCCGGATCGGCATGGTGCAGCAGGACAGCGCGCTGATGCACCGCTCGGTGCGGGACAACCTGCTGTATGGCCGCCCTGATGCCACTGAGGAGCAGATGATCGCGGCTGCCAAGCAGGCCCAGGCGCATGAGTTCATCCTCGATCTGGAGGATCCGCAGGGCCGCAAGGGCTATGACGCCCATGTGGGTGAGCGCGGGGTGAAACTGTCGGGCGGCCAGCGCCAGCGGGTGACGCTCGCGCGGGTGATCCTGAAGGATGCACCCATCCTCGTGCTGGACGAGGCGACCTCGGCACTGGATTCCGAAGTGGAAGCGGCCATTCAGGAAACTCTCTATGGCATGATGCAGGGCAAGACGGTGATCGCTATTGCACATAGGCTGTCCACCATCGCGCAGATGGACCGTATCCTGGTGATGGATCAGGGCCGTATAGTTGAAGAAGGCACGCATGAGGCGCTATTGGAAGCGCAGGGGCTTTATGCACAGCTCTGGGCCCGCCAGTCCGGCGGCTTCCTGAACATCGAGGCAGCAGAATGAACATTGGCAATCTGATCGACGCCTTCCGCCCGGCCGAGGGGCCGCCGCCGCAGCGGCTGGGGGCCTTCCTGCGCTGGTGCCTGTCCGGTGCCTGGCCGATGCTGTTCATGGCAGCAGCATTTTCGGCGCTGGCCGGCGGGATGGAGGCGGGCACCGCCTTTATCCTCGGCATGGTGATCGACACCGCCATTGCCAGCGGGCCCGAGCAGTTCTTTTCCGCGGGCAACGTGGCGGTGATCGCACTGGCGCTGGGCTTCTTCCTGTTTGTGCGCCCGGTGCTGTTTGGACTGTCTGCTGCTTCGAACGCCATCGTGGTGCAGCCCAATGTGAACCCGCTGGTGCTGTCGCGGCTGAACCGCTGGACGCTGGGCCAGTCGGTGCGGTTTTTCGACGACGATTTTGCCGGACGGATTGCCCAGAAACAGATGCAGACAGCCACGGCGGTGACTTCTGTCACCACTGAGATGATCAATGTGGTGGCCTTTGCTCTGGCCTCGCTTGCGGGTTCTTTGGCCTTGTTAGGCTCTATCGATTGGCGGATCACTGGTGTGTTTCTGGCCTGGCTGATCGGCTACTTCGCGCTGATCCGCTGGTTCCTGCCGCGCGTGCGCAAACGTTCCGGTGCGCGGGCCGGCGCGCGGGCGATGGTGACGGGCCAGGTGGTCGACTCGATCACCAACATCAAGACGGTGAAGCTGTTTGCCCATGCCGATCACGAAGAACGCACGGCGCAGGACGCCATGGTTTCCTTCCGGGAGAAGTCGCTGGACTTCGGCTATCTCTCGGCCAGCTTCCGCTTCTGCCTGATGTGCCTGGCCGGTGTTCTGCCGGTGCTGCTGATCGGTGCGACCCTGTTTCTGTGGCAGTCGGGCACGGCCACCGAAGGTGACATTGTCGCTGCCGGCGCGGTCTCGATCCGTATTGCCCAGATGACCGGCTGGGTCAGCTTTACGCTGATGGCGATCTATTCCAACGTGGGCGAGATCGAGAACGGGATGAAGACCCTTTCGGTGCGTGAGCGGGTCGAGGATACTCCGGATGCTGCGGAGCTGCAGGTCAGCGAGGGCGGCATTGTCTTTGACCAGGTGGAGTTTGCCTATGGCCGCGACGTAGGCGGGGTGCAGGGCATCAGCCTGACCATTCAGCCGGGTGAAAAGCTCGGTATTGTGGGCGCATCAGGGGCCGGGAAATCGACCCTCGTGTCGCTGCTGCTCAGGCTCTATGACGGGGAAAAAGGGCAGATCCGGATCGATGGCCAGGATATTTCCGGCGTTACTCAGAATTCGCTGCGCAGCCGGATCGGCATGGTCACCCAGGAAACCGCGATGTTCAACCGTTCGGCGCGGGAGAACATTCTGTACGGACGGCCCGATGCCTCGGAAGAAGAGCTGATCGCCGCGGCGGAAAAAGCCGAGGCGCATGATTTCATCACCGAGCTGGAAGACGGGCAGGGACGCCAGGGATATGACGCCTATCTGGGTGAGCGCGGTGTAAAGCTCTCGGGCGGCCAGCGGCAGCGGATTGCGCTGGCGCGCGCCATCGTGAAAGACGCGCCGATCCTGGTGCTGGACGAGGCGACATCGGCACTGGATTCCGAGGTTGAGGCCGCAATCCAGGCAGCGCTGCACCGGGTGATGGACGGCAAGACCGTGCTGGCGATTGCGCACAGGCTGTCGACGCTCAGCGAGATGGACCGGATCATTGTGATGGAGAAGGGCCGGATTGCCGAATGCGGCAGCCACGAGGAGCTGCTGGCCCAAGGCGGGCTTTATGCTCAGTTCTGGGCACGGCAGTCGGGCGGCTTTATCTGCACCGATGACGACGCGGCTGAGGCAGCTGAATAGAATTCCCCGTTCATTTTGCTTTTGCTGGGCCATGTGCCGCGCTATGGAGCGGCCATGACTGACGCAGCCAGAACCACAGCAAAGATCAGCCGACTGGGTCATCAGGGTGATGGCGTGGCCAACGGCCCCCTGTTTGCCCCGCGTACCCTTCCTGGCGAAACCGTTTCCGGCATCGCCGATGGCAGCCGCCTGACCGGTATCCGGATCGAGACCCCGTCCGAGCACCGGGTGCAGCCGCCCTGCCGTCATTATAAATCTTGCGGCGGCTGCCAGCTGCAGCACGCCAGCGATCCCTTTGTGGCGGAGTGGAAGACCGATGTGGTGCGCACTGCGCTGACGGCGCAGGGGCTGGAGACTGAGTTCCGCCCCATCCGCACCTCGCCGCTGCGTTCGCGCCGCCGTGCGACGCTGGCGGTGCGCCGCACCAAGAAGGGGGCGATGGCCGGGTTTCATGGCCAGGCGTCGGATGTGATTACAGAAATTCCCGATTGCCAGTTGCTGGAGCCGGCATTGATGGCGGCGGTTCCAGTGGCCGAAGCGCTGGCTCTGGCCGGCGCCAGCCGCAAGACTCCGCTGGCGGTGACCGTCACCACCTCGGATGCCGGGCTGGATATGCTGGTCAAAAACGGCAAGCCGCTGGATGGGCCTTTGCGCATTGAACTGGCGCAGCTGGCGGAGAAGCACCGGATTGCCCGGCTGACCTGGGATGATGAACCGGTTGCGATGGAGCAGCCTCCGGTGCAGCCCTTTGGCGCGGCCCGTGTCTGCCCGCCGCCGGGCGCCTTTTTGCAAGCCACCCGCGAGGGCGAGGATGCGCTGCTGGCAGGGGTGCTGGAAATCACCAAAGGGGCCAAGCGGATCGTTGACCTGTTTGCCGGCTGCGGCACCTTCACGCTGCCCCTGGCGCAGCACGCCGAGGTGCACGCGGTGGAAGGCGAGCGGGAGATGGTGGAGGCACTGGATGCCGGCTGGCGCAAGGCGCAAGGGCTGAAGAAAGTCACCACCGAGGCGCGCGATCTGTTCCGCAACCCGCTGCTCCCTGAAGACCTGAACCCCTTTGGTGCGGCTTTTGATGCTGCGGTGATTGACCCGCCGCGGGCCGGCGCTGAGGCGCAGACCGCACAGCTGGCCAAGGCGCGCACACCGGTGATTGCTTATGTCTCCTGCAACCCGGTGAGCTTTGCCCGTGACGCAAAGGCCCTTGTCTCGGCGGGCTACAGCCTTGATTGGGTGCAGGTTGTTGACCAGTTCCGCTGGTCGGCCCATACCGAACTGGTTGCGCAATTCACTTTGGAAGACTGAGATGACCGATACCCAAGCGACACCTCCAACCGGCCGCCTGGCCGCTATCCTGGACAGCGACCGCTTCGGCCGGTTCATTACAGCTGTCATCCTGGTCAATGCGGTTACCTTGGGATTGGAAACGGCGCCTTCGGTGATGGCCAAAATTGGCGGGCTGATTCACCTGATCGACTACATCTGCCTGTCGATTTTTGTGGTGGAGATTCTGGCCAAGCTCATCGTGCGGCGGCACCGGTTTTTCCTAAGCGGCTGGAACGTGTTTGATTTCGTGATCGTCGGCATTGCGCTGGCGCCCGGCACCCAAGGGCTGTCGGTGCTGCGGGCGCTGCGGATTTTGCGGGTGCTGCGGGTGATCTCGGTGGCGCCGCGGCTGCGCCGGGTGGTTGAAGGCTTTATCACCGCGCTGCCGGGTATGGGATCCGTGTTCCTGCTGATGGCGATCATCTTCTACATCGGCTCGGTGATCTCGACCAAGCTGTTCGGCCAGGACTTCCCGGAATGGTTCGGCGATCTGGGCCTCAGCGCCTATTCTCTGTTCCAGATCATGACCTTGGAAAGCTGGTCGATGGGGATCGTGCGTCCGGTGATGGAAGTGCATCCGCATGCCTGGGCGTTCTTCGTGCCCTTCATCATGGTGACGACCTTTGCGGTGGTGAATCTGCTGGTCGGCCTGATTGTGAACTCGATGCAGGATGCCCATGGCGAAGAAGAAGGCGAGCGGACCGATGCCTACCGGGATGAAGTATTGACCCGTCTGGCGGCAATCGAGCAGAAGCTGTCCGGCCCGTCTGCCCAGGACAAGGAGCCTTGAGCGAAACCGAAAGCAGGAAAATGTGAATTTTCTTAATGCCGGTTTCGCGGTATGGGCTGGTTAGAGGCAAATAAGAACTACAGGCTCAACAATGGACAGAAGGGCATTTGGAATCGGTGCCGCGGCCAGCTTGGCGCTGGCGGGCTGCAGCAATGCGGCCAGCACAGTCAGCAGGTTCAAGACGTACAACGGGCCCCAGGTCACTTCCGTGGTGATCAACAAGGGCGCGCGCAAACTGTACTTGCTGCACAATGATGAGATCCTGCGGGAGTACGAAGTTGAACTGGGATTTGCGCCGCTGGGGCATAAGCAGTTCGAAGGCGATGGCAAAACCCCGGAAGGCACATATCTGATCGACCGGCGCAATCCGAACAGCAGTTACCACTTGTCGGTAGGGATTTCTTATCCCAACGGGCAGGACAGGGCCCACGCCCGGGCCCAGGGGAAACGGCCGGGCGGCGAAATCTTTATTCACGGCCAGCCGAACAACACCAAGGAGCGCAAGCGGGCAGCCCGGGTGGACGACTGGACTGCGGGTTGCATTGCCGTGACAAATGAAGAGATCGAGGAGATCTATGCGATGGTGCAGAACGGCACCACCATCGCACTGCGGCCCTGATCAGATGCCGGGGGCGCTCCCGCGCCTGCAGATGCGCCGGCTTGGCCGGCCCATCTTGGCAGACTTGGGCCTGGCGCCGCGCTGACGCACGGCGCGGCAGCTCAATTGGCCATGACCATTGTCCACCAGATTTTGCCGTTGTCTTCCTGGAACCAGGAGAAGCCCATGTTCACAGCCTTGGGGTCAAGGATCACCGCGCGGGTCGCGGGCTGTTCCAGCCAGGCGGTCAGCGTTTGCTGCTCATTCTCGTAAGTTTCCGAGATATTCTCGCCCAAAAGCGTGCCGGAGTAGCCCGCACGGGCAATCCGGTCCAAGGGAGAGGAGCCGTCGGAGCCGAAGTGCCAGGGCCGGTTCTGCACCGACATGTCGCGGGAGTGGGTGGCAGCGGCGGCGGTTAATTCTGCATTCAGCTGAACGGTTTGCGCGCCTGCGGCCTGGCGCAGGGCATTGACGGAATCAAGCATCCGGATCTGCACCTTGTCGGCATTCCGAATCCTGTAAGCGCCGCCGGTTTCGGTTGCCGGCGTGCAGGCCGCGGCAAGGGTCAGGATTGCAGCAGCTGCCAGCAGAAAAACACGTTTCATTTTGCTCTCTCGCTCCGTCAGATGCCGTTGGACTTATCCTTCCTGTGGCAGAGGTGCAAATGCGCCGGCAGAAATATGCGGATTGGTCGGCCGGATTGATTTGCGACTGCGGCTTTCCGGTCATAAAATGCGGCAACCTTGGATCCAGATTGCGTGAATTGGAAAGAGTGATGTCCCGAAATCCGTTTGACAACCTCAGCAGGCGGCAGTTCCTTGCCGGCACTGCAGCTGTGATATCTACCCCCGTCCTGGCGCAGGAAGAAGCAGAGGAAACACAGCAGGCTTTTGATCCGCTGCGCCCGCCGCCGGAACCTGAACCGCCGGTTCAGCGCAACATTTCCGCATTCCGAGCCAAATCCTGGACGCCCTACTTCGACAATCTGCGCAACGGAGCGATTCTGGTCGATATCGACAGCCGCGCGCTGCACTACTGGTCCCACGATGAAAGCATCTACAAACTGTTTCCGTCCTCGGTGCCGCTATCGGATGATCTGACCCGCCGCGGCCGGACCACAATCACACGCAAGGTCGAGGGGCCAAGCTGGGCGCCGACACCCAATATGCGCAAACGCAATCCGGAATGGCCGGCCTTTATTCCGCCGGGCCCGGATAATCCGCTTGGCAGTCATGCGCTGTATCTGAGCTGGAAATACTACCGGATCCACGGCACCCACGACACGCGTAAGATCGGCCGCAAATCCTCCAACGGTTGCATCGGTCTTTACAATGAGCATATCGCCGAATTGTTCAGCCTGGCCAAAGTCGGCACGCAGGTGTTGCTTATTTGACGACACGGGTCCGGGCGCTAAGCTGTTAACTATAACAAGCAATTGCAATCCCGCATTTTTGCTGGTTAGAAAAAATTACGAGGTAAGTCTTGGGTGCGTGGTTCAGTTGTTTGATCCGCGCAAATTCTGGAGGTTAACATGAAAAAACTCGTTATCGCCGCTGCGCTGACTGCTGCTGCTTCGACCGCCACTGCTGGCAACCTGTCCGAGCCGGTTGTTGAACCGCCG
Organism: Leisingera sp. ANG-Vp; assembly: GCF_000813725.1. Taxonomy (GTDB): domain Bacteria; phylum Pseudomonadota; class Alphaproteobacteria; order Rhodobacterales; family Rhodobacteraceae; genus Leisingera. Next base: position 74,727 of record NZ_JWLD01000020.1, read on the forward strand.
GTCATCGTGGAAGAAGCTCAGGGTTCTTCCAGCGGCATCCTGCTGCCGCTGCTGCTGCTGGTCCTGATCGGCGCAGCTGTTGCATCGAACTAATTTCGATACACGGTTACAGAAAAGGCGGTGGTTTCCCACCGCCTTTTTTGTTGCCTGATTGCAGGAGGTGAAGGGGCCTGTCAGGCCGCCTCCACTTCGGTAAGCACGCCGTCCAGAACGGTGATGATCATCTCCACATCCGCTTCTTCGATGGTCAGCGGCGGCCGGATTTTCAGAATGCTGTCTTTGGGTCCTTCGCTGCCGATCAGGATGCGGTGGTCGCGCATCCGGTTTTTAATGTAGGAGCAAATTTCTGTGGCCTCTGACCCGTCAGGGTTGATCAGCTCCAGACCGAGGAACAGCCCCATGCCGCGAACGTCGCCAACGCAGGCATGCTTTTGCTCCAGTGCTTTCAAAGCCTCAATCAGCTTGCCGCCCATCACACGGGCATTTTTCTGCAGGCCTTCGTCGTCAACGATGTCCAGCACTTCCTTGCCAGTCCGGCACGAGAGTGTAGAGCCGCCAAAAGTCGAGAAGAACTCTGGCCCCTGGGCAAAGCTTTCGGCAATCGCCTTCGTTGTTACAAGAACGCCTAGCGGGTGGCCGTTGCCGATGGGCTTGCCCATCACCACGATATCCGGCAGCGCGCCTTGGTGTTCAAAGCCGAAGTAGTAATCGCCCAGACGGCCAAGGCCGGTTTGCACTTCATCGGCAATGCAGATACCGCCCGCAGCGCGGATCTTTTCATAGACGGCAGGCAGGTAGCCCTTGGGCGGGATGATCTGACCGCCAACCGACGGGAAGGTTTCGGCGATGAAGCCGGCAACACCGTGGCCTCTTTGCTGAAGGCTTGCGATGGCCGGATCCACCAAGCCGGCAAATTTTTGAGCACGCTCCGGATCATCGCGGCGGAAGGAGCCGCGGTAGTCATCGGCAACCTCTACCAGCTCAACCCAGTCGGACTGGCCCACGCCGCCAGGTTTGTTGAACTTGTAGGCGGAGATGTCTATCGCGCCGGTGGTGTTGCCGTGATAGCCGTGATCAGGGGTCACCATACCCTTGGCACCGGTGTGGGCCCGGGCCAGACGGAGAGCCAGCTCGTTGGCCTCAGTACCGGAGTTCACGAAGAAGCATACCTCGAAGTGGTCCGGCAGTTTTGACAGGATTTTGTCTGCAAAGGCGGTTTGCGCCGGGTGCAGATAGCGGGTGTTGGAGTTCATCCGTTTCAGCTGGTCCGCCGCGACGGCCTGGATGCGGGGATGGGCGTGGCCGACGTGGGGGACGTTGTTGTAGGCGTCCAGATAGGGCCGGCCCCATTCGTCGAACAAATGGTGCTTCCAGCCGCGCACCAGCATCACCGGGTCGTTGTAGGTGAGGCTGAGGTTGCCGCCGAAATGAGCGCGGCGGCCAGCCAGAACTTCGCCCTTGTCAGTGGGGTGGTAGCGGACTTTTTCATCCGGCAGGTTCAGCAGGGCTGCCGGGTTCGGGCAGATCGCGCGCCACATGTACATCTCGTCAGGATCGCCGACGCCGGGCCAGTCTGCCTCGATGCCTTCGGTGGTCAGAGCAAGCTGGAAGTGCACATGCGGCGCCCAGCCGCCGTTTTGGCCGGGATCGCCCAGGCGGCAGAATTCCTGCCCTTTCTCCACCACGTCACCGGGTTTCAGCCGGTCGAGGAATTCGGGGTTCAGATGTCCGTAGAGCGTATAGAACGGGTCGCCTTCCGGCGTTTCGTGTCGCAGGATGATGACCCCGCCATAATCCAGATGCCCGGCACGGTACTCAGCCACAAAAACTTCACCGCGCAAGGGGGCGAACATCGGCGTCCCTGCAGGCGCAAAGGCGTCAACAGCCAGGTGCACCGTACGGCGGTCGCTGGCCTTCCACGGCCCCTTGCGGAAAGCCGGCTCCGCATAGATCAGCCGCGGTTCGTGGTAATAGCCGAGCCAGATGCGGCCGTTGTCCTCGAACTCCTCGCCGACCTTGGCGGCCTCCTCCAGTGGCATGTGGAACGGGTTCTGCGGCCAGGTGGAGTGTTCTACAGAAAGCGAGCCCATTGGCGCATCCGCCAGATCCGCGCCCATAAGCGGGGCGAAATTGCCGCGTTCCTGTTCCAGCCAGGCCATCACCCGATCAGCGCCTTCCACCACCGGCAGGCCGCAGGCGGCGCGCAGCCGGGCGTTCAGCAGACCGCTGTGCAATGCAGTACCTTCGAGGAACCGCCAGGCAGGTGCCTGCGAGATGGTGACATAGGGATCGCCGGGGTTGTCCGCCGCCATCAGAGTGGAGTTCACTACGCTCACCGCAAGGCGGGCCCGCAGCAGAGGCCAGACCATATCCGCTTCGGCGGAAGTCAGCGGATACACCTCATGATAGCCCGCCACTAGCGCCGCAAGGGCCGCTTCAGGCGAAGGGTGGTCCAATACGATATAGGCCGCAGCAATCGCCAGATCGCAGATCCGCGGCGCGGCGCACATGTCGCCCAAGTCAATGAGGCCGGATACGCGGCGCGGCGCGCCCAGATCACCTGCGACCATGATGTTGTAGTCATTGGCGTCGTTGTGGATAGCCTGTTTTGGAAGCTTGCTTAGAACAGGCTCCAACTTGGCGAAATCAGCGGCAATGTCCTCCAGAATCGCTCGGCGCGCGGGATCGCCGATGCAGGAGAGCTGATCCGTGATCCAACCCGCGCGCATCAGGTCCCATTTGAAATCGCGCTCTAGCCCTTTGTGCTGGAAATCCGCCAGCGCCTTGGCAGAGCCGCCCAGAACCTGGCCGATTTCACGGATCAGCGCATCGCTTTTGGGTTCAGCCTTGGCATAGCAGCGGCCAGGCAGCTGGTTCAGAAGCCAGACCAGCCGCTGCTTGCCGTCTTCGTCTGCGATACTCAGCAATGATTGACCGTCCATCGAGGTGATCACCCGCGGACAGGGCAAATCAGGCTGGCGTTCGGCGATATGCTCAAACGCCTTCACCTGCATATCGACCAGCCAGGTCTCGCAACCGGGGCGCATGGCTTTCAGGATGTACCCCTGGCCATCCGCCCCTTTGGCTAGGAAATTCAGGTCGTATTCCCCGTCCAGGCGGGTCAGTTCCGCCTCGATGCCCCAATGCTGTTTCAGGGCGGCCGCCCAATGCGCAAGCGTCATCCAAACTCTCCCCGGTCTGCCGGTGTGCCCGGCGATCCAATATTGGATCCTATTTGGACCGGGACGGGCGTTTAGTCCAGCCAGCCTTTCAGGTTCTGCTCGATAACGCCTGTCAGTGCCGCAACGTGATCCTCATCATCGTTGAGGCAGGGGACATAGAGGAAGTCCTCGCCGCCTGCGTGCTCAAAGCTCTCGCGGATCTCTTCGTTGATTTCTTCCAGCGTTTCGATGCAATCGGCGGAGAAAGCCGGCGCGATCACCGCGATGTTCTTCTTGCCCTCTTTGGCCAGCGTAGCGACGTGATCGACGGTATAGGGTTTCAGCCATTCTTCGGGGCCGAATACCGACTGGAATGTGGTTGTGATCTGGGTGTCGTCCCAGCCCAGCCGTTCCTTTAGCAGCCGCGTCGTCTTCTGGCACTGGCAATGGTAGGGATCGCCCTGCATCAGATAGCGTTTGGGCATCCCGTGGTAGGAGACCACCAGGATGTCCGGGCGTTTTTCCGCCGTGGCATAGGCATCCTCGACCGAACGCGCCAAGGCGTCGATATAGGCGGGCTGGTCGAAATAGGGCTCGATGGTGCGGGCCGCGGGCTGCCAGGGCTCCTCCATCAATGCGCGGAAGAACTGGTCGTTGGCTGTGCCCGAGGTGGCGCCGGCGTACTGTGGGTAGAGCGGCACAAACAGGATCTTCTGACAGCCGGCCTTCACCATTTCCCGCACCTTGGATTTGGTCGACGGATTGCCGTAGCGCATGCAGAAATCGACCATTACCTGATCGCCGTAGCGCGCTTTCATCACCTCGGCCATCTTGGCGGTCTGGTCCTTGGTGATGGTCATCAGGGGGCTCTCGCCCTTGTCGTGATTCCAGATCGATTTGTAGGCCGCACCCGAGGAAAACGGCCGTTTGGTCAGGATGATCAGCTGCAAGAGCGGCTGCCACTTCCAGGACGGGTAGTCGATCACCCGCTTGTCGGACAGGAACTCGCTCAAGTACCGGCGCATGGGCCAGTAGGAGTAATCGTCCGGAGTGCCGAGGTTTGCCAGCAGGATGCCGGTTTTCTCTGCTGCGACCTTGGGATGATCGGCAGGAGCGTGGGCAGGGCAATTGGCGGTCTGGGCGGCGTCCAGCATGGGCAGGTCCTGTGGGGCTTGGAATTCGGTGAACGAGGGGAAGTTACTGTCTTTACGGGCGAAAGGCCAATTGGATCACATTGGCGCAGCCATAGCTGCAGGTTATCGGGATCAGAGCTTGGATTCCGGTACTTTCAGCGCATCGGCCAGCCGCATCTGCGCCGAGCCGGGACGCAAAGGTTTCTGCTGGCTGTCCGAGGGCGACCAGCCGGTGAGGCAGACCAGCTCGAAAGTTGCGGGCAGGCGGCCTTCGGCATTGGCGAAGTGTTCGCGGTAGATGTGGTCTGCCAGCTGAAACAGCGCCCGCGGCGCTGGGCGTTTCAGGCGCTGGGCAAGGGCGTTGGTCTCGCCCATGCCGCGCAGATCATGGATCAGGTGGGTCAGGTCGCGGTATTCGGCTGTGAGCGGCACCAGATCAGCCACCGGCAGGGCAAACCCCGCCCGCTGCAGCAGGCCGCCCAGGTCGCGGATTTCTCCCATCGGGGCAATGCGCGGTGACAGGCCGCCCATCACGATGGTCTCTGCCTCGGCCATGGCGGCGCGCAGCTCGCGCAGGGTCTGGCCGCCCAGCAGGACGACCAGCAAAAGCCCGTCTTCCTTCAGCGCGCGGCGGCATTGGATCAGCTGGCCGACCGGGTCATTGGCCCAATGCAGGCTCATGGCATGGATCACGACGTCATGCGCGCCAGCTTCCAATGCCAAAACATCGTCGTCCTGGACAACTTTGGCTCCGGGCGCGAACCCGTCCCAGACTTCCGGGAACGGGCAGACCACGGCAGGCGCCGTAAAGGTTCTGTTAACCAAGCTCAGGCGATCCTCAACCTCGTCGCGTGCCATCTGATGCAGGAACATTGCGTCCGCGCGCCTGCGGGCACGGCGGGCTGCCAAAGTGCGGCGGTCGAAAAGCTGCTGAGGCGCCTGGCTTCCGGGTGCTTGTGTCATGGGGGCTATTTAGATGCTGCTGGCCGGGATTCAAACCGCTGTTTCGCTGATTTACCCGTCGCAATGCATGAGCTGCGGCGGTCTGGTCGATAGCGACTTCGGCCTTTGCGGCGCCTGCTGGGCGGACATGCACTTTATCAGCGGCACAGTATGTGAGGCCTGCGGGGTGCCTCTGCCGGGGGAAGCGGATGGTTTCCGGCTGGAATGCGACAGCTGCCTGCGTCACCCGCGGCCATGGAGCCAGGGGCGCTCGGCGTTGCTTTACGAAGGGCAGGGGCGCAGGCTGGTTCTGGGCTTGAAACACGGCGACCGGACAGAGATTGCGCAGACAGCAGCGGGATGGCTGGAGCGGTTGGCGCAGCCGCTTTTGCGGGATGATCCGCTGCTTTGCCCGGTGCCGCTGCATTGGACCAGGCTGCTGAAGCGCAAGTACAACCAGTCGGCTCTGCTGACCGATGCGTTGGCGAAACGCAGCGGCTTGGAGCATTGCCCCGATCTGTTGCTTAGGACACGCAAGACACCAGCGCTCGAGGGCAAGACGCGGGACCAGCGCTATCAGCTTCTGGGGCCGGCGATCACGGCGCATCCGCGCCGGCAGGAGCGGATCAAGGGCCGCGCTGTCCTGATCGTGGATGACGTGATGACCTCCGGCGCCACCCTCAGCGCCTGCACCGATGCGTGCCTTCTGGCGGGCGCGGCGGAGGTGCGCGTTGCAGTGCTGGCCCGGGTCACGCAAGCGTGAGGCAATGAGCCGCCCTCTGGCAATTGTTGCAATGAGACCCCAATTCCTCCAAAACCTTGCAAACCAGATCATGGGGTCCTGAATGAAAACCGTCGAAATCTACACCTCGCCTCTCTGCGGCTTTTGCCACGCGGCCAAACGGCTGCTGAACCAGAAGGGTGTCAGCTTTTCCGAAGTCAACGTGCTGGCAGAGCCGGGCCGCAAGGCCGAAATGATCGAACGTGCCAATGGCGGCCGCACCGTGCCGCAGATCTTTATCGGCGATACCCATGTCGGCGGCTGCGACGATCTTTATGCGCTGGAGCAGGCGGGCAAGCTCGACCCGCTGCTGGCGGCCTAAGTCCGGAGAACAGACATGCGCACAGCTCTGCTGCAGATGACATCCACCGACATCCCGGCTGAAAACCTGGAAACGGTGAAAGCGATGATGGCAGAGGCTGTACGCGGCGGAGCTGGCTTTGTGCTGACGCCCGAAGTCACCAATTGCCTCTCCGGAAGCCGCACCCATCAAAACGGTGTGCTGTGCCACGAAGAGGACGACCCGATCCTGGCCGCCCTGCGGGATGAAGCTGCCAAACACGGCATCTGGCTGCTGCTGGGCTCGCTGGGAATCAAGACGCACGACGATGACGGCCGCTTTGCCAACCGGCAGTTCCTGATTTCCCCGGAAGGGGACATCAAGGCGCGTTATGACAAGATCCACATGTTCGATGTGGAGGTCACGCCCGAGGAAACCTATCGCGAATCCGACGGCTACCGCCCGGGCACCCAGGCGGTTGTGGCGGAAACACCCTTTGCCAATATCGGGATGACCATCTGCTATGACGTGCGTTTCCCGCATCTGCACCGGGCCTTGGCCAAGGGCGGCGCGCAGATCATCACCGCGCCGGCAGCGTTCTCATATGTGACCGGTGCTGCGCATTGGCATTCGCTGCTGCGCGCCCGTGCGATCGAGACCGGCTGCTTTGTGCTGGCTCCGGCCCAGACCGGCAAGCACCCTGCTTCCCGCGGGCCAAGCCGCAAGACCTATGGCCATTCTCTGGCCGTGGCGCCCTGGGGCGAGGTGCTGGCCGATGCCGGTCAGGAACCGGGCGTAACCTTCGTTGATCTCGACCTCGAAAAAGTGGAAGAAGCACGCAAGCGCGTGCCTTCCCTGACCCACGACCGGGAGTTTGACGGACCCTGATGGATGAGACCAATTCCCTGGCGGTATCGCTGTTCAGCGAAATACTCATGGCTGACCAGCTGGCCCGGTCACGGCTGAGCAAAGTGCTGCCCAAGGGAATGGAGCTGTCGCATTTCTCGGTGCTGAACCATCTGGCCCGCGCTGGGCTGGAACGCTCGCCCGCGCAGCTGGCCAAGGCATTTCACGTGACCCGCGGCGCGATGACCAACACGCTGAACAAGCTGGAGGTGGCCGGCTACATCCATGTCCGCCCAGACTGGGACGACGCGCGCCGCAAGATGGTGGCGATCAGCCCGGCCGGCAAACAGGCCCGCGACGCGGCACTGGCGGGGATTATTCCAGTGATTTCTGAGGTGGTTGGCGAGCTGGGAAGCGACCGGGTCCGCGCGACACTGCCTATTCTGCGTGAGCTGCGCGGCAAGCTGGAAGAAAGCGGCTGAACCCGGATTGGTTTCCTAAGTGCCGAAAAAATAAGAAGGACGCCTGCAAGCAGGCGCCCATCTTCCCCATCGATCCCCATCAATCCGTGAGTGGCGGTTAGAAAACCTCTGGGCGGACCCACCAGCAACGGTGGCAAGCATTCACTCAGTTTTGGAGCTTTGCCCCTTGCAGACCGGATAGTATTCCAAATCTGCTATCTGACGATAACAAGCACGGCCCGTGCGCTAAAGAGCGCATAGGGATTACCACCTATCCTTAAGGATAGAAGTGCGCAGATTTTAACGTCCGGCTGTCACCCAGGCTTCACGCTGGCGGTGACATAGTTCACCGACAGGTCGCGTTCGGAAATCGACCAGTTCCAGGTGATCGGGTTGAACACGAACCCTTTGCGGTCGACCGGGCTGAGGTCCGCGTTGCGCAGAAGTTCGAACAACTCATCCGGGGTGATGAACTTGGACCATTCATGGGTGCCGCGCGGCAGCCAGCGCATGATCACTTCGGCACCGACAATTGCCACCGCAAAGCTTTTGGGGTTGCGGTTGATGGTGGAGCAGATCAGCAGCCCGCCGGGTTTCAGCAGCTGCTGGCTGGCGGTGAGGAAACCCAGCGGATCGGCGACATGCTCCACCACTTCCATGTTCAGCACCACATCAAACTGTTCGCCTGCCGCGGCGAGGGCTTCGGCGGTGGTGTGGCGGTAGTCGATCTCCAGACCGGACTGCTCCGCATGGATTCGGGCGACCGGCAGATTGCCTTCGGCGGCATCGGCACCGATCACGGTGGCGCCCAATCGCGCCATCGGTTCGCTCAGCAGCCCGCCGCCGCAGCCGATATCCAGCAGGCGCAGGCCTTCGAACGGGCGCTGTGACGTGAGGTCGCGGCCGAACTCGCCGGCGATCTGGCTGGTGATATAGTCCAGGCGGCACGGGTTTAGCATATGCAGCGGCTTGAACTTGCCGTTCGGATCCCACCACTCCGCCGCCATCGCCTCGAATTTGGCGACTTCCGCAGGGTCGACTGTGGATTGATGCGCTTGCATTCCTGTCTCCGTGTGCTCTTTTGTAGTCTGACGTTTCACTAAGGTCAGTAATGGATAGATACCCGGACCAAAAGCGCGCTGTGCATTATCTTTACCCGCCGGTCGAGCCCTTTGACCAGCGCATGATCGACGCAGGCCAGGGCCACCGCATATATGCCGAGCAAAGCGGCAATCCCAATGGCATTCCCGTGATCGTGTGCCATGGCGGCCCCGGCGGCGGCAGCAGCCCGGCAATGCGGCGGTATTTCGATCCGGATGTGTACCGAATCATCCTGTTCGACCAGCGCGGCTGCGGCCGCTCGCGCCCCTATGCCTCCTGCGAGGACAACACCACCTGGCATCTGGTTGCCGACATGGAACTGATTCGCCGCCAGTTCGGCATCGAGTCCTGGATCCTGTTCGGCGGCAGCTGGGGGGCGACCCTGGCGCTGATCTATGCCCAGACCCACCCGGACCGGGTGCAGAACATCATCCTGCGCGGCGTCTTCCTGATGACCAAGGGCGAGCTGGACTGGTTCTATGGCGGCGGCGCCGGCAAGTTCTGGCCCGAAACCTGGGCCAAGTTTGTGTCGCTGGTGCCGGATTCCGAACGCGGCGACATTATTGCGGCCTACAACAAGCGGCTGTTTTCCGGGAACCTGGACGAGGAAGTGCGCTTTGGCCGGGCCTGGTCTGCCTGGGAGAACGCGCTGGCCTCGGTGCATTCCAATGGCCAGAGCGGCGAAAGTCCCGGCGACTATGCCCGCGCCTTTGCCCGGCTTGAAAACCACTATTTCATCAACCACGGCTTCCTGGACTACGACGGCCAGATCCTTGCCAACATGGGGCGGATTTCGCACATCCCCGGGATCATCGTGCAGGGCCGCTATGACATGATCTGCCCGCCATCCTCTGCCTGGAAATTGAACGAACTGTGGCCAAATGCGGAGTTGAAGATGGTGCGCAATGCCGGCCATGCTTTGTCGGAGCCGGGAATCAGCGCTGAGCTGGTCCGGGCGATGGACCGGATTGCAGGGGAGCTTGTCCGATGACGCGCATCGACCGCCGCGCGCTGTTTACCTCGGGTGCTGCAGCCGCCTTGCTGGCGGCGGCCGGCGGGTCGGTCAATGCTGCGCCCAAGGCCGGCGGTGTGCTGCGCCTGGCGGTGCCGCGCGACGGCGGCATGCTGGAACAGGCGGCCCGCGGCGCAGTCTATGACACGCTTACCGAAATTGCCCCCGACGGAGTGCTGCGCGGCGAGCTGGCCACGGCCTGGCATTCCACGGCGGATGCCAAGACCTGGACCTTTGAGTTGCGCGAAGGCGTGGCGTTTCATGATGGCACTCTGCTGACGGCGGAGGACGCGGCCGCGTCGCTTGCCACTCAGGGGATCACCGGAGCAGAGGTGCAGGCTGTCACGGCGCTGGGCAGCCGGCAGTTGCTTGTCGAACTGGCGCAGCCCAATCCGCATCTTCCCTATCTGCTGGCCGGCGCTGATCAGATGATTGCTCCCGGCGGCGCGTTGCCGGTTCCGCTGGCCGAGGCCGTTGGCACCGGCTGCTACAAGGTGGAACGCGGCCAGGAAGGCCGTCATTTCCGTGCCTCCAAAGTGGCTGATCACTACAAATCCGGCACGGCCGGCTGGGCGGATACGGTTGAGATCATCGTGATCCCCGATGCCGCAGTCCGCGCCGAGGCGCTGCGCGACGGTTATGTCGACGTGGCCGCTCTGCCGGAGCCGCGCGGCCTGCTGAAACGGGGCGAGTTCCTGTATCATCCCTCGTCCAGCGACATGGCGCTTGCGGCCCGGCACACTGTTGGCATTCCCCGCAAGGTGGGCCAGCGCTCAGCGCTGGACGATGGCCGCATCGCCGAACGCTGGTGGCTGGCCTAGGCACGCAGTTTGGGGGAGGTCTTTTGGCGGCCGTCCCCCCTGCTCGATATTCTCAGCTTTCCTGACGGATGTAGGCGATCACGTTCTGGATATCCTCGTCCTTTTTCAGCCCGCGAAAGCCCATGCGGTTGCCCGGCACCACGCCCTTGGGATCGGCCAGGAAGGCCGCAAGCTGATCTTCGCTCCAGGTCAGGTTGGCCTCCTGGAAGGCGCTTGAGTATTTGAACCCGTCGGCGGCGGCTGAACCGGTGCCGATGATGCCGTGCAGGCTGGGGCCGGCACCGTTCTTGCCTTCGTCAAAGCTGTGGCAGGCCTGGCATTTGCGGAACACTTTCTTGCCTTTGGCCGGATCGCCGGCGAGTGCAACTTCAACCTCTTCCTGGACGGGTGCCGCCTGCGCGGTGTCGCCATCGCTTTCAAAGACAAAGCGGGCCGTCACAGGAACTGTGCGGGTAATGCCCGGCAGCTTGGCCAGCTCCTGCAGAATGTCGACGCCTTTGGTGAGCCCCGCATCCTCGACGCCCAGAAACAGCAGATCGTTGGTCGAGACCATCACCTTGCGCTCCGACAGGCGGGCAACGAACATTTCGGTTTCCACTGCAATTTCACGGCCCAGAAGGCTTAGCTTGCCCTCCACATCCGCCACCATCGTGCCGGCGGCGGGCAGGGCCTCCAGCGCGGCTATGTCGACCTGCGCGGTCAGCGTCGCCTCAGCCGCACCTTTGAACACATGTTCGATCATCCGCTCGTTGCGGATATCGATGAAAGTCTCCACGGAGGGCAGCGAAATCGATACGCTCACCGCGCCGTCCTTGCTCACCGTGCCGGACAGCTCCTCGAAACTGTTCACTTCACCGACGCTGTCCTTCTTGATCGAGCCATATGCGAGTTTGGAGCTGGCGCCGTCCAGCACCCAGCCGCCTGCCAGCGCTGCCTGGCCTGCCAATACGAGCGCTGCAACAGAAACGCCACGAAACAGTGAGTTGAGCATCCTATGTCCTTCCGATTATCAATGTCTTTGTGGCGCGGCGTTTCGGCCGGCCCTGGGATCAAAACACGGCAGGAGCGCGGATTATTCGCTGGTTCGGCAAAAAATCGGCTGAGGACGAGATCCGGGAGGGGATAAGCCCCCTGTACCCGCGGCTGTGGCGGTTCTGCCTGATGCAGACCGGCCGGCGCGACCGGGCGGACGATCTGGCGCAGATGACCTGCCTGCGCGCGCTGGAAAAACATGCGGGCTATGAGGCGGGAACGCATCTGGACCGCTGGCTGTTCCGCATGGCGCACCGGCTGTGGCTGAATGAGCTGCGCGCGACGGCTGTGCGCACCGGCGGCGGGCTGGTGGCGCTGGAAGAAACCGAGATCCCGGATCAGCGCGCAAACACGGAAACGAATATTTTTGCCCGTGAGGTGTTTTCAAAGATAGGGGAACTGCCCGAAAGCCAGCGGGTCACGGTTCTGCTCGTCTATGTCGAAGGCTTTGCCTACAAGGAGGCGGCGGAAGTCCTGAATGTCCCCATCGGCACGGTGATGAGCAGGCTGGCGGCCGCCCGCAAGAAGATCGCGGCAGAGCTGTCGGAAACGGAGACGGGAACATGAATGAAGCGCAAGCGGCATTCACAGACGAAGAGCTGACGGCCTATCTGGACGGTGAGGCCGACGCCGCTCTGCGCGATCGGGTTGAGCTTGCGCTCACCTCCGATGCCGCGCTGGCGCAACGGCTGCAGGCGCTTGATTTGCCGGTGGCGGCTTTGCGCGATGCGTTCTCGCCTGAGGCGCTGGGCGCGCCGCAAATGCCCGAGACGCTGATTCCTGCTCCACGTGAAACCCGCACTCCGCTGCGGCTGGTGGCCGGGCTGGCGCTGGCTTTTGGCCTGGGCGTGCTCTCCACCTATCTGCTGCAGCCGGGACCGCAGCCCGTCAAGGCGCCGGGCTGGAAGGCGGTCGTTGCCTCTTACCAGTCGCTCTACATCACCGACACCGTGGCCAATGCCAAGCAGTCGCCCGATGCGGCCGCAGAAGTGCTGGCCGGGTTCGGCAGCGGCCACGGCGTTGACCTGTCCCCGGCGCAAACCGTCGCGGGGCTGGAGTTCAAGCGCGCGCAGCTGCTGGGATTCAAGGGCAAGCCACTGCTGCAAATGGCCTATCTCGGCCCGGACGGCGTGCCGGTGGCTTTCTGCATCACCCGCTCTTCTGGTGATGACAAGCCGATGCAAAGCGAGGTTCTGGCCGGCATGGCTGCGGCCTCCTGGGTCAGCGATGGTGTTGGATATCTGGTGATTGGCGGCCAGGATCAGGGCTTTGTCGACGCCGTCGCAGAGGATATCCGCGGCAAACTGGGGTAAGAGCCTGCAAAGCATGTACCGCCCGGCGGCACGCCGGGCAGCGCCCGACCCTCCCCACGGGAGGGCGCTTTCGCACCCGCCCAGGGTCGGGCGCTGCCCTTAGAATTCTCTCATTCAGGTGCTATAAATGCCTTGCCGCTGCACATATCGGCATCCCCCCTTGCAGATTCGCCCAAACCCGCCTATATGCCTTTGACAACAGCGGCGCGTTGAACCTCTGGCTCAAGGCTCCACCGGGAATTTCGACGGGCCGCGCGCCCGTTTTTTTGTGTTTGCAGGCCCGGCCTGCGCGCGCCAAGTGGAGGTCTGATGACCAACGACCTGATTGCCAAAGCCGCCATCGACCGGCGCCTGGCCGAGATCGTCTCTCCGGTGATCGAGGACCTGGGCTATGAGCTGGTGCGGATCCGGCTGATGTCCGGCAAGACGACAACGCTGCAGATCATGGCCGATAAGCCCGAAGGCGGCATCGAGGTGGATGACTGCGCTGCGATCTCGAACGCGGTCAGCGCAACCCTGGACGTCGAGGACCCGATCATCGACGCCTATGCGCTGGAAGTGTCGAGCCCGGGCATTGACCGCCCGCTGACCCGGCTGAAAGACTTTGATATGTTCGAAGGCTACGAGGCCAAGCTGGAAACTGAAGAGCTGGTCGGCGGCCGCCGCCGCTTCAAGGGCGAGCTGGCGGGCACTGAAGACGACGAGGTTCTGATCAACATCGAGGATCAGGGCCAGCCCGTGACCATCGGTCTGAAATTCGACTGGCTGAGCGATGCCAAGCTGGTTCTGACCGATGAGCTGATCAAGGAAATGCTGCGCCAGCGCAAGGAAGCCGGCACGCTGAACGAAGACGCATTCGACGAAATCGAGACCGAAGAGTCTGACGAGGAGAACAAGTAATGGCGATCACCTCTGCAAACCAGCTGGAGCTGTTGCAAACCGCTGAGGCCGTGGCACGCGAAAAGATGATCGACCCCGGTCTGGTCATCGAGGCGATGGAAGAAAGCCTCGCCCGCGCCGCCAAAAGCCGCTATGGCGCCGAGATGGACATCCGCGTGTCGATCGACCGCAAGACCGGCCGCGCCACCTTTACCCGCGTGCGCACTGTGGTTGCTGATGACGAGCTGGAAAACTATCAGGCTGAGATGACCGTCGAGCAGGCGCGCCAGTACATGGCAGACCCTGAAGTCGGCCAGACCTTCGTCGAAGAAGTGCCGCCGGTCGAAATGGGCCGGATCGCCGCCCAGTCGGCCAAGCAGGTGATCCTGCAGAAGGTCCGCGAAGCAGAGCGCGACCGCCAGTACGAGGAATTCAAGGACCGCGCCGGCACCATCATCAACGGCCTGGTCAAGCGCGAGGAATACGGCAACGTCATCGTCGACGTGGGCGCCGGCGAAGCCATCCTGCGCCGCAACGAGAAGATCGGCCGCGAAAGCTACCGCCCGAACGACCGTGTGCGCTGCTACATCAAGGACGTGCGCCGCGAGCCGCGCGGCCCGCAGATTTTCCTGTCGCGCACCGCGCCGGAATTCATGGCCGAGCTGTTCAAGATGGAAGTGCCGGAAATCTATGACGGCATCATCGAGATCAAAGCCGTGGCCCGTGACCCCGGTTCCCGTGCCAAGATCGCCGTGATTTCCTATGATGGCTCGATCGATCCGGTCGGCGCCTGTGTGGGTATGCGCGGCTCCCGCGTGCAGGCCGTTGTGAACGAGCTGCAGGGCGAAAAGATCGACATCATCCCGTGGAACGAAGATCAGCCGACCTTCCTCGTGAACGCACTGCAGCCGGCCGAGGTCTCCAAGGTTGTTCTGGATGAAGAAGCCGGCAAGATCGAAGTTGTGGTGCCGGAAGAGCAGCTGAGCCTGGCCATCGGCCGCCGCGGCCAGAACGTGCGCCTGGCCTCGCAGCTGACAAACCTCGACATCGACATCATGACCGAGGAAGAAGAATCGGCCCGCCGCCAGAAGGAATTCGAGGCGCGCACCAAGCTGTTCATGGAGACCCTGGATCTGGACGAGTTCTTTGCCCAGCTGCTGGTTTCCGAAGGCTTCACCAACCTGGAAGAAGTCGCCTATGTCGAGCTGGACGAACTGCTGGTCATCGATGGTGTCGACGAAGGCACTGCCGAGGAGCTGCAGGCCCGTGCCCGCGATTATCTGGAAGCACAGGCCAAGGCAGCGATCGACGCAGCCCGTGCCCTGGGTGCCGAAGACAGCCTGATCCACTTCGAGGGGCTGACCCCGCAGATGGTCGAGGCTCTGGCCAAGGACGACGTCAAGTCGCTGGAAGATTTCGCCACCTGCGCCGACTGGGAACTGGCCGGCGGCTGGACCAACGACGGCGGCGAGCGCGTCAAGGACGACGGCATCCTGGAGCCCTTCGGCATGTCGCTGGAAGAGGCGCAGGATCTGGTGATGACCGCCCGCATCATGCTGGGCTGGGTGGATCCGGCAGAGCTGGAAGCGGAAGCGTCCGAGGACGAAGACGCTGGTGAAGAGGAAGGCGAGGCCTGATCCCGGGCTTCGCACAGGAGAGCTGAATGACACGCGGCGGCGCCACAAAAGACCGGTCCGAAGGCAGCGAGCGCAAATGCATCGCAACCGGCGAGATCGAACCCAAACAGGGCCTCATCCGTTTTGTGATGGGCCCTGAGGGTCAGGTCGTGCCTGATGTGATGGGCAAGCTGCCGGGCCGCGGCGTCTATGTGGCGTCCAACCGGGATGCGCTGGAAACCGCTGTGAAGAAGAAGCTGTTTGCCCGCGGCTTCAAGGCACAGGTCAAATTGCCGGACGAACTGGTAGAGGAAGTCGAACGGCAGGTTGTCCGCCGCTTGGTGGAGCTGCTGAGCCTGGCGCGCAAGTCCGGCGATGCAGTGGCTGGCTTTGAAAAGGTCAAGGACTGGCTCTACAAGGAAGACGCAAAGGTGCTGATCCAGGCTTCCGACGGCTCCGGGCGGGGCAAGTCGAAGCTGAGCACGCCTTACAAGGGCAAATTTATCGGCTGCCTCACGGCGGACGAGCTGGGAATGGCATTTGGGCGCCAAACTGTGATACATGCCGCCGTCGCCTCTGGCGGACTCAGCAAACGTGTTGTAGATGAGGCGCAACGACTGCAAGGTTTGCGCGAAATGGTGGGCGGCATCGGCCGCACGGAAGGATAAAGAGCTTTATGAGCGATAGTGACGGCAAAAAGACACTGGGTCTGCGTGGGGGTTCCCGTCCGGGGAACGTGAAACAGAGTTTCAGCCATGGACGGACCAAGAATGTCGTAGTGGAAACCAAGCGCAAGCGCGTTGTGGTTCCCAAGCCGGGTGCAGCCAAGGGCGGCAGCGGTGCTGCGCCGGCTGGTTCCGGATCCCGCCGGCCTGCCGGTATCAGTGACGCTGAAATGGAGCGCCGCCTGAAGGCGCTGCAGGCTGCCAAGGCCCGCGAAGCGGAAGAAGCCGCGCAGCGCGAAGCCGAGGAAAAGGCCCGCGCCGAAGAGCGTGAGCGCCGCCGTGCCGAAGCGGAAGCCAAAGAGCGCGAGCAGCGTGAAGCGGAAGAGCGGGCAAAAGCTAAGCAGGAAGAAGAAGAGCGCAAGAAGCGTGAAGCGGAAGTGGCAAAAGAACGTGCCGCTGCTGCTGCCGCTGCGCCTGCTGCGGAATCGCCCAAAGCCTCCCGTCCGGCTCCGAATAAACCGGCGCCTGCAGCCACGCCCCGCAAGGCGGACCGTGAACGCGAACAGCGTCAGAACCGCGGCAAGGGCCAGGACGATGGCCGCCGTTCGGGCAAGCTGACCCTGGGCCAGGCAACCGGGGGCGGTGGAAACCGCCAGCGGTCGATGGCCTCGATGAAGCGCAAGCAGGAGCGCGCACGCCAGAAAGCCATGGGCGTTCAGGTCGAGCGGGAAAAGATTATCCGCGACGTGCAGCTGCCAGAAACCATCGTTGTGTCCGAGCTGGCCAACCGGATGGCGGAACGCGTTGGCGAAGTTGTCAAATCGCTGATGAACATGGGCATGATGGTCACGCAGAACCAGACCATTGATGCCGATACCGCCGAGCTGATCATTGAAGAATTCGGCCACAAGGTTGTCCGGGTTTCCGACTCTGACGTCGAAGACGTGATCAAAGAGGTGGAAGACAAGGACGAGGACCTGCAGGGCCGTCCGCCGGTCATCACCATCATGGGCCACGTCGACCACGGCAAGACCTCGATTCTGGACGCAATCCGCAACGCCCGCGTTGTGGCTGGCGAAGCCGGCGGCATCACCCAGCACATCGGCGCCTATCAGGTTCAGACCGAAAGCGGCACCACGCTCAGCTTCCTCGATACGCCTGGCCACGCGGCCTTTACCTCGATGCGCTCGCGCGGTGCTCAGGTGACCGATATCGTGGTTCTGGTTGTGGCAGCAGATGACGCGGTCATGCCGCAGACCATCGAAGCGATCAACCACGCCAAAGCGGCCGAAGTGCCGATGATCGTGGCGATCAACAAATGCGACAAGCCGGCCGCGGACCCGAACAAGGTGCGCACCGATCTGCTGCAGCACGAGGTGATCGTGGAGCAGATGTCCGGTGAAGTGCAGGACGTTGAAGTTTCGGCGCATACCGGCCAGGGCCTGGACGAGCTGCTGGAAGCCATTGCGCTGCAAGCAGAAATCCTGGAACTGAAAGCGAACCCCGACCGCGCAGCCCAGGGCGCCGTGATCGAGGCGCAGCTGGACGTGGGCCGCGGCCCGGTTGCCACCGTTCTGGTTCAGAACGGCACCCTGCGCCAGGGCGACATCTTTGTTGTGGGTGAGCAGTACGGCAAGGTCCGCGCGCTGATCAACGACAAGGGCGAGCGCGTCAAGGAAGCCGGCCCCTCGGTTCCGGTTGAGGTTCTTGGCCTCAACGGCACCCCGGAAGCGGGCGACGTTCTGAACGTGACCGAGACCGAAGCGCAGGCGCGTGAAATCGCCGCCTACCGCGAGCAGGCCGCCAAGGACAAGCGCGCGGCTGCCGGTGCTGCGACCACGCTGGAACAGCTGATGCAGAAGGCCAAGGAAGACGAAAACGTCTCCGAGCTGCCGATCCTGGTCAAAGCTGACGTGCAGGGGTCCGCCGAAGCCATCGTTCAGGCGATGGAAAAGATCGGCAACGAGGAAGTGCGCGTGCGCGTGCTGCACTCGGGTGTCGGTGCGATCACCGAAACCGATGTTGGCCTGGCGGAAGCCTCCGGCGCGCCGATCATGGGCTTCAACGTCCGTGCCAATGCCTCGGCCCGTAACACTGCCAACCAGAAGGGTGTGGAAATCCGTTATTACTCGGTGATCTATGACCTGGTTGATGACGTGAAAGCAGCGGCTTCGGGCCTGCTGTCGGCAGAGATCCGCGAGAACTTCATCGGCTATGCGCAGATCAAGGAAGTCTTCAAGGTCACCGGCGTTGGCAAGGTTGCCGGCTGTCTGGTCACCGAAGGCGTTGCCCGCCGCTCGGCCGGCGTCCGCCTGCTGCGCGACAACGTGGTGATCCACGAAGGCACGCTGAAGACCCTGAAGCGCTTCAAGGACGAAGTTGCCGAGGTTCAGTCCGGCCAGGAATGCGGTATGGCCTTCGAGAACTACGACGATATCCGCCCGAACGATGTGATCGAGATTTTCGAGCGCGAGGAAGTGACCCGCACCCTCGACTGATCCGCACTGGTATTGAAGTTGGAAACAGGCCCTGGCACATCCGCCGGGGCCTGTTTTTTTGAACCCGGGGTGGATGGAAAGCTCAAGCACGTTTCGTGCAGCAGCAAGACCAAGCACTTTCCACGGGGAAATCCTGCCGGACGACACAGGCGCGGCCTTTTGCTGCTGCATGGGAAGCATACCCCGTCCGCGGCTGGGGTGAAATCTGGCTGAAAGACGGGATTGCAGGCGCGCAAGGTTACCGGTCTATCCGGAAGAGTGCCGCCTGTTTTCCAAAGGAGTAGCGCTCCGGCAAGGAAAAAGGGCAGCTGGCTTCAGCTGCCCTTTTCCGCCTGAATGAGGTGAGTGGCGGCTCAGGCTGCAGGTGTGACGGGATGGCCTTCGTATGTTTTTCTGCCAACCCGCACCGCGATTTTCCCGTCCGGGAGTGCCCGTATGAAAATGCCCTGAACCAGTGAGAAACTTCCCACGGTGATTGTTTTAAGCATGGTCGCCTCCTGCCCTTGTGCAATTCCGGGTGGTGGTGTGGATCGTCCTCTAATGTTTGAAGAGAATGATTAACAAAAAGTTCACGACCCGAATCGCAGCAGTTAAACGCCCGGAAAAGCAGTTGAAATTCCGAATGGCTAGGCGCAGGCCCCGGGCTGTCCGGGGCCCGGCATGCTATAGCCAGTCGCGCAAGACCGGGATCAGCGGAATATCGGCCGGCGGCATCGGATAGTCGCGCAGATCCTGCGGCCTCACCCATTTCAGGGTCTGGCCTTCCTTGGCCTGCGGGATGCCTTCCCATTTGCGGCAGGCAAACAGCGGCATCAGCAGGTGGAAATCCTCGTAAGAATGGCTGGCAAAGGTCAGCGGCGCCAGGCAGGAGGCCCAGGTGCCGATCCCCAGCTCCTCATGTAGCTCCCGGATCAGTGCGTCCTCGGGTGTTTCGCCCGGCTCGATCTTGCCGCCGGGAAACTCCCAGAGGCCAGCCATCGACTTGCCTTCCGGCCGCTGCGCGAGCAGCACGCGCCCATCCACGTCGATGAGCGCGACTGCGGAAACCAGAACCACCTTCACGACCGGTAATCCGCGTTGATCGAGATGTACTGATGCGTCAGGTCGCAGGTCCAAACAGTAGACTTGCCCGCGCCCAGTCCCAGATCCACCTTGATGGTGATCTCCTGCTTCTTCATCTCGGCCGCGCCCAGCTCTTCCTTGTAGTCCGGCGACACCCAGCCCTTTTCCGCCACCAGAACATCGCCAAAGGAGATCGACAGCAGGTCCCGGTCGGCGGCGGCACCGGACTTGCCGATTGCCATGACCACCCGGCCCCAATTGGGATCCTCGCCGGCGATTGCGGTCTTCACAAGCGGCGAATTGGCGATGGCCAGCCCGTGGATCTTGGCATCCGCATCGGATGCGGCGCCAGTGATTTGGATCTCGACAAACTTGGTGGCGCCTTCGCCGTCCCGCACCACCTGGTGCGACAGGTCCAGCATCACCTCCTCCAGAGCAGTGGCGAATTCCGCATTTCCGGTGGCATCCACGCCCGAAGCTCCGGTGGCACAAAGCATCAGACTGTCCGACGTGGAGGTGTCGCTGTCCACGGTGATGCAGTTGAAGCTGCGGTTGCAAATCTCTGCCAGCTGCGCCTGCAGCGCGGCCTGCTCGATCTTTGCGTCAGTAAAGATGTAAACCAGCATCGTCGCCATGTCCGGCGCGATCATGCCGGAGCCTTTGGCAATGCCGGCAATCCGGACCGACTCGCCATCGATCTTCACCTCCGCCGCGGCGCCCTTGGCAAAGGTGTCGGTGGTCATGATCGCCTTAGCCGCGTCTTCCAGCGCGCCCGCATCCAGCGCGCCGTTCAACTGACCGATCTTGGACACGATCCGGTCATGCGGCAGCGGTTCGCCGATCACGCCTGTGGAAGCGGTAAAAATCCGCTCGCCCGGCAGGCCGGTGGCATCCGCCACCGCCGCGGTGATCTCTGCCACTGAGCTTTGCCCGTAGTGGCCGGTGAAGGCATTGGAGTTGCCGGAGTTCACCAGGATTGCTGCGCCGGCATCCGTAGCGCCACCCAGCTTGGCCTGGCAATCGAGCACCGGTGCCGACCGGGTCTTGGACCGGGTGAAGACGCCTGCGACAGCAGTGCCCGGATCCATCACCGCCAGCATGACATCTGTGCGGCCTTGGTATTTGACACCCGCTGCAGCAGCGGCAAAGCGCACGCCCTTGATAACCGGCAATTCCGGGAAGCTGGCCGGAGCCAGCGGAGAAACAGGCATCGTGCCGCCCATGATCAGTTCCTTACCAGGCTAATGTCTTTGAGAATGGCCGGATCCAGGTCTTCGATCTCGGGCCGTTCGATGTCCGAGGCGGCGGTCAGCTCGTTCACCCGCTCCTCGACCGCTTTCTGGCGCAGCTCGTCCGCAAGCTGGGTCCGCACCTCGTCAAACTCGGGCGCTTCGGTCTTGCGGCGTTCGTGCAGCAGGATCACATGCCAGCCGAACTGGGTCTGTACCGGGCCGGAAACCTCGCCGGAATGCAGCTTCAGGACCGCTTGTTCGAATTCCGGCACCATGCGGCCAGTGGTGAACCAGCCCAGATCGCCGCCATTGGGGCCAGAGGGTCCGGTGGATTTTTCCTTGGCCAGGGTTGCGAAATCGGCGCCGGCATCCAGCTCCTTTTTCACATCCAGCGCATCTTCCTCGCTCTCGACCAGGATATGGGCGGCATGAAACTCGTCGCCGCCATCGCCCGACGAATATTTCTCGTCATAGGCTGCCCGCAGCTTCTCATCGGAGCTGGCCTTGCTCATGATCGTTTCGATCACATCTGCCGCCAGCATGGCGCGTTCTTCGTTTTCGACTGACAGCTGCACATAGTGGGGCACTTCGCCATGCAGCTGCTGTTTCAGCGCGGTTTGCTGAATCAGCTGGTCCAGGATGGCGTTGTAGAGCACATCATCGGGCAGCTGTTTGTACTGCTGCGGCAGGTTTTCGCGGGCCATCACCATATGGCCGATGGTGATCTCCTCGCCATTGACCGTGGCAACCACCGTGTTGGCATGAGGGGCCGCTGCGGCAGCCACCGGAAGCGAGGCAAAAGCCACCACCGCCATGCCACGCAGAAAAGTGAGACCTTTACGCATTGAAATCTTCCTATTCCTAGGCCGCACGGGGGCCTGCCGTTGACACTCAATACCCTGCCGCTTACATCGCCTTGAGGCCATTGGCAGAGCCGTCTTTCCACCCTTGTTTATGGGTTGCGGAGAGGGCGGGCAAGCCTGCCGGATGCAAAGGCCGCAGATAGGATCGCTGGAGAAAATATGCTGGGTTTCGGAACACTCGCCAAAAAGGTTTTCGGCACACCGAACGACCGTAAAATCAAGGCGACGCGGCCGCTGATCGCGCAGATCAACGGGCTGGAAGAAGAGTTCGCGAAGCTAAGCGATGAAGGGCTGATCGGAAAAACCCAGGAGTTGCGCAAGCGCGCGCTGGACGGCGAAAGCCTGGATGCGCTGCTGCCCGAAGCTTTTGCAAATGTGCGTGAAGGCGCCAAGCGGGCACTGGGCCTGCGTGCCTTTGACACCCAGCTGATGGGCGGCGTGTTCCTGCATCAGGGTAACATTTCCGAGATGAAAACCGGTGAGGGCAAGACCCTGGTGGCGACCTTTCCGGCCTATCTGAATGCGCTGACCGGCAGGGGTGTGCATGTGGTCACGGTCAACGAATACCTGGCCAAGCGCGACAGCGAATGGATGGGCAAGGTGTTTGCCCAGCTTGGCATGACCACCGGCGTGATCTGGTCCGGCCAGCCCGACGCTGAGAAGATGGCGGCATACGAGAGCGACGTGACCTATGCCACCAACAACGAACTGGGCTTTGACTACCTTCGCGACAATATGAAACCGTCGCTGGACCAGGTGTTCCAGAAGCAGCACAACTTTGCCATCGTCGACGAGGTGGACTCGATTCTGATCGACGAGGCCCGCACCCCGCTGATTATCTCCGGTCCGGCCGAGGACCGCTCTGAGCTGTATGCGACCATCGACAAAGTGATCCCGCTGCTGGCGGAGGAACACTACGAGATCGACGAGAAAACCCGTGGTGTGACCTTTACCGAGGATGGCAACGAATATCTCGAAGAGAAACTGTGCGAGCATGGTTTGCTGGAGGCCGAGGCCTCTCTGTACGATCCGGAAAGCACCACGGTTGTCCACCATGTGAACCAGGCGCTGCGGGCCCACAAGCTGTTCCAGCGGGACAAGGATTATATCGTCCGTGACGGCCAGGTGGTGCTGATCGACGAATTCACCGGCCGCATGATGCCGGGCCGCCGCCTGTCTGAAGGGCTGCACCAGGCCATCGAAGCGAAGGAAGAGGTCGATATCCAGCCGGAAAACACGACTTTGGCCTCGGTGACCTTCCAGAACTACTTCCGCCTCTATAACACGCTGTCGGGCATGACCGGCACTGCGATGACCGAAGCTGAGGAATTCCAGGAGATCTATGGCCTGGGCGTGGTCGAAGTGCCGACCAACCGGCCGATTGCCCGTGTCGACGAGGATGATCAGGTCTACCGCACCGCCCGCGAGAAATACGAGGCGATGATCAGGGAAGCCAAAGTGGCGCATGAGAAGGGCCAGCCGGTTCTCCTCGGCACCACCTCGATTGAAAAGTCTGAATTGCTGAGCCACCTGCTGGAGCAGGAGAGCATCCAGCACAACGTTCTGAACGCCCGCCATCATGAGCAGGAAGCGCAGATCGTTGCCGACGCCGGCCGCCACGGCGCGGTAACCATCGCCACCAACATGGCCGGTCGCGGAACCGATATTCAGTTGGGCGGCAATGTCGAAATGAAAGTGCTGGAAGCGCTGGCCGCAAACCCCGAGGCCGACCCGGCAGAGCTGCGCGCGGCTGAAGAAGCCAAGCACGCTGAGGAAAAGCAAAGGGTGCTGGACGCAGGCGGGCTGTTTGTGATGGCCTCCGAGCGCCACGAAAGCCGCCGCATCGACAACCAGCTGCGCGGCCGTTCCGGCCGTCAGGGCGACCCGGGCCGTACCCGTTTCTACCTCAGCCTCGAAGACGACCTGATGCGTATCTTCGGCTCTGAACGGCTGGACAAACTGCTGTCGTCGCTCGGCATGAAGGAAGGCGAGGCGATCATTCACCCCTGGGTGAACAAGTCGCTGGAACGCGCCCAGGCCAAGGTCGAGGGCCGCAACTTCGACATGCGTAAAAACGTTCTGAAGTTCGACGACGTGATGAACGACCAGCGCAAGGTGATCTTCAATCAGCGCCGCGAGATCATGGCTGCTGAGGACCTGTCCGAGATTGTCGACGACATGCGCCACGAGGTGATCGACGATCTTTTGGACACCCATATGCCGCCCAAGACCTATGCGGATCAGTGGGATACCGAAGGCCTGCAGGAGCAGGTCCGCGAAATGCTGGCGATCGACGCCCCGGTTGCAGAATGGGCCGCAGAGGAAGGCGTGGATGACGAGCAGATCCGCGAACGTCTTGTTGAAGCCTCCGATAAGCTGATGGCAGAGAAGGCTGAGGCTTTTGGCCCCGAAAATATGCGCAACATCGAAAAACAGGTGCTGCTGCAGACCATCGACAAGAAATGGCGCGAGCACCTGCTGACGCTCGAGCATCTGCGCTCTGTTGTGGGCTTCCGCGGCTATGCGCAGCGCGACCCGCTCAATGAGTACAAGAACGAGAGCTTCCAGCTGTTTGAAAGCATGCTCGACTCCTTGCGCGAAGAAGTTTCCCAGCAGCTCAGCCGCGTGCGCCCGATGACCGAGGAAGAGCAGCAGCAGATGCTGATGGAAATGGCTGCCCGCCAGGCTGCGATGCAGCAGATGGCGGCACAGCCTGCGGCAGCAGCGCCTGCAGAAGAGCCGGCGCCGGGTTTCGTCGAGGATGATCCTTCCACTTGGGGCAACCCCTCGCGCAATGACAAATGCCCCTGCGGCTCCGGCAAGAAGTTCAAGCACTGCCACGGCAGTCTCACCTGATATTCGTGGCCTGCAGGGCTCTCCCGCCCGTCGCCGGCCATCTGGCAATGACCGCTCCCGTTGGGCGTGGCGCAGCGCCACGCCCAAGGCCGGCAGGGTGGTTCTGGCGCTAGCCAGGTCACCCGCGGACGCGGGAGGACCCCCCTGAGTTGTTTCCAAATACGCGGCAAAGACGGCGTTTTTGCCTGATTTGCCGGATTCTCTCCTGCAAGCAGCCACAAACTGGCCGGAATTTACCGGCAGGCTTTCCTGGCTGAAAAGATTCAGGAGGATCTCATGCTGAGCAAACAGGTAATGCTGACAAGCGCCATGACTCTGGCTTGCGCATTGGGTATCGGCTTCTACATGCAGGCATCCGGCCCGGGCTGGGTGGCAGGATCCTCCTCCGCCGCAGATCCGCAGCTGCCTGGCGAGCCTGAGGCCGCTCAGCTGCAATTGGAGAAAATCACCCTGACGTCGGCACCCTCTGCGGCAAAGCAGACGCCAGAACTCCGCGAAACCTCCAGGCCTGTGCAAACTGCAGCTTGTGAAATGACAGCTGAGGCTGAAACCCTGCCTGCGGCAATGGTATCGCTTTCCGTTTCGGCTCCCTGCCGGGCCGGCGAGCAGCTGACAGTGCATCACAGCGGTTTGAGTTTCACGGTGGAACTGGACTCAGCGGGCCGCTTCACTGCCCAAGTTCCTGCTTTGGCGCGGATGGCGGTCTTCATCGCCGAGACAGCAAGCGGCAACGGCGCGGTTGCGGTCGCTGAAGTGACGGATCTTGGCATGGTCGAGCGAGTGGTTCTCCAGTGGAGCGGCAGCAGCGGTCTGGAAATCCATGCCCGGGAATTTGGCGCAGACTATGGCAGTGCCGGCCATGTCTGGCACGGCGCGGACACCGGAACCGGAGCGGGGCAAATCATCCGCCTTGGCGACGATACGCTTCTGGCGCCGCGTGTGGCCGAAATCTATAGTGCGCCGGCCGGTCAGCCGGGCCAGTCCGGAACCGTGTCCCTGACCGCTGAAGCCGAAGTGACTGGCCGCAATTGCGGCAAGGACATCGCGGCTCAGGCCTTGCAGCTGCGCGGTGGCCACCTCAGCAGCCGGGATCTGGTAATGGCAATGCCGGACTGTGATGCAATGGGCAGTTTTCTGGTGTTGAATAATCTGGTGGAAGAACTGAAAATCGCGTCCAACTGATTTGCGGTAACTTCAGGGATACTCATGACCTTCTTGCGTGCGGCCGCCTGCGCCGCACTTTTTCTGACATCCCTGGCGCGCAGCCTTGCGGCTCAGGATGTCACCTTGTCGTCGCCGGATGGCGCGGTGGAAATCACTG
The DNA here is from genome assembly GCF_000813725.1 of Leisingera sp. ANG-Vp. GTDB lineage: Bacteria > Pseudomonadota > Alphaproteobacteria > Rhodobacterales > Rhodobacteraceae > Leisingera. Next base: position 100,602 of record NZ_JWLD01000020.1, read on the forward strand.
GCACGCTGCTGGGATTTGACGGAGAGTTCTACCGGGTGCAGACCCAGTTTGGCGAGCTCACCGTGGATGGATCCGGTGTGGCCTGTGACGGGCCAGGCTGCCCCAGCCTGTCCGGTTTTGTGGTGGAAGTCACTCTGGCCGGTTCCTCTGCCATGTCCGAGGTGCTGCTGCCTGCCTTGATTGAAGGTTTTGCGCTGCGCAATGGGTACCAGACCCGCCGGGAAACACTGCCGGAGGGAAATTTCAGTCATGTTTTGCTGCGCGGGCAGTCGCCTGCAGCCAGGTTTACCTTTCTGCCCGGCACAACCGACGGCGGTTTTGCGGCTTTGCTCGCTGATGAAGCGGATATGGCGATGGCCTTGCGGGAAATACGTCCGTCTGAGCAAAGCGCTGCCCGCGCCGCCGGGCTTGGGGACCTGACGGCGCCAGGCCGCAGCCGGGTGCTGGCGCTGGACGCCTTTGTGCCGGTTGTGGCTCCCAGCAACCCGGTGCAGGAGATTTCCCTGCCGCAGCTGGCGGCAGTGTTTTCGGGTGAAATTACCAATTGGCGGGAGCTCGGCGGCCCTGATGCTCCGGTGTCGCTGCATATGCCGGTTTCCGGTTCAGGTCTTGCACAGGCAGTGGAAGACAAGCTGATGGCCCCATTTGGCGCAGTGTTTTCATCGGAAGTCCGCCGCCATGGCCGCAGCAGTGCTTTGGTCCGGCAAGTTCTGGTCGACCCCTTTGCCATCGGCATAGCCAGCTATGCGGAGCGGGGCGCAGCCCGGATGCTGACGCTGACGGGGCCTTGCGGGTTTTCGCTGCAGGCCAGCCGCCGCGCTGTGAAGACCGAAGATTATCCCCTGACAGTGCCGGTGTTTCTGTATCTGCCTGCCCGCCGCTTGCCGAAGGTTGCCCGGGATTTTCTGGTCTATGTGAGGGGCTCGGCAGCACAGGCCGTCATTCGCCGCGCAGGTTTTGTGGATCAGGCGCCTGAACTGATTCCGGTCAGCCGCCAGGGCAGCCGGCTGGCCAATGCGGTTCTGGCAGCCGAGAAGCAGGCCGGTCTGGAAGAACTGCAGCGGCTGGTGGCATCCCTGGGGGATATGCGGCGGCTGACTGTTTCTTTTCGCTTTGAGCCAGGTTCAGCGCGTCCGGACGCCCAGTCCCGCAGCAATATCGAGCAGCTTGCCCGCGCCCTTGAAGCTGGAGAGTTTGATGCGAAGGAGCTTGTTTTCGCTGGGTTCTCCGATGGAGTGGGACCTGCGGATGGGAACCGGAAGATTGCACTGCAGCGGGCGGGCGCGGTGCGGGATGCCGTCATCGAAGCTGCAGAAACGGCAGATGCCAGCCGGGTGAGAATCCGCACTGAAGGATTTGGCGAGGCGCTGCCGATGGCGTGTGACGACAGCGAGTGGGGCCGTCAGATAAACCGCCGGGTCGAGGTCTGGGTCCGGTAGGGACTTGAAAAATGCTGGCAAGGGCTCCCGCGCGATTGCCGGGCATCTGAGATGCCCTGCAATCCCTTGGGCCCGGCACCGCGCTGGCGCGCGGTGCTGCAGCGCTAAAGATACCCCTGGGCGCGGAAGCTGAGTTCGGTGGACTTTCCGATGATCAAGTGATCGTGCAGGGTGATTCCCAGCGCTGCCAGAGCCGCCTGGACCTGGTCGGTCATGGCGACGTCGCTGTCTGAGGGTGTTGGATCTCCAGACGGGTGATTATGCACGAGAATCAATGCACTGGCGTTCAGTTCAAGGGCGCGTTTGGCGACTTCGCGGGGGTAGACAGGGACGTGGTCAACGGTGCCCTGGGCCTGTTCTTCGTCGGCGACCAGCACGTTTTTGCGGTCCAGGAACAGGATGCGGAACTGTTCGGTCTCACGATGGGCCATGGTGGTATGGCAATAGTCCAGCAAAGCGTCCCAGCTGGAAATCACCTGCTGCTGCATCACGCGGGCGCGGGCCATGCGGTGGGCGGCGGCCTCAAGTATTTTGAGGTCGGTGATCACTGCGCCCCCTATGCCTTTGATGGCTGCGAGCCGCTCAGGGGGCGCTGTAACGACGCGGTTGAAATCGCCAAATGTATCTAGGAGCTGCCGAGCCACAGGTTTTACATCGCGGCGCGGAATGGATCGGAACAGCACCAGTTCCAGCAGTTCGTAATCCGGTACCGCCGCAGCGCCGCCAGTCATGAAGCGGTCGCGCAGGCGGGCGCGGTGGTCCTTGATGTAGGAGGGCAGGCGGCCGGGGAGCAGAGGCTGCGCCGGGGCTTCGTCGCTGCCGGGGAACAGCGGCAATGAGACATCCTGGAATGAGGGATCCTGTGCCATGGTGGTGTCATCATGGTTGAGGAAGTGTTAATGCGCGCGCTGCAGAGGTCGTTAGTGGGGTGATACGCGTGCACCGGCTGTGTATCCTTTGTGCATCGCCGTGATAAGGCGTGATATTTGCACCATATGTTGGAGAACAAAAGAAAAACACACTCTATATAGTGTGTGCGGATGGACTCATATTCCACGACTTGGTAAAAAGAAGGCGCAGCACGGATTCGCGGTCCGGCTGCGCCTGTACTGCGACGCCGTTTGGGGCGCCTAAGTGTTATATATAACAGTTTACGTTTATCGTTGCTGTCCTGCTTTGGTCAACCCCTAACGGCTTTCCTGAACCTGTATGAAAGGATTGCCTAATGGCAAAATCGACTAGAAACACCGGCAAGGCTTGGTCTAAAACTGATGTTGGTCAGTTGAAAAAGCTGGCCAAAGAGAACTCTCCGACAAGGGTAATAGGTCTCAAACTCGGACGTACTCCCAGCGCAGTTTATTCAAAAGCATCTGAGACCGGCACAAGCTTGAAGCCGACCAATCAGAGCCCCTACAATCGTACGAAAAAGTAAGCTCTTTAAGTTCGTAAATGCTTCTTAGGAGGGCATTAACTGCCCTCCTAATCTCACCCCTTCATGCCATCCCAGAAGCTTTTCACCGAAGAAAAGAAGCTGCGGGATTCGGGATTGGTGTTCTCCTCGGAAATCTCCTCGAACTCGCGCAGAAGCTCTTTCTGGCGTGCGGTGAGGTTGACCGGGGTTTCCACCGCCAGCTCGATGAACATGTCGCCGGTGGCGCCGCCGCGCAGTGCAGGCATGCCTTTGCCGCGCAGGCGCATCTGGCGGCCGGACTGGCTGCCCTCGGGGATCTGTACCCGGCCGCGGCCGCCGTCGATGGTCGGCACCTCGATGGAGCCGCCAAGGCCCGCTTTGGCCATGCTGACCGGCACCCGGCAATAAAGGTTGTTGCCGTCGCGTTCGAACAGCGCGTGCTGGCTGACCTCGACAAAGATGTAGAGATCGCCCGGAGGGCCGCCGCGCAGGCCGGCTTCGCCTTCGCCTGCCAGTCGGATACGGGTGCCGGTTTCCACGCCTGCCGGGATGTTCACCGACAGCGAGCGGTCCTTTTCCACGCGGCCGTGGCCGTGGCAGGATTTGCAGGGGTTTTTGATGATCTGGCCCAGGCCCGAACAGGTGGGGCAGGTGCGTTCAACCGTGAAGAAGCCCTGTTGCGCGCGGACCTTGCCCATGCCGGAGCAGGTGGGGCAGGTGGTTGGTTCCACACCGCCTTCAGCGCCTGTGCCTTCGCAGGCGGTACAGGAGACCGAAGTCGGGACCTTGATGGTCTTGTGCAGCCCGCCAAAAGCTTCCTCGAGCGAGACGCGCAGGTTGTAGCGCAGATCGGCGCCGCGGGATGCCCGCTGCCGTCCGCCGCCGCCGCGCTGGCCGCCCATGAAGTCGCCGAACAGGTCGTCGAAAACATCGGAGAAAGCGGAGGAGAAGTCGCCGCCGCCAAAACCCTGGCCGCCGCCGCGCGGGCCGCCGCCGCCCATGCCGTTTTCAAAGGCAGCATGGCCAAAGCGGTCATAAGCCGCTTTTTTCTCGGCGTCTTTCAGGACGTCATAAGCCTCGTTGGCTTCCTTGAACTGCGCCTCGGCGTCCGGATTGTCGGAATTCCGGTCAGGGTGCAGTTCCTTGGCCTTCTTGCGAAAGCCCTTTTTGATTTCATCGGCGGAGGCGCCTTTGGCCACCCCGAGAACATCGTAATAATCGCGTTTTGACATCGGTTACCCCATCTGCCGCAACGAAAATGGGCCGGTCCGGGATCCGGACCGGCCCGCTATGGCCTGATGTCAGGCTTAGCGCTTATCGTTGTCCAGGTCTTCGAATTCCGCGTCAACGATGTCATCGTCGGCGGGGCCGGCGGCTTCGTCCGCTGCAGCCGGCTCTTCTTCGCCGTCCGCTTCGGCCTGCGCCTTGTAGATCGCCTCGCCCAGTTTCATCGCGGCTTCAGTGACGTTCTGGATGCCGGATTTGATCTTCTCGGCGGTCGATTTCTCGTTTTCCAGATCGTCTTTCAGCGCAGCAACCGCCAGTTCGATCACTTCGATGGTGGACGGGTCGACCTTGTCGCCGTGCTCCTCGACCGACTTCTCGGTGGAGTGGATCAGCGATTCGGCCTGGTTCTTGGCTTCGATCAGCTCGCGGCGTTCCTTGTCCGCCTCGGCGTTCTCTTCGGCGTCCTTGACCATCTTTTCGATGTCGTCGTCGGACAGGCCGCCGGAGGCCTGGATGGTGATCTGCTGTTCCTTGCCGGTCGCCTTGTCCTTGGCGCCGACCGACACGATGCCGTTGGCGTCGATGTCAAAGGTCACTTCGATCTGCGGCATGCCGCGCGGCGCCGGCGGGATTTCCTCGAGGTTGAACTGGCCGAGCATCTTGTTGTCGGCTGCCATTTCACGCTCGCCCTGGAACACGCGGATGGTCACGGCGTTCTGGTTGTCTTCCGCGGTCGAGAACACCTGCGACTTCTTAGTCGGGATGGTGGTGTTGCGGTCGATCAGACGGGTGAAGACACCGCCCAGGGTTTCGATACCCAGCGACAGCGGGGTCACGTCGAGCAGCACCACGTCTTTGACGTCGCCCTGCAGAACGCCGGCCTGGATGGCAGCGCCCATGGCAACCACTTCATCCGGGTTCACGCCTTTGTGGGGCTCTTTGCCGAAGAATTTGGTCACTTCTTCGATGACTTTCGGCATGCGGGTCATGCCGCCGACCAGAACCACTTCGTCCACGTCGGAGGCGGACAGGCCTGCGTCCTTCAGAGCCGCCTTGCACGGATCCATGGAGCGTTTGATCAGGTCAGCCACCAGGCTTTCCAGCTTGGCGCGGGTCAGCTTCATCACCATGTGCAGCGGCTGGCCCGAGGAGGGGTCCATCGAGATGAACGGCTGGTTGATCTCGGTCTGCGAGGTGGAGGAGAGTTCGATCTTGGCTTTTTCAGCGGCCTCTTTCAGGCGCTGCAGGGCCATCTTGTCTTTGGACAGATCGACGCCGTTTTCCTTTTTGAACTCGTCCGCCAGGTAGTTGACGATGCGCATGTCGAAGTCTTCGCCGCCCAGGAAGGTGTCGCCGTTGGTCGACTTCACTTCGAACAGGCCGTCGTCGATTTCCAGGATGGTGACGTCGAAGGTGCCGCCGCCGAGGTCATAAACCGCGATGGTCTGGGTGTCTTCCTTGTCGAGGCCATAGGCCAGCGCAGCCGCGGTCGGCTCGTTGATGATGCGCAGAACTTCGAGGCCTGCGATCTTGCCGGCGTCTTTGGTGGCCTGGCGCTGTGCGTCGTTGAAATAGGCCGGCACGGTGATCACAGCCTGGGTGACTTCCTCGCCCAGGTAGGATTCCGCGGTCTCTTTCATCTTGCCCAGGGTGAAGGCGGAGATCTGCGACGGGGAGTATTTCTCACCCTTGGCTTCCACCCAGGCGTCGCCGTTGCCGCCGTTGACGATGGCGAAGGGCACCATTTTCTTGTCTTTGGCGACGGCCGGGTCGTCGTTGCGGCGGCCGATCAGTCGCTTCACACCAAAGACGGTGTTGTCGGGGTTGGTGACAGCCTGGCGCTTGGCCGGCTGGCCGACGAGGCGCTCGTCGTCGGTGAAGGCAACAATCGACGGGGTGGTGCGTGCGCCCTCGGCGTTTTCAATCACGCGGGGCTGGGAGCCATCCATGATGGCCACGCAGGAATTGGTGGTACCCAGGTCGATGCCGATAACTTTGCTCATATTCGATCCCTTTTACTACTCAAGGCGATTACCCGAGGCCTGAACCCGTTGCGGCATCCTGGCCCCGATTGAAGTTGCGGTTTGGTCTGCACCTTGCCGCGTCCCGGCGTATATAGGGAGCAGAAAACGCCCCTGCAAGCGCCCAGATCGGCTGTGATGCGTGAATCGATGCGCTTTTTTGCAAGGGTCATGGTTAAGGATGGATGAACGGCAATGTCCCTGCTGCGAGTGCGCGGATTCGATGTCCACAAGGGGTATCTGGAGCCTGCCCGTCAGGCGGCGCTGATCGAGGCGCTGAGAGGGGTGCTGAAGGCGGCGCCCTTGTTTTCACCAAAGGTGCCAGGCGGAGGCCGGATGTCGGTGCGGATGACCTCGGCAGGGCAGTTCGGCTGGTATTCGGATACTTCCGGCTACCGCTATGCAGAGCAGCATCCGTCCGGGCGGGGCTGGCCGGCGATTCCCGACGAGGTGCTGAGTATCTGGCGGGCGCTGACCGGGCTGGAGCGGCTGCCGGAATGCTGCCTGCTCAACTACTACGGTGAGGGCGCCCGGATGGGGCTGCACCAGGACAAGGATGAAGCGGATTTCTCCTTTCCTGTGGTTTCCATTTCGCTAGGGGACGACGGGCTGTTCCGAATCGGCAGCCAAACCCGCGGCGGCAAGACCGAATCGCTGTGGCTGAATTCGGGCGATGTGGTGGTGATGGGAGGAGGCGCGCGGCTCACCTATCACGGGGTGGACCGGATCCGGTTCAAATCCTCGCGGCTGCTGCCCAAGGGCGGGCGGATCAACCTGACCCTGCGTGTGGTCACCTGATGCCGATGGGGTGCAAAAGTTTTAAGGAAAACTTTTGCCAAGACTTTTGCTGAAAAGTCTTGGACCAGCGCCTGCGGTCAGCGCCGCGCGCTCCAGCTGATAGAGACGTGGCGGCGGGTGTAGAATTCGCCCATCAGCCCGATCACGAGAAGCACCAGCGCCACCCAGGCGGCATACTGCCAGGAGCTGAAATGCGGGTTGTAATTGATGAAGACATAGCCGCGGGCCTGGTCGATGCAGTGAAACAGCGGGTTCCAGTCAAACATCGCCAGCATGAAGCTGGGCAGCGTATTGGCAAGGAACATCTTGCCTGACGCGATCATATTGGCGCGCTGGTAGATCATCGTCAGGATGCTGACCAGGCCGGGCGCCCAGGGTTTCAGCACCAGGAACACCAGCCCGACGGCCGCTCCGGTGATCCAGGACAGCAAAACCATGCCAAAGGCCGGAATCGGCTCTTCGATATGCACCGGCGTGAAGGCGACGTGATAGACGAACAGGATGATGAACAGCGACAGCACCTGAATGTACAGCGCCCCGATGGCGGCTGAGAGGATGGCGACCACCGTATTCATCGGCGCGTGCTGCATCATCGGGCTGCTGGGGCCTTCGGCGCCGGCAACCGCGCTTACGGTTTTGGTGTGCACCATGAACAGGAACACGCCGGACATGACATAAAGCAGAAAGTCGCCGCGGATGGCTGAGCCGCGCAAGCCCAGCAAGGCGAACATGATGTAGAAGGCGGCGACGAACATCACGGCCTGCAGGATATTCAGCCCGAGGGCGATGAAAGCATTGTTGTGCTTGGAGCGGACGCTGCGCACAACCGAGTGGAACACCACCTCGATCAGGGAGACAAATCCGGAAAACCAGGATTGCTGTTTGCGCTGCTGAAACATTAGACCTGTATTCACTGCCCGAAGTTGATGCGGCTGCTTGCCGTTCTGATACCGCCGCATCATAAGGGGTGAGAGGCAAATTTTCAATTAAACCCGTGTTAGGGAGACCTGAGTGACTTACGAAGACCTGGTGCCCGTGATCCGCCGGCTGGCCATTGAGGCCGGTGCAAAGATCATGGAGATTTACAATTCCGACGATTTCGACGTGAAGGTCAAATCCGATGAAAGCCCGGTGACGGCAGCCGATGAAGCGGCCGACGCGTTGATTTCGGCCGGTCTGCGGGCAGCGTTCCCGGACATGATGCTGGTCACCGAAGAGCAGGCAGCCTCGCATAAAGAGCGCGGTGACACCTTCCTGATTGTCGACCCGCTGGACGGCACCAAGGAGTTCATCCACCGCCGCGGCGATTTCACCGTGAATATTGCGCTGGTCGAAAAGGGCGTTCCCACCCGCGGCGTGGTTTATGCTCCGGCCAAGCAGCGGATGTTCTTTACCCTGGCTGACGGCAGCGCGGTTGAGGAAACCGGTGCATTCGATCCTGAAACCATCGGCGAAACCCGCCCGATCCGGGTGGCCGACAGTGACAATTCCGCGCTGATGGTGGTGGCTTCGAAATCCCACCGCGACCAGGCAACTGACGACTACATCGGCAAGTACAGCGTGAAGGACAGCAAGAGTGCAGGTTCTTCACTGAAGTTCTGCCTGGTGGCCACCGGCGAGGCGGATCTTTATCCGCGGGTTGGACGCACCATGGAATGGGACACCGCAGCCGGTCACGCGGTGCTCGCGGGAGCTGGCGGCAATGTGGTGCGTTTTGACGATCATTCCCCGCTGATTTATGGCAAAGAGGGCTATGCGAACCCGTTCTTCATCGCCTATGCACCGGCCGTGGAACTGAAGAAAGCCTGATGTCTGTCCTGATCGTCATCCCCGCCCGCTATGCCTCGACACGCTACCCTGGCAAGCCGCTGGTGCCGCTGACCGGCGCCACTGGCGAGAAACGCACGCTGGTGGAACGCTCCTGGCGGGCGGCCTGCTCAGTTCAGGGCGCGGACCGTGTGGTTGTGGCGACGGATGACGATCGCATCAAAGACGCGGCCGAGGCATTTGGCGCCGAAGTTGTGATGACCTCGGAAGACTGTGCCAACGGCACCGAACGCTGTGCCGAGGCGCATGCGGCGCTGGGCGGCGGCTATGAGATCGTGGTGAACCTGCAGGGCGATGCGCCGCTGACACCGCATTGGTTTGTCGAGGATCTGGTAGCGGGTCTGCGGGCAGCGCCCGGAATGGGCCTGGCGACGCCGGTTTTGCGCTGCAACGGCGAAACCCTGAACAGCCTCCTGGCCGACCGTAAGGCGGGCCGGGTGGGCGGCACGACGGCGGTATTTGCCGAAGACCGCAGTGCGCTCTATTTCTCCAAGCAAGTGGTGCCCTATTGCGGCAGCACCTATGCGGATGGCGAAAACACGCCGGTCTTTCATCATGTCGGCGTCTATGCCTACCGTCCGGACGCCTTGGCGGCCTATCCTGACTGGGAGACCGGGCCGCTGGAGAATCTCGAAGGGCTGGAGCAGCTGCGGTTCCTGGAAAACGGCCGCAAGGTGCTGTGTGTTGAAGTGGAAGCGCGCGGGCGCGAATTCTGGGAGCTGAACAATCCCGAGGATGTGCCGCGCTTGGAAACGATGATGAAGAAAATGGGTCACGAGTAACTGAAGTATGGTAATGAGGGCAGGAACAAAAAGACGGCGGCTGCAAAGCAGCCACAGGCAGCGGGCAGCTGCTTTACAATTTGTTGGAGATAGCCCGGCATGATACGGGGCCAGCTTCCGCGCAGCTCGCGCAGAGACAGCCGCCCATCCGGGAATTTGAGTATTGAGAGAACGACATGCGCAAAAAAGTAACTAAGGCGATTTTTCCAGTAGCAGGTCTGGGGACCAGATTCCTGCCCGCAACAAAATCCGTTCCGAAAGAAATCATGACCCTGGTCGACCGGCCGCTGGTGCAATACGCCATCGATGAGGCGCGCGCAGCCGGCATCAAGGAGTTCATCTTTGTGACCTCGCGCGGCAAAGGGGCGCTGGAGGATTATTTTGATCATTCCCCGGTGCTGGAGCAGGAGCTGCGCAAGAAAGGCAAGGACGAGCTGCTGGAAGTGCTGCAAAGCACCAATATGGAATCCGGCGCCATTGCCTATTTGCGGCAGCACAGGGCGCTGGGCCTGGGTCATGCAGTCTGGTGTGCCCGCCGCCTGATCGCCAACGAGCCCTTTGCGGTTATCCTGCCGGATGATGTGATTGCCGCGGAAAAGCCCTGCCTGCAGCAGATGGTCGAGGCCTATGAGGAAACCGGCGGCAATATGGTTGCAGCGATGGAAGTGCCCCCGGAGAAGACCTCTTCCTACGGTGTGCTGGACGTGAAGGACGACATGGGCCAGGTGGTTTCCGCCAACGGCATGGTCGAAAAGCCGAAGGCTGAGGATGCACCCTCGAACCTGGCGGTGATCGGTCGTTATATCTTGTCGCCCTCGGTTCTGAAAAACCTGAACAAAATGAAATCGGGCGCCGGCGGCGAGATCCAGCTGACCGATGCAATTGCCGAGGACATTGCCCAAGATGTGCCGGTCTATGGCTACCGGTTCCGCGGCCAGCGGTTCGACTGCGGCTCCAAGGCGGGCTTCCTGCAGGCGACCGTCGCCTTTGCTCTGGCGCGTGACGAGCTGCGGGATGACCTGATGAGCTACATCACCGAGATCGCGCAGGTCGGCAAAGCCGCGCAGTAACCACTCTGGCCGCCCTCCCCTCGGGGGCGGCCCAGCATGGGGCAGAGACAGTGACCAATATTCTTGTGACCGGCGGTGCCGGATACATCGGCTCGCATGCCTGCAAGGCACTGAAGGCGGCGGGCTATACCCCTGTAACCTATGACAACCTGGTGACCGGCTGGCAGGATGCGGTGAAATTCGGACCCTTCGAGAAGGGCGACCTGAATGACCGCGCCCGGCTGGACGAGGTCTTTGCCAAGTACCAGCCCGCCGCCGTGATGCATTTTGCGGCGCTCAGCCAGGTTGGCGAAGCGATGAGCGAGCCGGGCCGCTACTGGGCCAACAACACCGGCGGTTCGCTGAACCTGATCGAGGCGGCAGTGGCGGCCGGCTGCATGGACTTCGTGTTCTCCTCGACCTGCGCCACCTATGGCGAGCACGACAATGTGGTGCTGGACGAAAACACCCCGCAGCTGCCGCTGAACGCCTATGGCGCGTCCAAGCGGGCTGTGGAGGATATCCTCAAGGACTTTGGCGCCGCACACGGGCTGCGCTCGGTGATCTTCCGCTATTTCAACGTGGCGGGAGCGGACCCCGAGGCCGAGGTGGGCGAGTTCCACCGCCCCGAAACCCACCTGGTGCCGCTGGTTCTGGATGCGATTGCGGGCAAGCGCGATGCGCTGACCATCTTCGGCACCGACTACGACACGCCGGACGGCACCTGCATCCGCGATTACGTGCATGTCTGCGATCTGGTGGATGCGCATGTGCTGGGCTTGAAGTGGCTGGAAGCGGGCAAGGGCAGCCAGGTGTTCAACCTGGGCACCGGCTCTGGCTTTTCGGTGCGCGAGGTGATGGACAAGGCCGAAGCGGTGACCGGGCAGAAAGTGCCTTGCAACACCGGTGAGCGCCGGGCGGGGGACTGCACCAAGCTGGTGTCGGGCTCGACCCGGGCGGTGACCGACCTGGGCTGGGAGCCGCAGCGGTCGACGCTGGAGGTGATGATCGCCGACGCCTGGAAGTGGCATAAGACAGGCCACTACGAGGGCTGAGCATGGCCAGTCCCGCTGTCCCTGATCTGCCGCCGCTGGGCCTGACCGGGGCCTATAAGCTGCGGTGGAAGCGGCGGCGGCTGCTGTGGCGTTCCCTGCGCGCCCGGCGCCAGCTGCGCAAGGCGGCAAACAGGACGGCGCAGATCCCAAATGACCCTATCCTGTGCTTTGCCACGGTGCGCAATGAGATGGGCCGCCTGCCGTTCTATCTGGAGCACTACCGCCGGGCAGGAGTGTCGCATTTTCTGTTTGTGGATAATGCCAGCACCGACGGCACCGCCGCCTATCTTGCTGCACAGCCGGATGTATCGCTGTGGCATACCGGGGCCAGTTACCGCGGCTCACGCTTCGGCGTCGACTGGCTGACCTGGCTGCAGATCCGCTATGGCCATGGCGCCTGGTGCCTGACAGCGGATGCCGATGAAATCCTGACCTATCCGCATGCCGATAGCCGCAGCCTGCGGGATCTGACGCGCTGGCTGGATCAGCAGGGGGCAGCTTCCTTTGGCGCGATGATGCTGGACATGTATCCAAAGGGAGCGCTTGGCACCCAGGCCTCGGCTCCAGGTGCAGATCCCTTTGAGACCCTGAACTGGTTTGATGCCGGCGGGTATACTTGGGAGTATCTGGATAAATTCGGCCAAGTCTCGATCCGGGGAGGGCCGCGCAAGCGGATGTTCTTCCGGGACAGCCCGGATTACGCGCCGCATTTGCACAAAGTGCCGCTGGTGCGCTGGAACCGGCGATACGCCTATGTCAGCTCTTCCCACACGGTATTGCCGCGGCATTTGAATGCTGTATTTGATACCCGGCTGAACCGGCCCACCGGTGTTCTGCTGCACAGCAAGTTCCTGGATGAGATCGTCGGCAAATCGGCCGAGGAAAAGCAGCGCCGGCAGCATTTCACTCATACTGATCGCTATGATGCCTATTATGATGCCCTGATTGCCGGTCCGGACCTGTGGTGCGAAAATTCCGTGCGCTATGAGGGCTGGCGGCAGCTGGAGCAGCTGGGGCTGATGACCCGGGGCAGCTGGCAGTAGCACCGGCCGCCGGGGCGCAGGTGTTGCAGCCGGGCCTGTGTGCGGCGTAACTGTTTCTAAATCCGTTGTTAATACAATGTGCCCGTGACATATTGTGCCAAAACTTGACACAGGCCTGATGCGGCTTGGGCAGGCGGGTGCGCTCCCTGGATAATGGTTTGGAGTTAACGTGGGGCTTTGGGATTCTTACCGGATGCGGTTGCGGCGCAAGCGGCGGCTTATCCGTGCGGTGCGCAAATCCTCAGAGCTCTCTCCTGTTCAGGACAACACCCGGGCGATCCGGCCGGGGGACATCCTGCTGGTCTGCACTATGCGCAACGAACAGATCCGGCTGCCGTACTTCCTGCAGTACTACCGCGGCATGGGGATCAATCACTTCCTGTTCGTCGACAACGGTTCTGCCGATGGCACCGCCGATTATCTGCGCGGGATGGAGGATGTCTCGCTGTGGCACACAACTGCCAGCTACAGGCGGGCGGGATTCGGCGTCGACTGGATGAACTATCTCAAGCGCAAATACGCGCATGATCATTGGGTTCTGGTGGTCGACCCGGATGAGTTCTTTATCTACCCGTTTTGCGACACCCGGCCGATCCGCGCGCTGACGGACTGGCTCGACAACTCGGCCATCCGCAGCTTCTCGGCGATGCTGGTGGATGTCTATCCCAAGGGCAGGATCGGTGAGGTGCCCTATCAGCCCGGCCAGAACCCGCTGGAGATTGCCCATTGGTTCGACAGCGGCAATTACTCGATCACCCGTAACCCGGAGTTTGGCAACCTGTGGATTCAGGGCGGGCCGCGGGCGCGGGTGTTCTTCGCCGATCAGCCAAAGAAAGCGCCGGCGCTGAACAAGATTCCGCTGGTCAAATGGCACCGCCGCTATGCCTATGCCAGCTCGACCCATGCGCTGCTGCCGCGCGGGCTGAACCAGGTGTATTCGGCAGACGGCGGTGAAAAGGCCAGCGGTGCGCTGTTGCACACTAAGTTCCTGGACACGTTTCATGCCAAAGCCCAGGAGGAACTGGTCCGCGGTGAGCATTACGCCAGGTCCGCTGAGTACAAGGCCTATGCCGGCAAGCTGGCGGAACAGCCGGAGCTGTGGTGCAAATGGAGCGAGAAGTACATCAACTGGCGCCAGCTTGAGATTCTGGGGCTGATGTCCAAGGGGAACTGGGCATGAGCACGGTCGGGGTGGTCATGCTGGTGCACACTGCGCTGGAACGTGCAGCGCAGGTGGTGCGGCATTGGACCGCCGCCGGCTGCCCGGTGGTGCTGCATGTGGACCGCAACGTCGATCACCGGGTGTTCACCCGTTTCCGCGAGACGCTGGCGGATGATCCGCTGGTCCGGTTTTCCGCCCGCCACCGCTGTGAATGGGGCACTTGGGGCATCGTTGCTGCCTCGCAGTCGGCCTCGGAGATGATGCTGGCGGAGTTTCCGGGCGTGCATCATGTTTATCTGGCTTCCGGTTCCTGCCTGCCGCTGAGGCCGATTGAAGAGCTGACCGACTATCTCGCGGCCCGGCCACGCACCGATTTCATCGAGAGCGCCACCACCGCGGATGTGCCTTGGATCGTTGGCGGCCTCAGTCATGAGCGCTTTACCCTGCGGTTTCCGTTCTCGTGGAAGCGGCACCGCTACCTGTTCGACCGCTATGTGGAGCTGCAGCGCAAACTGCGTTTCAAGCGCCGGATCCCGCAAGGGCTGGTGCCGCATATGGGCAGCCAGTGGTGGTGCCTGACCCGGCAAACCCTGTCGGCGATCCTGGAAGATCCTGAACGCCCGGCCTATGACGCCTACTTCCGCAAGGTCTGGATCCCGGATGAAAGCTACTTCCAGACGCTGGCGCGCCAGTATTCCGGCAACATCGAAAGCCGGTCGCTGACACTGTCGAAGTTCGATTTCCAGGGCAAGCCGCATATCTTCTATGACGACCACCTGCAGCTGTTGCGCCGGTCGGACTGTTTTGTCGCCCGCAAGATCTGGCCGCATGCAGAGCGTCTGTATCAGGCATTTCTGACCGACCCTGCGGGCGCGATGAAGCGGACCGAGCCGAACCCGGGCAAAATTGACCGGATTTTTGCCAAGGCTGTGGAGCGGCGCACCCGGGGCCGGCCGGGCCTGTATATGCAAAGCCGCTTTCCCGGGCACGGTTCGGAGAATGGCATCACCTCGAGCCTCTATTCAGTTTTTCAGGGTTTTTCCGAGCTGTTCGAGGATTTCGAAACTTGGCTGGCCCGGACCACCGGTGCGCGGGTGCACGGTCATATTTTTGCACCGGAGGGGGCTGAGTTTTCCGAAGGGCAGAGCCTGGTCAACGGCTGTCTCAAGGGCAGCGCCAAGATGCGCGACTACAATCCCGAAAGCTTTCTGACCAGCCTGATCTGGAACACCCGCGGCGAGCGCCAATGCTTCCAGTTCGGGCCGCGCGACAATCAGGCCGTGAACTGGCTGGTGGCACGGGATTCCAATGCTCAAATCTCGGTAATCAGCGGCGCCTGGGCGGTGCCGCTGTTCAAGTCCAACCGCAATTTCACCGAACTGAGGCAGGAGGCGGCCCGGCTTCAGCAGATTGAGGCAGAGCAACTGAAGGTACTGCGTTCGCAATGGACTAAAGCGCGTGTGCGGATCTGGAGCATGGCGGAATTTGCCGAGGCGCCGATGGAACCCCTGCAGACGATCATTGACGAAATCGGACCTCTGGCTGCACGGCATTTGAGCGAGGCCCCCAAGATGACCGACCTTGAAGGTTTCGGGCAATTTCTGCAGAATCTGAAAAACCAGGGCATGCACCCGTATCTGATGGGAGACTTCCCGGTTGAACAGGGCTCTGTCAGCAAGCAAACGCCGCCGCGCAAACCCTATTTGGTGCGATAACTCCTGATGACTTCTTCTTCTTTTGATTACTTTGTCGTCTTCGCGGAAATGCGGACCGGTTCCAATTTCCTGGAGACCAATCTCAACGCTTTTGATGGCCTTGCTTGCCACGGTGAAGCCTTCAATCCTCATTTTATCGGCTATCCGAATTCAAGTGATGTCCTTGGGGTGACCCAGGCCATGCGGGAGGCAGATCCGGCGCGGCTGATTGCCGAAATCAAGGCGCAGCCGGGGGTGCTGGGGGGATTCCGCTATTTCCATGATCATGATCCGCGGGTTCTGGAGCAGATGCTGGAAGACCCGCGCTGCGCCAAAATCGTGCTGACCCGCAATCCGCTGGACAGCTATGTGTCCTGGAAGATTGCCAAGGAAACCGGCCAGTGGAAGCTGACCAATGTGAAACGCCGCAAGGAAGCCAGGGCACAGTTCGACGCGGCTGAATTCGCGGCCCACGTCGAGGCGTTGCAGGATTTCCAGGTTACACTGCTGAACCGGCTGCAATCTTTGGGGCAGACGGCGTTTTACGTGGCTTACGAAGATTTGCAGAGCGTCGCGGTGATGAACGGGCTGGCGCGCTGGCTGGGGATTGCGCAGCAGCTGGAGGCGCTGGATGAGAGTCTCAAGCGGCAGAACCCGGCGCCGGTGCTGGCAAAGGTAGCCAACCCTGATGCGATGCAGGAAGCGCTGGCTGGTATGGACAGGTTCAACCTGACCCGCACGCCGAATTTCGAGCCGCGCCGGGGGCCTGCGGTGCCGGGCTATGTTGCGGGGGTGGCGACGCCGCTGTTGTATCTGCCGCTCAAGGGCGGGCCGGAGGCTGAGGTGACGGCCTGGATGGGGGGCTTGGATCATGTGGCGCCCGAGGGGCTGATCCGGGGCATGAACCAGAAACAGCTGCGGCAGTGGAAACGCGGCAACAAAGGCTTCCGCAGCTTTACCGTGCTGCGCCATCCGGCGGCCCGGGCGCATGCTGTGTTCTGCCGCCGTATCCTGCAGACCGGAGAAGGCTGCTACCGCCCGATCCGGAACAGCTTGCGGCGGCAGTTTGGTTTGGCGCTGCCGGAACAGGGGCCGGATCCCGGTTACAGCCTGGCGCAGCACCGTGCGGCTTTTGCGGGCTTTCTGGATTTCCTGCGCGCCAATCTGGCGGGTCAGACCTCGATCCGGGTGGATGCGGAATGGGCCAGTCAGAGCCAGGCTCTGGCGGGCTTTGCCGAGCTAGGGCCGCCGGATTTGCTGATCCGCGAAGAGGAGATGGCGGAGGATCTGCCTTCGCTGGCGCGCAAACTGGGGCGGATGGAGCCCGGACCGGTGCCCGCCGCGATGCCAGAAGCACCGTTTTCGCTGGATGCAGTCTATGATGCGGAACTGGAGGCGCAGATTGCCTCGGTCTACCAGCGTGATTACCTGGCGTTCGGTTTCGGGCCCTGGCGGCAAGACTGATCCGGATTAGCCGGGGGCCTGGTGCAGGCGCAGTTCTCCCGCGCCCGCCGGACGTTTGGCTGTGCCAAACATCCGCAACGGCCTTGGGCCGGGCGCCAGTGGCGGCACGGGTTCTAAGTTCGAGACGCTGGCAGAGAGGCGCAACCGCACGGGCATGGGCCGCAGGCGCCGGCCCGTGCCCGGCCCAACGGGAAGAGAGCCGCCGTCAGGCGGCCGATGACGAGCGGGAGTGCTTCGGGGCCGGAAGAAGCGTGCCAAAGGGGCAGCGGCTTGAGAGCCTGGCTGCGTCCGGCTGACCGGCTTGGGTGCTCAAGCGGCCTGGACCGACTGGTCTTCTGTGAGAATGGTGTAAAGCGTTGCGGGCTCGTGGTTTGCGCGCAGCTTGGTGCAGAAGCTTTGCTCGCGCAGTGTCCGGGATACCAGGGCCAGGGCCTTCAGATGCTCCACGCCGGCGTCTTCGGGCGCAAACAGCGTAAAGGCAATGTCCACCGGCTGCCGGTCAACGGCGCCGAAATCCAGCGGCTTTTCGAGGATCAGGAAAATACCGC
This sequence comes from Leisingera sp. ANG-Vp, assembly GCF_000813725.1. Lineage (GTDB taxonomy): Bacteria > Pseudomonadota > Alphaproteobacteria > Rhodobacterales > Rhodobacteraceae > Leisingera. The sequence continues at coordinate 118,122 of NZ_JWLD01000020.1, forward strand.
AAACCTCGCTGATGCTGTCCAGCCGGGCATGCGGCAGGGCGACACCATGGCCTACCCCGGTGGGGCCGAGGCTCTCGCGGTCCAGCAAGGCCTCGACTGTGGCCTGGGCATTCAGCCCATAAGCGCTCTGAGCAATATCTGCGATTTCCTGAAACAAGCGCTTCTTGCTGGAGGCCGCACCGATCACCCGGACGGCCTCTGGCTTGAGGATGCTGGAAATCTGCATTGCTTCTGCTCCGTTCCGGCGCCCCGACGGGGCGCCGATGCCTTAGATGTGTTTACGGATCGATCCAGCCGATATTGCCGTCTTCACGGCGGTAGACCACATTCAACCCGTCTTTGCCTTCATTGCGGAAGACCAGAACCGGGGCCCCTGCAAGCTCCATCTGCATCACCGCTTCCCCGACCGACAGCGACGGTATCCGGGTTTCCATTTCAGCGACGATGATCGGCTGCAGCGAGTCCGGCTCGGTATCCGCTTCCTCAGACGCGAGGATATACGAATTGGCGCCGAGATGTTCAACCGGTTCGCTGCGGTCCTTGTGGTGATCCTTCAGCCGGCGCTTGTAGCGGCGCAGCTGCTTTTCCATTTTCTCGCAGCAGCCTTCGAAGGCGGCGTAGATTTCCGTCGCATGCGCCTTGGCTTGGGCGGTGAGCCCGGTGGACAGATGCACGGTGGTTTCACACACATATTCATGCGCCGAACGGGAAAAGACCACGGCGGCGTCGGTTGGCCGTTCAGCATACTTCTGAACAACCGAACCCAGCTCGTTCTGCACATGGGTCTGCAGAGCTTCGCCGATGTCGATCTGTTTACCGCTGATTTTGTAACGCATGTGATCTCCTTCACGAATTATTGCGGCCGAACCCGCTGCCAAGGCAATCCTTGGCAGTGTCACGTCAGGTCCGGATCCGGGGGGATGGCAAGGCGGCCGGTTGCATCGCTGCGGGCCCTGTTGCCAAGGCCATCAAGCGGGTTGCATCGGTGTGCGCATTTGCCATGGAACAATTCGACGGCAAGTGGCCGGGAGAGTCAATGCGAATCCCGGAAAAAAGAAACATGGGTTTCAGGCATATTTTTCCGGTTGTCTGCCAGCCGCGGAGCGGGTCAGGAAATCCGGAAATTATCGCCCAGGTAGACGCGGCGGACGTTTTCGTTTTCCACCACTTCCTCGGGGCTGCCGGACATCAGCACCTGGCCGTCGTGCAAAATGTAGGCGCGGTCGACGATCTCGAGCGTTTCGCGCACGTTGTGGTCGGTGATCAGAACGCCGATGCCGCGCTTCTTCAGGTCCGCGACCAGGTGGCGGATATCGCCGACCGAGATCGGGTCGACGCCTGCGAAAGGCTCGTCCAGCAGCAGATACTTCGGATCGGCTGCCAGGCAGCGGGCGATTTCAACCCGGCGGCGTTCACCGCCGGACAAGGCCAGAGCCGGGGCGCGGCGCAGGTGCTCGATCGAGAAGTCCGACAGCAGCTCTTCCAGCCGCTCGCGGCGCTTGTGCTCGTGCTTCTGCGAGATATCCAGAACGGCAGAGATGTTGTCCTCAACCGACAGTCCGCGGAAGATCGACATTTCCTGCGGCAGATAGCCGATGCCGAGACGCGCACGGCGGTACATCGGCAGGCCGGTGACGTTCTGACCATCGATGGTGACGGTGCCGGCTTCCGGAAACACCAGTCCGGCAATGGCGTAGAAGCTGGTGGTTTTGCCGGAGCCGTTGGGTCCCAGCAGCGCCACCACTTCGCCGCGGTTAAGAGACATGGAGACGTCCCGGATCACCACCCGTTTGCGGTAGGATTTGCGCAGCTTTTCGATGCGCAGCCCGGAGGAGCCTTCGGTAACCTTCAGATCCGGACGCGCCATCAGTTGCTGCCGCCGTCCGGGTTGAGAATGGTTTTTACCCGTCCTGCCATCTGCGCGGTGCCCGAAGTGAGGTTCACCTCCAGCCGGTTTGACGCCAGGGTGCCGCTTTGCTGGTTCAAAAGCACATTGCCGGTCATCACAATGGTGCCCTTGTCGATGGTGTATTCAGCGCGCTGCGCTTCGGCAGCATCCGGGCCGCTGACCAGCACAACATTGCCGGTGGCCTCCAGCCGTTCGATGCCGGCTTTGGCGCCGCTGTCATCTGCGGTTTTGTAGACTACCAGGACCTTGTCGGCCGACAGCCGCATGATACCCTGCACGATCAGCACATTGCCGGTGAATTCGGCAGAGCCGTCGGCCTGGTTGACCGCCAGATTGTCGGCGGTGACTTCAACGGGCTGGCTGGGGTCGGCCTTCACTGCGCCAAAAGCGACGGAGGCCGTCTGCGCAACAGCAAGGCCAGGAAGCATTGCCAGCGGCAGGCAGAAAATCAGGGCGCGCAAATAGGACACAGGTTATCTTTCCGGTTTCTGGGGATCATATAGCAGCTTCACCCCGTCTTTGAACAGCATATGGACCGGCCCGCCTTCGGTTTTAACCCCGATGCGCATATTACCTGCAGTCAATTCGCCAATCGGGCCGGTTGCACGGACCGGTCCGGGGCTTTGCGCCTCCAGCCCGCTCAGCGCGGTGTTCAGTTCTTCGGTTTCGACCAAAAGCCCGTCGGCGGAAGTGATTGTCACACTGCCGGTGAACTGCGCCATGTTCCGGCCTGGATGAATGGAGCCTGTTTTTGAGGCCAGGGTGATCCGGCCGCCCTGCGCCAGGTTGAACTCGGCAGAGAGGTTGCTGGCGACCGCCGGCGTGCCTTCGCCGCCGGGGCGGGCCAAGGCGGCGGTGACCATGATCTCGTCGCCCTGTGCAGTGGTGCCGGAGAAAAAGGGCGCGGTGACCTGCTGGCCTTTCATCCGGTCCTCGATCTCTTTTTGCGCAAAGGGGATCACCGCATCGGTATTCACTCCGCGGGAGATCAGGAACAGGGTGGACATCAGAACCAGGGCCGCAAGCGGCAGCAGCACCTTGAGGTAGGCAACGGCTCTGGAATAGCTGTCCATATGCTGCTCCCGGCCTTCTAGTCAGCCCAGGCCTGCGCGCAGGCAGTCGTGGATGTGCAGCAGGCCCTCGGCCTTCCGCCCGTTGTCCGGATCGACCACAAACAGGCAGGTGATCTTTCGCTGGTTCATCACCGCAACGGCTTCTTCCGCCATGGCACCGGGGGCGATGGTTGCAGGGCTCGCAGTCATCACTTCGGCGGCGGTTTTGCCCAGAAGCCCGTCCATGTGGCGGCGCAGGTCGCCGTCGGTGATGATGCCGGCCAGCGAGCCGTCTTCCGCCGCAACACCGGCGACGCCAAAGCCTTTCTGGCTGATTTCGATCAGCGCGTCGGGCATTGCGGTATCGGCTGCCACCAGCGGCAGGGCATCGCCGGCATGCATCAGGTCGCGCACTTTGCTGAGCTGCGCTCCCAGCTTGCCGCCGGGGTGGAAGTCGCGGAAGTTCTCGGGGCGGAAATCGCGGTGCTTCATCAGCGCAATCGCCAGCGCATCACCCATCGCCAGGGTCAATGTGGTCGAGATCGAGGGCACCATGCCAAAGCCGCAGGCCTCGCCCATCGAGGGGATCTGCAGATGCACGTCCGCCTGTTTCATCAGGGTGCTCTCCATCTTGCTGGAGAGCCCGATCAGCGGAATGCCGAAGCGGCGGGTAAAGACCAGCAGGTTGGCCAGTTCCGGCGCTTCGCCCGAGTTGGAGATCGCCAGAACCACGTCGCCCTTGGAGAGCATGCCGAGGTCGCCGTGGCTGGCTTCGGCCGGATGCACGAAATAGGCCGGCGTGCCGGTAGAGGCAAGCGTGGCGGCGATCTTGTGGCCGATATGGCCGGATTTGCCGATGCCGCTGACAATGATACGGCCCTTGGCTTCCAAAATCAGCTGCACGGCTTCGGCAAAGCGCTCATCCAGGCTTCCGGCCAGAACGTCCAGCGCCCGGGCTTCATCGGTGATCACCTGCCGTGCGGTGGCGAGGAATTTTTCTGCGTCGGTCATGAGTGGGCAAAGATGTCGATTTCGGGCCAGCCGGCCAGATCCAGCTTGGCGCGCATGGGGAGGAAGTCGAAACAGGCCTGGGCCATTTCCGTGCGGCCTTCGCGGGCCAGGCGCTTGTCCAGCGCGTCGCGCAGCTTGTGCAGATGCAACACGTCCGAGGCTGCGTAGTCGAGCTGGGCGTCGGTCAGCTCTGCTGCGCCCCAGTCGCTCATCTGCTGCTGCTTGGAGATGTCGATGCCGAGCAGTTCCTGGGTCAGGTTCTTGAGGCCATGGCGGTCGGTATATGTGCGCACCAGGCGGCTGGCGATTTTGGTGCAATAGACCGGGGCCGTCAGGGCGCCGAAAGCGTGGTACATGGCGGCGATGTCGAAACGGCCGAAGTGGAACAGTTTCAGGACCTTCGGGTCTTCCAGCATCCGACACAGGTTGGGTGCTGCGGTTTGGCCTTTTTCCACCTGCACAATATGGGCATTGCCGTCGCCGCCTGACATCTGAATCACGCAAAGCCGGTCGCGGTGCGGGTTCAGCCCCATGGTTTCGCAATCGATGGCAACAATGGGCCCGAGGTCCAGCCCGTCGGGCAGGTCGTTTTTGTACAGGTGGTTGGCCACTGGAATTCCCTTTTGATGATCACCGCGCCGGCAGGTGCTGGAGAGGAGATAGGCGCTTTGGCCGTCAAACTCAACTGCGCTGCGGCAAGCTGGTTTATGCAGGCTTCAGTGTTTGCCCCGCGCAGGCGGGTTCAGGCAGAGGCTGGAGGTGCGGGGAATGGTGCCGCTGAAGGGACTCGAACCCCCGACCCCATCATTACGAATGACGTGCTCTACCAGCTGAGCTACAGCGGCACCGGTTCCAGCCAGCGGCTGGAAACTGGTGCTGCCCGTTTAAACACTGCTCCTGTGCCGCGCAAGTAGGGATCATGCGGATTGCAGCGGAAAGCTGAGCCCCCTGCGGACAAGCCTCCGCAGCCTTGGCTGCGGGCTCAGAACAGGAAATCCGCCGCATCCAGCTGCCGCGGCAGCAGCCCCTCGAGAAACAGCTGGCCGCCGCCGGTTTCGATCAATGTGCCGCCGTCCAGGCGGCTGATGCCCAGTGCCTGATAGCCGCCCGCCAGCCCGTCGAGGCGGATCAGGTCGCTGCCCGGGGTGAAGCCGGAAATGGTGTCGCGGCCATGACCGGCAGCAAACACAAAGACATCGTTGCCGGTGCCTGCCCACAGCAGGTCGTTTCCGGCGCCGCCCACCAGCGTGTCTGCGCCGGAATGACCCAGCAGCCGGTCAGCGCCGGCGCCGCCCTCAAGCCAGTCATTGCCCGCCTCGCCCAGCAGGCGGTCGTTGTTCTGGCCGCCGAACAGCTGGTCGCCCTCGTTGCCGCCGAACAGCTCGTCGTTTCCCCAGCCGCCCCACAACAGGTCATAACCGCCCTGGCCATACAGATGGTCGGCCCCGGCTTCGCCCTTCAGCCGGTCGCCCTGAAACCCGCCCCACAGCCAGTCGTCGCCGCTGCCGCCGCGCAGTGTGTCATGGCCGGAGTTGCCTACCAGCGTGTCACGGCCGTCATCGCCCTGCAGCCAGTCGCTGCCGCCGTCGCCCTGCAGCCTGTCGTTGCGCATGCCGCCGAACAGCTGGTCGCCGTGGTTGCCGCCAAACAGGCGGTCATCGCCCTGACCGCCCCACAGCAGGTCAAAACCGTCCTGGCCAAAGAGCCGGTCTGCGCCGTCGCCGCCCTGCAGCCGGTCGCTCTGCTGACCGCCCCAAAGCACATCATTGCCGTTGCCGCCCAGCAGCGTGTCATTACCTGTCCTGCCGGCAATGGTGTCATTTCCGTTCTGGCCGCTGATGCGGTTGCCGGCGGTATTGCCGATAACCCGGTCGTCGCCTGAGCCGGCAATCAGGTTTTCAATCACGGTGCCGCGTGCGATTCCGATATTGCCGGTCAGCCCGCCGACATCGGAGAACTGCCCGGCCCGCAGGTCGGCGCGGCTGTCCTGAAAATAGCGGCTGATGTCCAGCGTATCGACACCGCTTTGATCGTAGATGGTATAGGCGACGTCATTGCCTTCATAGTCGTTCCGCTGGTTGAAATAATCGTTCAGCACGCCGGTCAGCCGGCTGCCGCCGCCCCAGGTGGTGTTTCCGGCGGTTGCCCCTTTATCGCCGGGTGCTCCGTAGAGGTCCTGGATTGCGATGATGTCGGCCTGCATCGGAGTCAGCAGATACGCAGTGCTGGCATCCACAGTAGTGTTTTCGCCTTGGCTGAAATAGGACATCACCGACAGCTGCCAGCTGTCATTGGAGAATTCCTCGTCAGAACCGTAGCTGCCGCTGCCGTTGTAATTGCCCTGATGCCCCAGTCCCAGCGCATGGCCGATCTCATGGACGTAGGTCTGGTAAGAATAGCTGTCGATGCTGCTGCCGTAATAGGACAGCCAGGAGGTGCCGACGTTCACAGTGGAGGACTGAATAATGCCGTTTGTTACATTTGAAAACGCATAGGCTCCGGACTCTTCGTCGTCAAAGGTGATGTCCGCGTTTTGGGTGGTCTCTGCAAACGTGATATCCGCAACCATTTCCCAGGCCTCTAGCGCCCAGCGGGCGAGCTGCCTGCCGTCGGCCGTCAAACCGCTCAGATCCACGGTGATGACATTGTCCCCGGAGGTGTCAAAGCGTCTGGGCGATTGCCCGACATCCTGCCAGAAGCCATCTGTCAGATACCCGGCCAGCTGGTCCAGGGTGCCTGGTGCGGCGGGCTCCGGCGGCGTGTCTTCCTCGACCGATATGGTATAGCTGCCCGCGTAACGGTCGCTGTAAGCGCCGGCGCTGATGTAGTAGGTGCCGGATGTGCTTGCGGAGAAAGTGAGCAGGGATTCCCATTGGCCGCTGCCGCCGTCATCGTCGAGGTCAACCAGAACGCCGTCTGCCGAATACAGCCGCAAGTACGGATCGTACAGCGTGCCGCCGCCGCTGGCCTGGCCTGTGATTTCAATTGTGTAGGTTTCGCCAGCATGAAAGTCGATGGCGACCCAATCCCTGTCGCCGGCGCTGGAGAGGTTGCCTTCGAAGGTGTCTCCTTCGGACATGCTGTAGCGTGTCGACGTTCCCGCAGCAGCGTCTGTCGTTTCTACCACTCTGGCGGATGCCACGCCGTCAGTTTCGCCTGTATGAGCAATACTGTTGTGGTCCAGACGCATGAAACAATTCCTTCCTTCCAGCTGCCAATTGCCGGCGGGGTTTGCAGACACCTGTCAATTTCAAAGAGAAATTCCGGTTTCAGCCGCAATCAATACGCTCATAACCGCTAATAAAATTCGAGTTAAAGACTGAAATTCCATACTTTGATCCGACAGTGGCTGAAACAGCTCAAAAACTGCAGGGAATTCAGCGGCATCCTGCATTGGATGGCCGTCAGAAACAGTATGTTGCTGGAAAATGGTGCCCAGGAGAGGACTCGAACCTCCACGTCCATACGGACACTAGCACCTGAAGCTAGCGCGTCTACCAATTCCGCCACCTGGGCCGGTGCCGTGTGAGGCGCATATATGCCTGTTTGCGGGGGGCGTCAAACGGAAACGCCCGGAGGCGGACAGGTATTTCGCACCAAATGCCCGGCGTCACGGTTCTGTTAAGCTGGCGCGCTATGGCTGCGGCCAAGCGATCAGGCTGGGGCGCACCGCATGAAGTACCGCACCATCTTTCTGTCGGATATTCACCTGGGCACTCCCGGCTGCCAGGCAGAGCTGCTTCTGGACTTCCTGAACCGGCATGAGGCCGAGAGCTATTACCTGGTCGGCGACATTATCGACGCCTGGCGGATCAGGCGCAAAGGCTTCCTATGGCCGCAGGCGCACAACGATGTGGTGCAGGCGTTGCTGGCCAAGGCCCATGGCGGCGCCAGCATCTATCTGATCCCCGGCAACCACGACGAGTTTCTGCGCTCTTACCTGGGTACGCATTTCGGCGGCATCGAGGTGAAGCAAACCGCGGATTTCAATGCCGCAGACGGCAGGAAGTACCTGGTGACCCATGGCGATCAGTTTGACTCAGTGGTGGTGCATGCCAAATGGCTCGCCCGCCTTGGGGACCGGGCCTATGAGCTCATGCTGTGGCTCAATACTCATATCAACCGGGCACGCCGCCTGTGGGGCGGGCAGTACTGGTCCTTGTCGAAATGGGCCAAGCATCAGGTCAAGCAGGCGGTCAGCTTTATCAGCGAGTATGAAAACGTGCTGACCGCCGAGGCCCGGCGCGGCGGCTATGACGGGGTGGTCTGCGGCCATATTCACAGCGCTGCCATCCGCGATATGAACGGCGTGACGTACGTGAACACCGGCGACTGGGTCGAGAGCTGCACTGCGGTGGTCGAGCTGGACAGCGGTCGGCTGGCTCTCATCGACTGGGAGCGCTCTGCCCGGCAGGCCCGGCACCGGGTGCGCACGCGGCGCGCCCGCACCCGTCAGAAACAACTTGAAAACGTATGAAGAAGGCTCTGAGATATGAGTAGCACCGCACAGGCACAGCTGGACGCCGCCGTTCTGCAGGAAGGCGATGCCGCAACCGGATGGCTGGAGACGCTATTCTCCAGGCTTTTTCTGGGGCTGGTCTATCCGCAGATCTGGGAAGACCCTTTGGTAGACATGGAGGCGCTGGATATTGCGCCGGAAGACAATCTGATCTGCATTGCCTCCGGCAGCTGCAACATGCTGTCCTACCTGACTGCCGGTCCGGCGTCGGTCACTGCTGTGGATCTTTCGCCGGCGCATGTCGCGCTTGGCAGATTGAAACTGGCTGCGGCCCGGTCTTTGCCGGACTATGCGGCCTTCTACCAGTTGTTCGGGCGTGCTGACATGGCCGGCAATGCGGAACTGTATGACCGCTGCATCCGCGGCAGCCTGGATAAAAGCACGCGGGAGTTCTGGGATGGCAAGCCGCTGTTCCGCCGCCGGATCGGGGTGTTTCAGAGGGGATTTTACCGGCATGGGCTGCTGGGCCGGTTCCTGGGGGCCGTGCATCTGCTTGCCCGGCTGGGCGGCGTGGATTTTGCGCCGCTGCTGGCTGCCCGCAGTCTGGATGAGCAGAAAGCGTTTTTTGACAGCCGGATCGCGCCGCTGTTCGACATGTGGCTGGTGCGCAAGCTGGCGGGCTTCCGGGCGTCACTGTTCGGGCTGGGCATCCCGCCTGCGCAATACGACAAGCTGGCGGCGGACGGCGGCGGCGATGTGCTGCCGGTGCTGCGCGAGCGGGTGCGCAAGCTGATGTGCGATTTTCCGGTCCGGGACAATTACTTTGCCTGGCAGGCCTTTGCCCGCTGCTACGACCCGGCGCCGGACGCATCGCTGCCGCCTTACCTGTTGCAAGAAAACTTTGAGGTGCTGCGGGACTATGCAGGCCGGGGTCGGATCGTGAACCGCTCGCTGACCGACCTGCTGGCCGGGGAAGCTGATCGGTCGAAACAGGGCTATGTGCTGCTGGATGCGCAGGACTGGATGAATGATGCGCAGCTGAATGCGCTGTGGTCGCAGATTACCCGCACGGCCGCTCCCGGTGCCCGGGTGATCTTTCGCACCGGCGGCACTGCGGACATCCTGCCAGACCGGGTGCGTCCGGACACTTTGAACCGCTGGGCTTATGATGCCGAGGCCTCGGCCCGCGGCACCGCGCAGGACCGTTCTGCCATTTACGGCGCTTTCCACCTTTACCGTTTTCAGGGCTGAGACCGATGCTTGATTCCGCCGCCACCTCCCATGCCGCGCTGATGGACGAAACCTACCGCCATCAGCGGCTGTTCTATGATCTGACCCGCAAATACTACCTGTTCGGACGCGACCGGCTGATCAGCGAGCTGAACCCGCTCGAGGGGTCGCATGTGCTGGAGGTGGCCTGCGGAACCGGGCGGAACCTGCAGGCCGCGGCGCGGAAGTATCCGCAGTGCGCCTTCTATGGGCTGGATATCTCGGCCGAGATGCTGACCTCGGCCCGTGCAAAAGTGCACCCGCGGGTGCAGCTGGCTCAGGCGGACGCCTGCGGTTTCGACGGTGCGCAGCTGTTCCGCCGCGCCCGGTTCGACCGGGTGTTCATTTCCTACGGTATCTCGATGATCCCGGACTGGCAGGGCGCCCTGCGCATGGCCTGTGCCCATCTGACACCGGGCGGGCAGCTGCATGTGGTTGATTTCTCGGGCCAGTGCGGCTGGCCGGCATGGTTCGGCAACGGGTTGAACCGCTGGCTGGGCAAGTTCCATGTGACTCCGCGTTTGGAGCTGGAGGAAGCGCTGGGCAATGCTGCAGCAGACATTGGCGGCACCATGCGGCACCGCCAGCTTTATCGCGGCTATGCGCAATACGGGGTGGTGGAGCGGCCGCGTTAGGCCGCTCCCATTGTTTCAGCGGCTGCTGGCGGCCATCGCCTGCGAGAGCACGCACATCAGCTCGAACATCAGCGAGATGCCCAGCCAGGCGGTGCTGCCGGACTCGTCAAAGGGCGGTGCCACCTCGACCAGATCGGCGCCGATCAGGTTGACGCCGGCCAGTTCGCGGATCACCTGCTGCGCCTGGAAGCTGTTGGGGCCGCCGATCTCAGGCGTGCCGGTGCCAGGCGCATAGGTCGGGTCAACGAAATCAATGTCATAGGTGCAATAAGCGGGCTGGCTGCCAAGGATGCCGCGCACTTCTTCCATGACATCCTTGAAACCGCGGTCGAACAGCTCTTCCACCCGGATGATGCGGATGCCCTGCTCCAGGCCCCACTCGATGTCCTCGGTGTTATAGGCGGTGCCGCGGATGCCGACCTGAACAAAGCGTTTGGGGTCGACCAGCCCTTCCTCCACTGCGCGGCGGAACGGGGTGCCGTGGGTGTATTTGTAGCCGCCGAAGTAGCTGTCGAAGAGGTCTGTGTGGCTGTCGAATTGGACCAGCCCCAGCGGGCCGTCCGCCGCCAGCGCCCGCAGGATCGGCAGGGTGATCAGATGATCGCCGCCTGCGGTCATCGGGGTGATGCCGGCTGCCTTGAAGCCGCTGTAATAGGCGGTGATGCGTTCCAGACTGTCCTGGATATCCACTGGATTAGGCGGCACGTCGCCCAGGTCGGCGCAGTTGACGGTGGTAAAGGGATTCACGCCAGTGACCGGGTTCATCGCGCGGATCATGGTGGAATAATCGCGCAGCTGCCGCGGCCCGTGGCGGGCGCCGGGGCGGTTGGTAGTGCCGCCGTCCCAGGGCACGCCGATCAGCCCCATTTGAACATCTTCATACCGCGGGTGGTCCGGTGTCAGCGACGGCAGCCGCATGAAGGTTGGCACCCCGGCAAAGCGGGGCAGATCCATGGCCGAGACCGGCTGGAAGAAGTCATCGCCTGTTTGGGTCATGCAGTTGCTCCGTTCTTTACGTTTTCCGCAATCATCGAAATCATCTCGAACATGATAGCAGAGGCGGTCAGGGCGGTGATCTGGTTCGGGCTGTCCTTGGTCGGCATCATGCAGACGATATCGCCGCCGACGATGTTCATGCCGCGAACGCTGTGCAGCAGGGCGACAGCTTCATCGATGTCAAAGCCCTTTTCACCCGGCTCCAGGTTCGAAACCGCAGGGGCAATCGTCGGGTCCAGGCAGTCGAGGTCGAAGGTGATGTAAACAGGCCGGCCCGCCATCACTTCCTTGATCTGCGCCACCACATCCTCAACCCCGCGTTTGCGGAATTCCTTCATGGTGACGATGTTGTAGCCATAGTCATAAGACGGCTGCAGCCAGTCCAGGGTGCGGGCATGGCCGCGGATGCCGATCTGCATCGAGTGGTGCGGGTCGACCTTGCCCTGGTCCACCAGATAGGCGCCCCAATGGGCTGCGGACTTCTTGGCGCCCAGGAAGTGATCGACCTTGGTGAACACATCCGTATGGGCGTCGAAATGCAGAAAACAGACCGGCTCGCCCTTGGTAATCTGGCCGCAGCCGATGGCCTGCACGATGCCGCCGGTGATCGAGTGGTCGCCGCCGATGGAGACGGGGCGGGCGCCTGCCGCGTCGATCTGCTGGTAGAAGCGGGTGATCTGCTCGATGCAGTCCTCGTTGTCATTGGCGCGCGGGAAGGGCACGTCGCCGATGTCGGCGATTTTGGCGGCGTCCCAGGGGTTCAGTTCAAAGCCGCCATGCACCCGGCGCCCGACGGCCGAGACATTGCGCAGCGCGCGCGGGCCCAGGTGCTGGTCGCGTTCCGTGGTGCCGTTGCCGGTGGAATGCGGCACCCCGACCAGGGCGATGTCCTGGTTCTCGGGGCTTTCGTTAGGGCAGCGGAACATGGTGGGGATGCCCCACCAGTAGAGGTTCTCCATCATGGATTTCAGGTGTTCGTCAGCCATTTTCGGTCCTGCGTGTTAGGGAAAAGAGCCCCGATGCCAGATCTTCAGCACCGGGGCAGTCCGGGAACAGCCCGGGGGAGGGGTCAGCTTTCGCCGGTTTTCTTGCGGTAGGCGCCTTGCGCGATACGGTCGATGACCATGGCGCAGAACAGGATGGCGAGACCGCCCAGGAGGCCCTGGCCTTTGGCCGCATACTGCAGCGCTTCCAGGATCAGGGCGCCCAGGCCTTCGGCTCCGATCAGCGAGGCGATCACCACCATCGACAGCGACATCAGGATGGTCTGGTTGATGCCGGTCATGATCGAAGGCAGCGCCAGAGGCAGCTCGACATTGAACAACAGCTGGCGGCGCGAGCAGCCAAAGGCGATGGCGGCTTCCTTGGTGGCCTCCGGCACGCCGCGCATGCCCAGGGCAGTCAGGCGGATCACCGGCGGCATCGCAAAGACCAGCGTGGCCAGCACCCCCGGCGGCTTGCCGGTGCCAAAGAAGGCGATGATCGGGATCAGGTAGACAAAGGCCGGCATGGTCTGCATGAAGTCCAGCACCGGTTCCGCAATCGCATAGGCGCGTTTGGATTTGCCGAACCAGATGCCCAGAGGAATGCCGATCGCCACGCAGAGGAAGGCCCCCGCGCCGATCAGCGCCACGGTGATCATCGCCAGCTCCCACAGGCCCATGAAGGCCAGGTAGGCGAGCGACGCGGCAGTAAAGATCGCCACCCGCGGCCCGGCCAGGCGCAGGGCCATGACCACGGTCACAAACATCACCACCGGCCAGGGGGTCTGGATCAGCAGCACTTCGAGCCCGTCCAGCACCCAGCGGATGCCGGCGGTCACCCCGTCGAAGACATCTCCAAAGTTGTTCGCCAGCCAGTCAAACCCGGCATCGCCTTTCTTGGACAGCGCGGCGAAGTATTCCTTGCCGACCGGGAACTCGGTGATCGGCAGGCGCCCGCCCAACAGCCCGCCGGTGACGCTGGCCATGGCCTCGTCCGGTTTGGCGACGGTGAAACGCACCAGAGTCAGCGGCCAGATTGCCAAGAGGCCGATGGCGCCGAAGATCAGCCCATTGCGGCTCATCCCCGACTGCGCCTTTTGGCCGGAACGCCAGCGCAGGTACTGCGCCTCGTAGGCGGTGTTGGCATAAAAGCCCTCGGCCAGTTTGATCACGGCCATCAGGGCAAGGCCGGTCAGCAGAATGGCGAGTGCGGTGCTGCTGGCGGCATTGGCAGCCTCCAGCGCCTTATCGGCGGCGGCGCGCAGGTTGTCGGCGATCTTTAGCTTGGCGGCAGCGCCTGCAGCGTCGCCTGCGGCGGTCAGGTCAGCGGCCTGTGCCTCGCGTTTGGCGATATTGCCCAGCAAGCGTTCGTAGCGGGCCAGCTGGTCGGCACCGAGTTCACCCCAGAGGCCCCGGCCGATCTGCACCAGGGCAAACAGCTCCAGCACCAGGAACATCCAGAAAAAGCCCCAGGCCCCGCGGGCCGCGCCCCACAAGGGGCCGCAGACGGCGGCCATGGTGTTCCAGGACCAGGCAAAGCCGGTCTTGCCCTGGATGCGGGCGAATTCGCGGGCGTAGTAGGGGCCGTTTTCGACGGCAAATTCTTCGACGCTCAGATCGGGCGATTGAAAGTTCGTATCCTTCATGCCTTGCCCCCCTGAATGCCTTTCAGCAGCGTGGCGCGGTCGACCACGCCGATGTCGGCGCCGTCATCGCCGGTGATGACAATCACGTTCTCGGTCGAGGTGGCGATGTCGATCAGCTGGTCCAGATCGGTGCCGTGGTGCGCCCTTGGGCTTTCGTCGAAGTTCACCGGGCGGGTCGGTTGGTATTCGCTGATCGGCACCATGATCGAATGGGCGAAGACCAGCTTCAGCTTGGAGATGCCTTCGACAAAGTCGCGCACATAGTCGTCGGCGGGCTGGGTGACGATCTCTTCCGGCGTGCCGATCTGCACGATACGGCCGTCCTTCATGATGGCGATGCGGTTGCCGATACGGATCGCCTCATCCAGGTCGTGGGTGATGAAGACGGTGGTCTTGTTCAGCTCTGCCGACAGTTTCATGAACTGATCCTGCAGCTGGCGGCGGATCAGCGGGTCCAGCGCCGAGAACGGCTCGTCCATCAGCAGCACATCCGGGTCCGAGGCCAGCGCGCGGGCCAGACCGACCCGCTGCTGCATGCCGCCGGACAGCTCGCGCGGGAAGCGGTCTTCGAAGCCGGTCAGGTTCACCTTGTCCAGGCAGCGTTGCGAGACTTCCCAGCGGGTGGACTTCGGCTCGCCGCGCACCTGCAGCGGGAAGCCTACGTTGTCGCGCACGGTGCGGTGCGGCAGCAGTGCCATGTGCTGGAACACCATGCCGATGTTCATCGCCCGCATCTCGCGCAGGTCGGCGTCCGACAGGGTCAGCATGTCCCGGCCCATAACTGAGATATTGCCCGCCGTGGGTTCGATCAGCCGGTTCAGGTGGCGCACCATGGTGGATTTGCCGGAGCCCGACAGCCCCATCACGCAGAAGATCTCTCCGCGCTTCACCTCAAAGGACACATCGGCGATGCCGACGACGCAGTTGAATTCCTCCAGCACCTCGGCCTTGCCCAGGCCGCGTTCGCGGATTGCGGCCATCGCCGCATCGGCGTTGTTTCCGAATATTTTCCACACGCCGTCCAGCGTGATCACATTGTCAGTCATACGTTCAGTCTCCGGATGTCCCGGTTCGTTTGGCGGGCAGCGGTGCCGCCCGCCTGTGGCCCTTTGGTTCCGGCGTTTACTGGAACCAGGAGTCCACCAGATCGGCGTTCTCATCGACCCATTTGCGGGCGAAGTCTGCCGGGTCCTGGCCATCGACCGACAGAGCATAGACCACTGCGTTCACCTGTTCGGTGGTGAGCTTCACCTTGCCCAGCATTGCTGCCGCTTCCGGCTGGCTGTCGGCCAGACCTGCAGCATAGAACACATGCAGCTTGGCCGCGTCCCAGGCAGTGCCGGCTTTGGAGTTTTCCAGCCAGTTCGGATCGTCGGTCGGCTGTTTCACATCCCATTCGGCGGCGTCATAGGCAGGCTCGGTCAGCGGCACCAGGTCGTAGAGCGAGAACATGTGGTGCGGAGTATAGCAGTAAAAGACGATGTTCTGCCCCTGCGCCACCGCGTTGTCGACCTGGGCCAGCGCCAGGGTCTCGTCCATTTCCATCAGGTTCATGGTTTCGTCATAGCCATAGGATTTGGCGCGGATCTTCTCGACGTTGGTCGAGGCCCAGCCGGCCCCGCCGATCCACATCTCGCCGCGGCCGTCGCCGTCGGTGTCGAAGTTGGCAGCCATATCCGGATCGGTCAGATCGCTGAGCGCCGAGATGCCGGTGCGCTCCTGCGTATCCTTGGTGACGCAGATCTGCTGGTCAGAGAGCACCGCGTTGGGGTTATAGGCCACCGAGCCCTTGCCGGTGACAAAGGTGTCGTGCAGGTTCTGCTGGTTGGGCAGCCAGACCTCCGGGTGCACATGCATGGCGCCGGAGTCCATTGCCTCGAAGATGATCGGGTTGGTGCCGTTCTGCAGCTCCACCGAGAGGCCCAGGTTGTCTTCCAGCGCCACCTTCAGGATATGCGCGGTACCGCGGACCGAGGCCCAGTTCGGCACCCCGATCACCACGTCCTGCGCCATGGCGGTGCTGCCGAGGGTGGCGGCCAATGCAGCGGCGGCCAGTGTCTTTGCTGTTGTCATGTTTCTTCTCCCTTGTTGGATGATCACTTTGTTTTTTTGTTTGAGCACCCGGCGCGTGATCACGATGCCGGGGCCATTTGCTTGGAAAGCGATAGGGCGGCTTGCAGCAGAACATTGCAGCCGGCCTCGAGATGGTCAGGTTCGGCCCATTCGGCCTCGTTGTGGCTGAGGCCGCCGCGGCAGGGCACAAAGACCATCGCGGTGGGCACTTTGCGCGCCACCTGGCAGGCGTCGTGGCCTGCGCCCGACACCATCCGGCGCCAGGGCAAACCGCTGTTCTTGGCCGCGGATTCGATGGCAGTGACGCAAGCGGCATCGAATTTCACCGGCGGATTGTGCCAGATCATGTCCAGCGCGACGTCTGCCTCCTGCTCCTCGGCGGCGGCGCGGCGGATGGCGTTGTCCATGCCGCTGAGCACCGCGTCGTCGGGGTGGCGGAAGTCGATGGTAAAGCGGACTTCGCCGGGGATGGTGTTGCGGGAATTCGGGCTGACATGCAGCTCGCCCACGGTGCCAACGCCGTCAGGGCCATAGGCCAGGGCGATCCGCTGCACCTCTTGGATGAGTCTGGCCGCGGCCACCAGCGCGTCGCTGCGGCCTGGCATCGGGGTGGAGCCGGAATGGGCGTCGCGCCCGGTGACGGTGACATCATACCATCGCTGGCCCTGGCCGCCGGTGACAACGCCGATCACTTCCTCATTGGCTTCCAGCACCGGGCCCTGCTCGATATGGGCTTCCAGGAAGGCTCCGAATTTATGCGCGCCGCAGGGTTCTGATCCGGCATAGCCGATCCGTGCCAGCTCATCCCCGAAGCGCAGGCCGTCGGCATCTTCGCGGCTGAGGGCAAACTCCAGATCAAACAAACCTGCATAGACGCCCGAACACAGCATCGCCGGGGCAAAGCGCGCGCCTTCCTCGTTGGTCCAGTTGACGATCTCGATCGGGGCATCGGTTTCCAGCCCCAGATCGTTCAGTGTGCGCACCACCTCAAGGCCCGCAAGCACGCCGTAGACGCCATCGAACTTGCCGCCGTGCGGCTGAGTGTCCAGGTGGCTGCCGATGGCAATCGGCAGCGCGTCCGGGTCGCGGCCGGCGCGGCGGGCAAACATGTTGCCCAGCCGGTCATAGGTGACAGTGCAGCCCGCATCCTCGCACCAGCGCGTGAACAGCTCGCGCGCTTCCAGATCGCCGTCGGTGAGCGTCAGCCGCCCGCAGCCGCCGCCCGGCAGGGCATCAATCTTGGCCATCTTCATGATGCTCTGCCACAGCCGGGCGCCGTTTATGCGGTGGTTGCTGCTCATGCGTCCTCGCGGCACAGCGCCTGGCTCAGGCAATGCACGCCGCCGCCGCCGAGGGTGAACATCGACATGTCCGGATCGTAGACCTCGAACCCCAGCGCGCGCATTTTGGCGTTGAGGTCCTTGGCGCCGGCCATCGACAGCACCTTGCCATCCCCCAGCGCCACCAGGTTCACGCCGAGGTTCTTGGCTTCGGCATAGGAGACATCGACGATCTCAATGCCCCAGCCTTTGACGATATCCACCAGCCAGGGCTCCATCGCATCGATGCAGGCCACCGCCAGTTTCTCGGCCAGCGGCACGATCAGCCCGTCCATATGCACAAACTCGCGGCTGATCGGGGCCACCACCGCCTCCCAGCCTTCGGCGCGGACAAACTCCGCCACCTGTTCGGAGCCTTCTTTCTCGGACCGCTCGCCGCAATAGCCGATCAGCACCCGGCCCGGCTCGATAATGTTGAAGTCGCCGCCCTCGAAATGGCCGGCGGTGGCGAACTTCCAGATCGGGATATCGTTGTCCTGATAGAACTTGATCGCGGTGGCATAATCCGCCCGGCGGCATTTCAGCTGCATATGGCAGATCAGCGCCCCCCAGGGTGTCATGGCTGAGCTGTCGCGGGCAAAGAAGTTGCGGTGCAGCACCTCGTCGCTGTCCAGATAGTGGCAGGTGACCCCGGCTCCCTCGTAGATCGAGACCATTTCCGAGTGCTGCTTCATCGCCAGCTGCAGGTCGAACTTCACGCCGGTCTTGTCGGCATTGGCCAGTGTGCGGCCGATCAAAGGGCCGGCCTCGACCCATTTGAAGTACTCCGGCTTGCCCAGCAGAACATCCGTCAGCTTGGCATAGTCGTTGTTGATCCCCCAGCGTTTGGCCGTCGCCGTGCTCGCATCCATGCTGCTCAACCTCCCAGTCATTACGTGCTTGGGCGGCAGGATCGGACGGGATTAGCTTTTATTAAATTACAAACTAAGGGACTTAACTTTTATATGTTTGCAAGTATGGTGGCGCCATGCTGCCGCCCGCCCTCTCCAAAGCCGACTTGCACCTGCTTTACGTGTTCTGCGCGGTGGTGGAGGCGCGCGGGTTTTCGGCGGCGCAGATCACCCTGAATGTTTCGGCCTCCACCATCTCCCGGCAGATTGCGGATCTGGAGACCCGGCTGGGCATGCGCCTGTGCCAGCGCGGCCGCAAGGGGTTCCGGCTGACCGACAAGGGCGAGATTGTCTATGCCGCCTCGCACAAGCTGTTTGCGGCGCTGGACCAGTTCGGCGAGACCGTGGACGGCACCCGCGGCAAGCTGGTGGGGCGGCTGCCGGTGGCGGCGATCGACAATTGGGTGTTCAACAACGAGGCACCGATCATGAGTGCCCTGGCCGAATTCACCCGGATCGCGCCGGAGGTTGAGATCGAGATGCACTCGCTGGCGCCGGATGACATCGAAATGGCGGTGCAGGACGGCCAGATCGCGCTGGGGGTCGGGGTGTTTCACAAACACAAGCCGGGCCTGATCTATGAGACCCTGGGATATGAGCGGATTGGGCTTTACTGCAGCCGCGGCCATCCATTGTTTACTGCTGACACGCCTGCCCGGGTCGAGGAACTGCTGCCGCAGGCCAATTTCTGCAAGCGGGCCTACCTGAATGAAGACCTGGTGGCGCCAGTCTCCCGCGGGCTGCCGTCAAACGCCAGCGCGCATCAGATCGAGGGCATTGCCATGCTGGTGCTGACTGGCCGCTACATCGGCTACCTGCCGGAGAGCTTTGCCGATATCTGGGTGCGCGAAGGCCGGGTACGCTCGGTAGGGGATGGCATGTTCGATCTGAAGTCCGAGATCAAGCTGGTCCGCAAACGCGGCGAGGAACCGAACCTGGTCGTCAAAACCTTCATCCAGCTGGTGCGGGAAGCGGCAGAGTAGCTTTCGTGCTGCTGCCGCCCCGGCTTGAGCTATCCCGGCGGGTTAGCTGTAGTTCTCCACCAGGAACCGGTACGTGCAGTCTGGCACCAGTTCTTTGATCTGCCCGAATTCCCGGTCGGCCAAAAGCTTACGGACTGTTGAGGCGCTGATGACGCGGCCGCCGGCAGAAATCCGAGGGATGATATCCACCTGGATTCCAAAGGCAGGCAGGATTTCAGTCATTTTTTCGTTGTACTGCTGTGTGATTTTGCAGTTTGGCTCGTCGCCCAGGAAGATTGTGGAAATGTTCAGCGCCTTGGCAATGTATTCGCAGAAAAACCACGCCTCCAATGATGCGTCGGCCGCGACATTCTGAACGTCATCCTTGGTGAAATACTCCGGGTAGGTGAACTCCGTGCAGATGTATTTCCCGCCCTTCAGAACCTTGGTGTTCGGCAGATGCTCGACCGCCTGCGAGACCAGTTGAATGCGGTCTTCGAAGGAGAAGAAGGACTGATCCTCTTCAATGACGAAGACATACAGAAAATCCACCTTGCTTGCCGCATATTCCAGCAAGTGGAGATGGCCGAGGGTAATTGGATTGCAGTTGACCGCAACGCTGCCGGCCGTGCCCGCCGCCTTCTGGGTGTGCTCTGCGATATACCGGGTGTACTCGAGCAAACCCTGTTTCTCAGATTGCTCAGAGAAGTGTTTGAAAATCAGGTACTTGATTAGTTCTATACCGTTCCGGGCAATTTTTTCGGCCGCTGTTCCGGGCAAATGCGGAAGGTCCGTTGCATGGCTGTCAGTGCGGTCTTCGCTGTCTTCGAACAGGAAGGTCTCAAGCTGTTCCGCCACCCATTCCGAACCGGTCCAGCCCAGATGCGACTGATCGATGAAGATCTCGCCTCTGCCGTGCGGCCGCGAAAAATCGCAATGCAGGCGGCGGACACGTTCGAATTCACTGGTTTTGCCGGCCACCGGCTCACCGAACAGGACCACGATATCGCCGGGTTCAATGGCCGTTTGAAACAGGTTGCAGAGGCAGACGAGCATAGGGTTGCCGCGCACCCCGTGGTTTTCCACCCGGTATTTTCTGCCTGCCGCGGCCACAGATGCCTGCAGGAAACTGGCAATGGTATGCCTGTCTTCGCAGCCGAACCCGTAAACGTCCGAAGCGCCCAATAGGAGGATGCGGTTGTCGAACTCGCGGATGTCCGGCAGCGTCCGGCGCAAATTCCCTGAGATGTTCACATGCGTGGAGGCAAAGTCATTCATCACAACGCGGGTTGCCAGCACGGCGTTCCCGGGGCCGGAGAAGATCTGATGCAGGTACTCTGGCGAGTAACTGTCAAAGCCGCCGTACATTTGCTGGACATGCGGCGGGCCGGAGCGCAGCCAGGTCATGCGGTTTTCCGGTTTTTCCCAAAGCCGCTGATCCAGAATGCTCTCTTCTGCCTGGCTTCTGTTTTCAACGGTGAAGAGCGTGTCCAGGCTGACATAGCAAAAGGTGCCGCCTTTGCTGGCCACGTATTGCTCGGCGGCCAGGATAAGCTCATTGGTAAGATGCTGCGAAAACAGGCCTGATACCTGGGACAGGAAGGATTTGTTTTTTGACAGCAAAGCGTTGAGAAAAAAAAGCCCGGCGAAATCGGCACTATCCAGGTCGCCAAAGGCCGCAGAGGATGCGGCTGCGGACAGATAGGCGAGGGCACGGTCCTGATTCAGAAAGTCATCGCTGCCTTCCGGCTGACGCTGTTCAAATTGCTGCCTTGCGGTTTCAAACTGTCCGCTCTGCAACAGCGTGGAGATCAGCGTGTCGAGTGCGTCTTCATCGCCGGGAGCAGCATCAAGCAGGTCTTGGAATGTCCGGGCTGCGGAATCCGGGCAGCCCGATGCCATTTCCAACTCGGCCTTCAGGCGGAGCGCATCCGGGTCAGCACGGCCGCCGGCAGCATCTGTTTGCAGAATCTGCAAGGCTGTCAGCCCGGATCGGGACAATGTGCCGTCTTTTAGAACGAACGGCCGGGGCAAAGAGGCGATAAATGAGTCAGAGTATACAGAGTGCGTCACAATTGCCCCGCGAGTCAGTTGCGTCATGCCGGTTCAGCTTTATCCAGTCTCCGGTAGACCCTGAATTTCGCTGCTTCACAACTTGATTTTACTGCAGGCTGTATCGTGTCAATCCCAGGCAGGCAAATGCGAGGCTGGCAAATATCCAGACGGCATGCAGGGCCCGGAAGAGAGACCCGTCAAATATACTGAGAGAGTGGGAGAAGAGTTTTGGTGCCCAGGAGAGGACTCGAACCTCCACGTCCATACGGACACTAGCACCTGAAGCTAGCGCGTCTACCAATTCCGCCACCTGGGCCGGTGTCGTGAGGAGGGCGTATAAGCGGAGTCGCAGGCAGCGTCAAACGGAAAAAACCGCATTGCAGCGAAATTTTCTTCCTTCCGCCGCTGTGGTGATTTTTCCGAGTGCGGACAGATGGTTGACGGCCTCAACCAGACAGCAGTGAGAATTCTGCCGCTGCCGCGGGGTTTGATCCTGCGCAAAGTGCGGGATTCGGAAAAGAGGCATAGGACAGTCATGAAACAGATTGATCGCCTCCGTTCCCTCGGGCTGTTCGACAGCCGGGTGCCCCGCTATACCTCTTACCCGACCGCGCCGGTCTTTTCCGCTGCCGTGGGCGATGCGGATCAGGCCCGGGAGCTGCAGAGTCTTGACCCAGATGTGCCGGTCTCGGTCTATCTTCACATTCCGTTCTGCGAGCGCCTGTGCTGGTTCTGTGCCTGCCGCACCCAGGGCACCCAGTCGCTTAGCCCGGTGGAAAGCTACATTGGCACGCTGGAACAGGAACTGAAACTGGTGGCGCCGCTGCTGCCCAAAGGCGTGCGGATGGGGCGGATGCATTGGGGCGGCGGCACCCCGACGATACTGCCGCCCGTCCTGATCCATCGTCTGGCGCGGGCCGTAAAGGCTGTGTTCCCGCAAACGGAGGATTGGGAGTTCTCAGTCGAGATCGATCCAGCCCTGGTGGATGCAGAGAAGATTGCCGCCCTGGCGGCCGAAGGCATGAACCGGGCCAGTATCGGAATTCAGGATTTTGATCCGCTGGTGCAGCAGGCGATCGGGCGGCAGCAGCCTTATGACGTGACGCGGGACTGTGTGGAAGAATTGCGCACAGCGGGGATCCGGTCGCTCAATGCGGATCTGGTTTACGGGCTGCCGCATCAGACGCCGGCACGGATGGCGGACACAGTGAAGAAGGTGCTGAGCCTTGATCCGGACCGGCTGGCACTGTTCGGCTATGCCCATGTGCCATGGGTCGCCAAGCGGCAGAAGCTGATCAAGGAGGAGACGCTGCCGGATGACTTCGCCCGGTTTCATCTCGCTGAGCAGGCGTCAGGGGCATTTGCCGCGGCAGGTTATGCGCCGATCGGGATCGACCACTTTGCCAAACCCGGAGACGGGCTGGAGGCCGCGGCCCGCAGCGGCCACCTGCGGCGTAATTTCCAAGGTTACACAGATGATGCCTGCCCCACGCTGATTGGATTTGGTGCCTCTTCTATTTCCCGCTTCGCTGGCGGGTTTATCCAGAACGCGGCGGCAACACCGGCCTATGTGCAGCGCATCGAGGCCGGCCGGCTGGCCGGGGCGCGCGGCCATGTGATGAGCGAAGAGGACCTGCTGCGCGGCCGCGCCATCGAGATGCTGATGTGTGAATTCAGGATCAGCCGGGAAGAGCTTCGCCAGCGGTTTGGTTCGCTGACGGATGTGCTTGATGCGGATCTGGGCCGGGTCGCTGAGCGGTTCGGCGCTCTTGTCCGTTTGACGGATGAGGCCCTGGAGA
This sequence comes from Leisingera sp. ANG-Vp, assembly GCF_000813725.1. Lineage (GTDB taxonomy): Bacteria > Pseudomonadota > Alphaproteobacteria > Rhodobacterales > Rhodobacteraceae > Leisingera. Next base: position 141,201 of record NZ_JWLD01000020.1, read on the forward strand.
TACTGCCCGAAGGCCGGCCGCTGACCCGGATCATTGCCAGCGGATTTGATGCGCATATGCCGGAAGGGGTCCGCTACAGCCGGGCCTCCTGACAGCCTGGCGGGAATGCTGCCGCTCGTTTGGATGCCTTCACAGAATGTGCCGCCGCGGTTGGGCCGGGCGCTGCGCCGGTACTGAGAGCCGGTGCGGCGATGCAAAGAGCCCCGGGCAGCAACCTCACTTGCTTCCGGGGCTCTCTGCTGGGCGGGTCCGCACAGCTTTCTCAACGCCCCTGCAACTATGGGCAGGAGACCGGCTGGACTGTTCCTCTTTCTCCATTTGCAAAAGCTCAACCCTTGGCGTGCTTGCATGACAGCCAATTTGCTTCTGATGCATCAGACCCGTGCGCCTGCTCCGGTGAACTGCCGGCAAATTTAATTGTTAAGGCCCATTTAACGCGCCGCCTGCTATTCCGGGGATGGGTGAAATAGTGGTGGTGAACATGAGCGCACAAGGCAATGTGGCGCCCATTATCATCAAGAAGAAAAAAGTCAGCGGTGGCGATGGCCACCACGGCGGCGCGTGGAAAGTGGCTTATGCCGACTTTGTGACCGCCATGATGGCCTTCTTTTTGCTGATGTGGCTGCTGAACGCGACAACGGAAAAACAACGCAAGGGCCTGGCGGATTACTTCTCGCCGTCCATTCCGCTGAGCCGGGTCTCCGGCGGCGGCAACGGGGCCTTCCAAGGGGACAGCATGTTCACCGAGGAAATCAAGCCGCAGTCCGGCACCGGAGCGACGGATGTCAATCCGATGGATGCGCAGCAGGCGCAGGGCGACACCGGAGTCGGGGCCGACGAAAAGCGCGAGGAAGAGGACTCCAAATTCCGCGCTATTGAAGAGCAGCTTTCGGGCCGCGGCGGTGAGAGCATGGTCTCAACTGAGATGGCCCGCCACATTGTGACCCGGGTTACGGATGAAGGGCTGATCATTGAGCTGTTCGCCACCGACGACGGGCCGTTGTTCGAAGACGGGCAGGCAGAGCCGACCGCTCTGTTCCGGGATCTGATCCGGATGATCGCCCGGGTATCCGAAGGCATTGGCAGCAATACCGCGATCGGCGGCCATATCCGCTCGCATCCGGTTGTGCTGGCCAATAACCCTGTGTGGGAATTGTCCCATGCACGGGCCGACAAGACCCGCATGCTGCTCGAATCGGGCGGTCTGGCGGCGGCGCGGATACACCGGGTCACCGGCCATGCGGATCGCAAGCTGGCTGTTGCAAACCCGATGGCGGCCCGCAACAACCGGATCGAAATCATCCTCCTGCGCGAGTAACCCGCTGAAATCACTGAAACGGACGGCTGGCAGAAAAATCGTATTTTATCTGTTAGCCGCCCGTTAATCGCTCCTGCGCTAGCTGTTGCATCCAGAATGATTAGATGCAGCAGAAAGGCGTGCTATGACCATTTCTTCGTCGCTGAACGCGGGCGTTTCAGGATTGAGCGCCAACGCCAGCCGGTTGGCTTCCATTTCCGACAACATCGCCAACTCCTCGACCCGCGGGTACAAGCGGGTGCAGACCGATTTCCATTCCATGGTGCTGTCGGGTTCTGGCGGAACTTATTCTGCGGGCGGTGTGCGCGCGACCAATGTGCGCCTGATTGACGAGCGCGGCCCGCTGGTCTCAACCAACAATGCAACCGATCTTGCGGTGCGCGGCCGCGGTATGCTGCCCGTGGCCTCGATCACTGAAGTGGAGGCCGGCGGCGACCCGACGATGATGCTGACCACCACAGGTTCCTTCCGGACTGATTCCAATGGGTACCTGACGACGGAATCCGGCCTCGTGCTGATGGGTTGGCCCGCACTGGCTGACGGCACCGTGCCGGATGCGGCGCGTGACACCGACGATGCCCTGGAGCCGATCCACGTCGACCTCAACCGCCTGTCTGCCGAACCGACAACAGAAATCAGCCTTGCAGCAAACCTCCCTGCCGATAGCGCATTGGCCGCCACACCCGGCGCCGCAGAGGAGCAGGTGGTTCAGTATTTTGACAACATGGGCCGGTCGGAAGAGCTGACCATTACCTATACTCCGACCGGTGCCGCGGACAATGAATGGACTGTGGAGATCGTGGATTCGGCGACAGGTGCGGCCGTCATTGGCGAGTATACGCTGACTTTTGATGACAGCAGTACCACAGGCGGATCCCTGGCCAACGTGGCTACCGTTACCGGCGGGGCGTATGACGCGACCGCTGGCTCTGTGACCATCAACGTCGCCGGGGGGCCGGTCGAAATCAACATCGGCCTGATCGGCGGCAACACCGGTCTGAGCCAGCTTGGCGACGAGTTTGTGCCTGGCACAACGGTAAAAGACGGCAACGCGGTTGGCTCCTTTGTCTCGGTTGAGATCAACGAATCCGGCGAAGTCATTGCCGAATATGACTCCGGCGACAGCAAAGTGATCTACAAGGTGCCGCTGGCGGATGTGTCCAGCATCAACGGCATGCGGGCCCTGGATTCGCAAACCTATATGCCGACCGACGAATCCGGCGATTTCTACCTGTGGGATGCCGGTGACGGGCCGACAGGGGAGATCCTGGGGTATGCCCAGGAAGAATCGGCCGTGGATGTCGCGACCGAGCTGACGGACATGATCCAGACCCAGCGAGCCTATTCGTCCAATGCCAAGGTTATTCAGACCGTGGACGAAATGCTGCAGGAAACCACCAATATCAAGCGCTAACGCGCTTGATACCCTCTGACATTGGCTTCACGAAAGCAGGCTGAACATGTCTATCTATTCCGCGCTGAACAGCGCGATGAGCGGGCTGACTGCGGCCAGCCGTTCCTCGCAGGTGGTCTCTGAAAACCTGGCCAACGCGCTGACTCCGGGCTACACCCGCAGAGTCCTGGATTTAAATTCCCCTGGCGCTGGAGTATCCGGCGTCCAGGTCGGGTCGGTGCAGCGCCTCAACGACCCGGTTCTGATTTCCAACCGCCGGGTTGCTGAGGCGGACTACGGGGCAGCAAAAGTGCAGTCCGATTTCTTTGACCGGATGTCCGATCTGGTCGGCACAGTCGACGACGAGATGTCGCTGGCCTCGCAGCTGTCGGATTTTGAATCCTCGCTGATCGAAGCAGTTTCTCGGCCGGACTCGCAGCCGCGGTTGAATGACCTTGCGGTCAAGGCGGATTCCCTGGCCAGTTCGATTGCCCGGACCGCCGAAGGACTGCGTGATCTGAGGGTCATTTCCGACAATGCGATTGGCGCCCAAGTCGACACGGTGAACCAGGCGCTTCAGGAGATTGAAAAGCTCAATGCCCGGATCATGGTAGTGGAGGCGGGCGGCATGGATGCCGTCTCGATGCAGGACCAGCGGGATCAGCTGATTGATCAGGTGAACGCGATCATTCCTGTCAACGTCGTCCGCCGTGATAACGGGCAGGTGACGCTGTATTCTTCCGGCGGGGTGATGCTGCTGGATCACACGGCGTCAGAGCTGAGCTTCACGCCGGCCCGTGATATCATGCCGCATATGACGCTCGGCAACGGGTTGCTGTCCGGGCTGGAGGTCAATGGCAAGCCGATTGACACAAGCGTGGACGGCCCGTTGCGGGGCGGCACACTGACTGCGCAGTTCGAAATACGCGACGTCATTGCTGTTGAGGCTCAGGAAGATCTGGACACGATGGCTGCAGACCTGATCGAACGCTTCCAGGATCCAGCACTGGATGCGACGATCGGCGCAACAGATGCCGGAATTTTCACGGATGACGGCGGGTTCTACGACCCAGCAAATTTCACCGGTATTTCTAACCGGATCGAGCTGAATGATTTGGTAGATTTGAACGGCACCGGAGAGACTTGGCGGTTCCGCGACGGGCTTTATGCTGCGGCCCCAGGTGATCCTGGCGATTCCAGCCTGATACAGGCCTATTCCGATGCGCTTAACACCACCCGGACGATCTCGTCGGTCGGGCTTGGCACAGCGGATATGACGGCGATCACGCTTGGCGCAAATCTGCTGTCGCGCTTTGCTCAGGACAATGAGACCGCGTCGCGGGCCTCAACCTTTGCCGCCACCAGTTTCAACGAATTGAGCCAGGCGGAGCTGGCGCTGGGCGTCGACACCGATGCAGAACTGCAGAACCTAATGCTGGTCGAGAAATTTTATGCCGCCAATGCCCGGATGATCACGGTCATTGACGAACTTATGGACACACTTCTGAGGATCTGACGCATGATAATTAATTCTTACGGCGATATGGCGCAGCACCTCTTCCTCCGCAGCCGCAACACTGAGCTGCAGCAGAATATCACCACGCTCTCAGAGGAGTTTTCCACAGGAAAATCGGCTAACCTGACCGAACGGCTGGGCGGTGATTTCACATATCTTGCCGACCTTGAGAGCAATCTGAAACGCCTGGACAGCTATATGGTTGCGAACGGCGAGCTGCAGCTTTTTGCCACCGCCATGCAGGGCAGCATGGACAAGGTGCAAAGCCAGGTCCAGGCGATGCGCAACGACATCCTGACTATTGCGCCGGCCATGGATGAGGCCAACGCTGAGCAATTTGGCGACCAAGCCAATCAGAGATTGTCCAGCGCAATCAGCCTTTTCAACACGTCAGTTGGCGGGCGCACGGTTTTTTCCGGCACCGCGACCGACACCAAGCCGCTCAATGATGCCGATACGCTGATGACCGCCATTCTTGCCGAAGTGGGTGGCCTGACAACAGCTGATGATATCATCCAGGCGGTCAAGGACTGGTTCGATGATCCAACCGGTTTCGACACTGTCATGTACCAGGGGTCGACAACCTCTCTGCAGCCGGTAACGGTTGGCGAAGGTGAGCAGGTCCTGCTTGGGATCCGGGCCGATGATGACAATCTCAAACATACCTTGCAAAGCTATGTCATTACGGCGCTGGCAGACGAGCCGAGCCTGGGTTTGACCGCAGACGTGCAGATTGATCTGGTGATCAAATCCGGCACCGAACTTTCGGAAAGCGAAAGCCGGCTGATTGACGTGCAGGCTGATACCGGTTTCATCGAGGGTCAGCTCGAAGCAATCAATACCCGCAACGAGGCCTCGAAAACCAGTCTGAGCATTGTCAGAAACAACCTGGTTTCCGCCGATCCCTATGAGACCTACACCCGGCTGGAGGAAGCGCAGGCCCAGCTGGAAGGCCTCTATATGATCACGTCGCGCAGCTCGCAGCTCTCACTTATGAATTATCTCTGATGCTGGTATTTTTTCGCTTCCTCCTCACCTGCCTGTTCCTGCTGCCCGCAGTGGCGCAGGCAAGCACCATCCGCCTCAAAGACCTGGTTGAATTCGACGGTGTCCGCGGCAACGACCTGGTTGGCTACGGCCTGGTTGTTGGCTTGGACGGGACCGGCGACGGCCTGCGCAATTCGCCGTTCACCGAAGAAATCATGTCCAACATCCTGGAGCGGCTCGGCGTCAACGTGACCGGCGAGCAATTCCGGCCAAAGAACGTGGCTGCGGTCTTTGTGACCGCGACGCTGCCGCCGTTTGCCCGGGTCGGCAGCACCATTGACGTGACAGTGTCGGCTATCGGCGATTCCAAAAGCCTGTTGGGCGGCACGCTGATCATGACGCCGCTCAATGCCGCTGACGGCCAGATCTATGCCGTTGCCCAGGGCACAATTCTTGCAGGCGGTGCGGTGGCCGAAGGTGAAGCCGCTCAGGTGACCCAGGGCGTGCCAACCGCGGGTGTTATCCCCTCGGGGGCCCGTGTCGAACGGGAGATCGATTTTGATCTGGCCTCGCTGACCTCGATGCGGCTGGCGCTGCGCGAACCGGATTTTACGACCGCGGGCCGGATTGAGCGGGCGATCAACGACGAATTCGGCCGCAACGTTGCCTTGATGCGGGACTCTGGAACCGTAGAAGTGGACATCCGCGGTACGCGGGCACGCTCCACTGCCCATGCGGTCGGCCGGATCGAGAATATCCTGGTTGAGCCTCAGCGCAAGGCGCGGGTTGTTGTGGACCAGCGGTCCGGAACCATTGTGATGGGCAGTGACGTGCGGATCTCCCGTGTGGCCGTGGCCCAGGGCAACCTCACACTGAGGATCGAAGAGACACCGCTGGTGGTGCAGCCCAATCCTTTTGCCAACGGGCAGACGGTTGCAGTTCCGCGCACCGGCGCCGCCATCGAGGAAGAAGAGGGTATCCAACTGGCCGAAGTGCCGGAGACGACCTCTCTGTCCGAGGTTGTGGCCGGCCTGAACGCCTTGGGTGTGTCCCCGCGGGACATGATTGATATCCTGAAGAGCCTCAAGGCTGCGGGAGCCCTGCATGCGGAGTTCGTCGTCCGCTGACCGTATCGCCTCACCCTGATGATCTCCCTGGCTTTAAGTGCAAAGCCAGGGATTTTTGTTGTGCGGGTGGTATTGCCAGGGAGCGCGCCTAAGGCCTCCGGGACACGTCCGGGCTGCACCAGAGGCGGCATCTGATGCCTGGCCGCTGTGCGCCGCTATGATTTGCAGGGGAAATACATTCTTGCCAGGTTGCAGAGGCTGCCCTGCTGTTAGAATAGCTGTTGTTCAGGTGCCCGGTCGGCACAGGGGCAGGAAATGCAGCGGGAGAGTTTCTCGTTGCTAGAGACTTCATTCGCGGCTGTGAACACAGGAAAAGCAGTTCGCCTGGGGCAGGAGGCCTTTGCGGGAACTCAATCGGTTTTGCTGTAATCGCGGACGCCAAAAGCCCGGGCGCACAGTGTGCCCGGGCTTTTGGCAGAGTTCAGGTATCTCAGGGGTAGTAGCTGCGCACCAGGGCGGTTGCGATCAGGCTCCATCCATCGGCGACAACGAAAAAGGCGAGCTTGAATGGCAGCGACACAATGGCCGGCGGCACCATCATCATCCCCATCGACATCAGAATCGCTGCGACCACTAGGTCGATAACCAGGAAGGGCAGGAAGATCAGGAAGCCGATTTGGAAAGCGCGGGAGATTTCCGACAGCAGGAAGCTGGGGACCAGCGCAGAAAGCGGCGCTTCGGGCACCGGATCCATACCTTGGGTTTCCGGCCTGAGATCAGCAATGGCGTAAAAGGTATCCGGGTCAAGCCGGTTGGCCATAAAGGCGCGGAACGGTTCCAGGCTGCGCGAGATCGCTTCACCGGGCTCCAGCTGCTCTTCCAGAAGGGGGTTGATTCCGGTGGTCCAGGCTTCGGTGAACACCGGTTCCATCACGAAATAGGTCAGAAACAGTGCCAGGCTGATAATCAGCATATTGGGCGGTGCCTGCTGCAGTCCGATGCCCTGGCGCAGGATCGACAGAACTGTCACCAGGAACGGAAAACAGGTGATCATGATCAGCAGGCCAGGGGCCAGGCTGAGCACCGTAATCAGAAGGATCAGCTGGATCGAACGGGCTGAAATCGATTCGCCGTCTGCCAGTGAAAGGCTCAGTTCTTGAGCCAGGGCGGTGTGCGGCAAGGCCAGCAGCAGGGCTGAGACCAGCGCCGCCCGCACAAAGGTCTTATGTGTCATCCCAAACCGCTTTGCAGATCGGCAATTTCCGTCAGCCGCACCGCCAGCTGGCCGGCTTGCTCACCCTCCAGCTCTTCCAGCTGGCCGCGGGCAACCAGACGGTCGCCGACATAAAGGTCCACCGGATCTTCGACCCGTTTGTCCAATGTGAGGATTGCGTTCTCGCCGAGGCTGACCAGGTCGCGGATCAGCGGCCGGGCCTTGCCGACCGAGACAACCACTTCGACGGGGACCGAAACAAAAGGGTTGCTTGCTTCAGCGGATTTCATGTTCAGATCGGCCGCATCATCCATACTGGCTGTCCTCTTTGGCGTGATAGGTAAAGGCTTCAATCGAGTCCTGGATCGATTCGAGCAGGGCGTCGCAATTGATTTCGCATTCAGAGCTGCCGATGCGCAGGTAGGCCTGGCCCGGAGTCAGGGCGGCGTCTTCCTGGACCGTAACCGGCACCGAGAAATTCTGCGGCAGCAGGCTCCGCACTGCCGCCCCTTCGCCCGGTGCGACCACGATCTGCATGGGCTGATCAGTCTGCCCCTTGGCCATCTCAGCAAGCTGATCGACGATGTGGTGACCAAAGGAGGCAGCCATGGCATCCGGCAGAATGGCGCTGGTTAGAACCTTGAACATCGGATCCAGCGAATCGAGCAGCTGGCTTTGCGCCTCATGGTAGGTAAAGCTGAGATCCTCCAGCGAATTGGCCAGCTCGGCGGAGATCCGGCTGCTTTCCTGGTCCTTCGCGGTTACCGCATCGTCCCAGCCGGCACTGTAGCCTTTCTCGAAGGACGCCAGGCGCTGCTCTTCTATGACTTCCTCGGACACTTCAGGTACTGGCGGAGCCGCCGGCGTGTTGAATCCGAAGTCTTCCAGCAAGTGGGCAATAGTCATCAGGCCTGCTCCTTATTCTCTTCCAGCCAGCCGCGCAGGATCTGGACGGTTTCTTCCTGCCGCTCGCCAATCAGATTGCGCAGCCGGTCGACCGGATCACCGCCGCCGCCGCCAAGCCCTGGCAGGCCAGCAGCACCCAGCATGTCGCCAGTGCCCATGCCCGGCAGATCGCCCATCGGCTCGAACTGGCCGTCGCCGTTTTCAATTTCACCATCCAGCGCGAGGCCTGCGCCCAGGTCCGGAGCGGTCATGAAGCCGCCGTCGCCGCCAAGAGCGGGAAGACCAGGAAGTGCCCCGTCGTCCGGTGCAGGCAGGGCATCAACCGGAGCCGCCTGATTCGACAGGATCGGGCGCACCACAAACAGGCCCAGGATCAGGCTGACAATGGCCAGTGCCGCAATCTGGATCAGCGACATCGCGTCGAAATAGAGATTGTCCATAAAGGAGGAGGTCGCCACCGAGCCCTGCGGCTCAACGGCCGGCAGTTCCATCGACTTGAGGGTGATGACGTCGCCGCGTTCGGCATCAAAACCGACAGCCGCGGAAATCAGCTCCCGCATCGCGGCCAGCTCCTCGTCCGGGCGCGGCTCGAACACAGTTTCGCCTGCATCGTTGGTAACCGCGGTTCCGTTGACCAGCACCGCAACTGTCAGGCGTTTGATGGCGCCGGGGCCGCGGAGGATTTCTTTTTCGGTTTCGGAGATCTCGTAGTTGATCCGCTCGCGGGTGGCGCTGGTGTTCGCCTTGGACCCCTGGCCGGACGCTGCATCGCCGTCGGGTATGTTAGAGGCAACGGTGACTTCACCAGATTGGTTGCTGGAGGAGTCTGCGCGTTCTTCAACATCGGTGCTGACGGCAACCCGGCTTTTCGGATCCACCCGCTTTTCGCGGATCGATTCGGTGTCGGTAACCGTTTCAACGCTCACTTCGACCACAGCGTTGCCCTGGCCGACGCGGGCTTCGACCAGGCGCATAACCCGTTCCCGAATCGTCTGCGAACGGTCATCTGTGCCGGCGCCCGCTGCCGCCGTGGCATCCGACGAGCCGATGAGCGCGCCGTTGGCATCAATTACCGCGACATTTTCCACAGCCAGCCCGGTGACAGCCGAGGAAATCAGGAAGCGGATCGCATTGGCCTGGGCCGGGGTGATCGGCGAACCCATCGGAACAATCGAGACCGATGCGGTGGGCTCGACCGTCCTTTGAAAGGGATTCGAACCGGTGTTGGCAATATGCACCCGGGCCTGGCTGACATGCGGGCTGGCCACAATGGTCCGGGCCAGCTCACCCTCCTTTGCGCGCCAGTAGGCTGCATCAAACATCTGCGATGTGGTGCCAAAGCCGCTCAGCGAATCGAGCAGTTCATATCCTTTGCCGCCGTTGGCGGGCAGGCCCTCGCTGGCCAAAGTCATGCGAAGTTCATCGCGCTGCACAGACGGCACGTAAATCGAGCCGCCGCGCACTTCATATTGAGTGCCGCGCTGTTCCAGCGCTCGCACCACATCACCGGCTGAACCGCTTTCCAGCCCGGCATAAAGCAGAGTCATTGTTGGCTTGCTTGCCACATGGGACATCGCGATGACGCTGAGAATCATGATTACCGTGGCTCCCACGGCAATCAGACGCTTTCGCATGTCCATTTCTGCCCAGACATTCTTGATCTGCTGCACATTAACCTCCGTCGCACCGGCGTTCTGTCCGGCGTGCAACCTTTTTGACGGATCGGCCTTAACATTCGGTTAGTTCCTCACGGGTTATGAAGAGGAGCACGACGTTTTAGGGATAGCCATGACAGACGCTGCAGTAGATACAGAAGCAGAAGCCCCGGCCAAGAAAAGCAAACTGCCCCTGATCATCGGGGTGGTGCTGGCACTTGTCGGCGGCGGCGGCGGATTCTTTGCCGTTCAGTCAGGCCTTCTTCCCTTTGGTCAAAAGGCGGCGCCCGAAATGGCGCCAGCGGCCGAAGCGGCGCCAGAAGGCGTGGACAATGGTGAGACGGCGGAGGATATCGCCAATCTTGCCTTTATCGAAATGGACCCGATTCTGATTACCCTGCGCAAAGCCAGCGGTATCAAGCATTTGCGGTTCCGCGCGCAACTTGAGGTCGACCTTGCCCACCAGGCCGAGGTCGAAAAAATCCTCCCGCGGGTTATCGATGTCCTGAACAGCTACCTGAGAGCATTGGCGATAGAGGATCTGACCGATCCGATGGCGCTGCCGAAACTGAGAGCGCAGATGCTGCGGCGGATCAACATTGCCACCGGCCAGGGCCGGGTGCGCGATCTGCTGATCATGGATTTCGTACTGAACTAGGAGGACAGGATGGACATTATTGCTGATATCCTGCTTGCGGCCGGAGCGCTGGGCGCCGGATTCTATTGTCTGGTGCTGTCGCGCCGGCTGAAGCGGTTTAATGACCTGGAAAAGGGCGTGGGCGGCGCGGTTGCTGTTCTGTCCGCTCAGGTGGATGACCTGAACAAGTCGCTGCAGACGGCGCAGCAGGTGTCTGACGGCTCCAGCAAGGCGCTGCAGCAGCTGACAGGCCGGGCTGAAACGGTTGCTCAGAGACTGGAGCTGATGATGGCATCAATGCATGACATTCCAGAGGCCGGCGGCGCAGCGGCGGTTAAGCCTGACATCGAAGATGAGGCTATGGCTGCTGCCTATGACGCCGATTCGCAGCCAGGGGCGGAAGAATCGGAAGATGCCAAGCCTTCGGGTCTGATGTTCGTGCGTCACAACCGCAGTCAGAACCGGGTCGCGTGATGTCAAAGAAAGCAAAAAAATCCAGGCGGTTGCGGCGCGGCGGCACATTGATGATGCTGGCTGTTCTGCTGATGGGATCCGCCGCCGTGCGGCTGGGTCTTGAGGCCGGTCCGGCTATCGCCCGCGAAGTGGCAAGTCTTCAGGACCCGGGCAGCGAATCGATGGCCCATAAGGGTGAGGCGCCGCTGAACGCCATGCCATCCTCAGCCGAGCTGCAGACGATGCTGGCGGCTTTCCAGGAACGGGAGCAGGCCCTGGCGGCCCGCGAGGCGGAAATCCAGGACCGGATGAAAGCGCTGGAAATTGCGGATCAGGCGATCGACAAGAAACTTGCGGCACTGCAGGAAGCGGAGGAGAATCTTCGCGCCACCCTTGCCCTTGCGGATGGTGCCACTGAGGCGGATGTGACCCGGCTGACAACAGTCTATGAGCAGATGAAGCCCAAGGAGGCCGCGGCCTTGTTCGAGGAAATGGATCCCGGCTTTGCCGCAGGGTTCCTAGCCCGGATGCAGCCGGAAGCCGCAGCGGGAATCATGGCAGGTCTGAGCCCTGAAGCCGCCTATACGATCAGCGTTGTCCTGGCAGGCCGCAACGGTTCCGTGCCCAAGGAATGACTTGGGCGCGCGGGCTTAGTCTTTCCTTAGGAAGACTCGCCTAATCTTATAAAAACCAACGGAATTCGGAGTGGACCTATGATCGGGATTGTAGGCATTGTGGTGATCTTTGCCATGGTGTTCGGCGGATATCTTCTGGCCGGCGGCAAAATGGGGATCATTCTAAAATCGTTGCCGTTTGAGATGATGATGATTGGCGGTGCCGCAGTCGGGGCCTTTCTGCTTGGCAACGACATGGGCGGTGTCAAACACACGGTCAAGGACGTCGGCAAGGTCTTCAAAGGCCCGAAATGGAAGCCGGATGACTACCGCGACCTTCTGTGCCTGCTGTTTGCCCTGATCCGGATTGCGCGAGCCAATCCAGTTGAAGTGGAGCAGCATATCGAAGATCCGGAAAACTCCTCTGTTTTCAACAAATACCCCAAGATCCTGGGTGACAAGGAAGCGGTGAACCTGATCTGCGACACCATGCGCTCGGCATCGATGAACTATGACGATCCGCATCAGGTGGAAGAGGTTCTGGAAAAGCGGATGGAGGCCAACCTGCATCACGCGCTGCATTCCAGCCACGCGCTGCAGACCATGGCAGACGGCCTTCCGGCGCTTGGGATTGTCGCGGCGGTGCTTGGTGTGATCAAGACCATGGCCTCGATCGACCAGCCGCCGGAGGTGCTGGGCAAGATGATCGGCGGCGCCTTGGTTGGGACGTTCCTCGGCGTGTTCCTGGCCTATGGCCTGGTCGCCCCCTTTGCCGGCAAGGTGAAAGCCGTGATCGAGGAGGATGCGCATTTCTATCAGCTGATCCGCGAAGTGCTGGTGGCCAATCTGCATAATCATGCGGCGGCGATCTGCATCGAAGTCGGCCGCCAGAACACGCCGTCTCATTTCCGTCCCGGGTTCTCGGAGCTGGAAGAGGCTCTCAAATCGGTGAAACAGGACGCAGCATGACCTGGCGCGCACTTGCCACTGCCGCTGCCTTTCTGATGGCAGGCGCCGCTTCGGCGCAGACGATTGTGACCCGTTCGGGCGAGCACAACAGCTTTACCCGTCTGGTTATGCGCCTGCCCGGTGCTGCCGACTGGTCGCTGACCCAAAGCGGCAAATCAGCAATAGTGAATATAGATGCGCCGGATGTGGTGTTCGATACCTCGCGGGTCTTCAGCCGCATTCCCCGTACCCGGCTGCAGTCTCTGGCACAAAACGGGCCGGGCCAGCCGTTGCGGCTGCAGCTTGGCTGCGAATGCACCGTTACATCCTATGTTCAGGAAAACGGCTATCTGGTGGTGGATATCCGGGATGGCGGGCTGCCTGAACCGCAGCCGCAATACAGTACGGCCGGCAGTATTCTTCCGCTGACACCGCCGTCCCAGCCGACAGGTTACCGCTTCAGCTTCTCCCAGTCGGCCGCGGCAGACGCACGGATGGCGCTGGAACTGGCCGCCGCTGTCGCTGGACAGGCAGAGCCGGTGCAAACCCTGCGGCCTCAGGACAGCAACGCGATTCCGGCCTCTGAACCCAGCCCCGCGCCGGAAGAAAAGCCGAGCGAGGAAAACCTGTCGCTGCCTTTGGACGGCAGCAGTTTCCCTGCGGAGGCGGAAACCGCTGCCGGCAGCGCGCCCGAGGAGCTCCCCGAAACCAGTATGCTGCTCAATATGGAAGAAACCGAGCGTGCGGCGGTGGTGAGAGAATCGGAGCAGCGGCTGCTGCAGCAGATCGGCCGTGCGGCAAACCAGGGACTGCTGAATATTGCGGCAGGCGGGATTCTTGGAGCAGAAGATACCGCCGGCCTGGATCCGCTCGGCCGCTCGGACCGCCCGCTCAACCCGCTTGATCATATCTCTGTGACGTCTGCAATCGACCGTGAAACCGGCCTGATGGCCGCTTTGACTGATGGCAGCGACAAGCCGGCCCATTGCTTGCCCGACAGGAAAGTGGCGATCCACAACTGGGGAAATGAGAGCCCCTTTGCGGATCAGCTCGGGCCGCTGCGCGGCGCGTTGGTCCGGGAATTCGATGATGTGAATCCGGCCAGCGTCTTTGCACTTGCGCGGAGTTACTTGTTCTTCGGGTTTGGCGCGGAGGCCCGCTCGATTCTGACAATCCTGCCGCCGGAGGAGAAAGCCAGTCAGGAAGTGACGCTGCTGACCGCGATGGCGATGTTGATGGACGGCGAGGTTTTGCCGGTCAATCACCCGTTTGCCGGCCAGCAGAGCTGTGAAGGCCACAGCGCATTCTGGGGGGCTTTGGCGGATGGTGCAGTCAAGAAAAGCGCCAACACCGATGCTATTCAGCAGGCATTTTCCAAGATGCCGAAACATCTGCGGGTGCATTTGGGGCCGCGGGTCAGCAAGATGTTCGCTGAAGCCGGAGATCATCATGCGGCGGAAGCCATTCTGCGGGCGGTGGAGCGCACCGGGGTTGAAGACGTGCCGGAAATCAACCTGGCGGAAGCAGCGATCGCCGAGCTGGAAGGCGACAGCGAGAAAGTTGCGGAAGAGCTGACCAGCGAGGTTGCCGAGCGGACTGGGAATGCGCCGGCGGCTCTGATTGATCTGGTGGCTCTCAGCGTCAATGAGCGCAAGGCGCTGTCTCCGGATGTGCCGGACCTGATCGCCTCTTACGAGCTGGAAAACCGCGAAACCGAACTGGGAGAGAAGCTGCGCCAGGCACAGGTGTCCTCGCTGGCTTTGATGGGGCAATTCCATGATGCGTTCCAAGAGCTTAAGGGTTTGTCCGAGCGGGACGGACCGAAAGCGCGCGCAATAGCGATGGAGCCGCTGATGCTGCTTCTGGCCGAACGTTCCGATGATGTGACTTTCCTGCAGTATTCGCTGGTGTTTTCCGGCCAGGCCACTTCGGCCGAGGCAGCGCCGGTTGCGGTCCCTGTGGCACGGCGGCTGCTGGATCTCGGGTTTGCGGAGCAGGCTGAGGAATTGCTCAACAAGCTCTCGCTTGAGGCTGAAAACGAAACCCGCCGCCTCATGATGGCCGAGGCTGCACTGGTCATGGACAAGCCGCACCGGGCGCTGGTGGAGCTGATGGGGCTGGACAGCTCGGAAGCCAACCGCATGCGGGCCGAGGCCTTGTGGCGCAACGGAGAATACGGCCGTGCGGGTGAGTATCTGCTGGCCGAGGATGATGCCAATGCGGCCGCCCGCGGTTTCTGGCATTCCGAAGATCTTGGGGCCATCGATGCCATTGAGGATAGCGAAGGCGCCGAGTTCGGAGCCGTTGCCTCGGTCACCACGCAAATCGGCGAGACGGCCCGGGACCCGGAAGGCCTGACACCGCTTGCCCATGCGCGGGCCCTGGTTGAGAGCAGCGAGGGAACCAGAGGGGGCATAACTGACTTGCTGAACCAAGTCGGTACCGGATTGAGCGGTTCTGAAGACAGTCAGTGACCTGACACTATAGCTTCCGGTTCTGGCCGCCCTGACCGGGGCGGCCTTTGCATATGCTGATAACACTTTGTCAACCGGCTGCCGGTAACGTGAAGACCGGGTGAATCCTGATTTGGAACGGGCAGAATGCCGGAAAACTATTCAATACTATGCCTGCAAGGGCTGATTCTGCGCGCTTCAGGCGCGGAACGCGGAGCTGCGGCGCTGATCGGCGCAGGTCTTAAACTCCTCTTCTCAGATTTGTGCCAAGGGCATACGCCGGACGCTGACGGGCCGGAGGACCGCCGGATCCAGCTTGCCGGGGCGGGCGGCGGCCGGCAGTTTCTGCCGGCGCGCGCATCCGCAGACACCCATTTAATAACTTGCAAAACATGGGGCCTGAACTGTGCCTAAGCTGACGACGGAACAACTCTTCAGCCCGACCGTCCTGCTGGCGCTGGCGCTGATGGCGATCATCGTGATGATGATCTTGCCAATGCCTGCCTGGGTGCTGGATGTGGGCCTTGCGGCCTCCTTTGCCTTGGCCATCTTGATCTTCACCATCACCTTGTTCATCGAAAGGCCGCTGGATTTCTCGTCCTTTCCAACGGTACTGCTGGCTTCGCTGATGCTGCGGCTGTCGCTGAACATATCTTCGACCAAGCTGATCATCGGCCAGGGCCATTCCGGCACCGATGCCGCCGGAAATGTGATCGAAGGCTTCGCTCAGTTTGTCATGGGCGGCAGCGTGTTCCTTGGCCTTGTGGTGTTCGGAGTGCTGCTGATCGTCAACTTCATGGTGATCACCAAGGGTGCTGCCCGGATGGCCGAAGTCGGTGCCCGCTTTGCCTTGGACGGGATGCCGGGCAAGCAGCTGGCAATCGACGCCGACATGTCCGCAGGTGCCATCGATCACCAGACCGCCAAGGAACGCCGCGAGCGGGAGCAGCAGGAAACAACTTTCTTCGGATCGCTGGACGGTGCTTCGAAATTTGTCAAAGGCGATGCCATCGCGGGCCTGCTGATCACCTTGCTGAACCTGGTGATGGGCCTCATCATGGGCGTTCTTGTTCATGGCATGCCGGTTGGCAACGCGTTTGAGACCTATGCCATCCTGACCGTCGGCGATGGCCTGGTGTCGCAGATCCCGTCGGTGATCATCTCCATCGCGGCAGCACTGCTGCTGGCACGCGGCGGCACCACCGGTGCCACCGACACCGCCTTGTTCGACCAGTTCGGCCGCCACCCTGCGGCGCTGACCACCGTGGCTGTGCTGATGGTGCTGTTTGCGCTGGTGCCCGGCCTTCCGTTCCTGCCCTTTGTCCTTGGCGGCGGGGTGCTTGGCTTCACGGCTTACCGGATGGCCAAGAAGAAGAAGGATGATGCTGAAGCCGAAATCGAGGAGAAAATCGAAGAAGCCTCGGATCCGGCCGCTTCGCGGCCGCTCGGCGACATTCTGGATCTGGACGATCTGCATCTGGAGTTTGCACCCGATCTGGTCAGCATGGTGCTGGATGCCGGCACTGGGCTGGATGCGCGGATTGCCAATATGCGCTCGCATATCGCGACCACATTCGGCCTGATCCTGCCGGAGATCCGGCTGACCGATCAGCATGAACTGGAAAAAGGCACCTATGTCATCAAGGTGCAGGGGGTTGAGCAGGTGCGCGGCATCCTCAATCCCGACATGGTGCTGGCGCTGATGCCGGACAATCATGATGCATTGCCGCCCGGAACTGATGTGACCGAGCCTGTCTATGGCGCTCCGGCCCGCTGGATTTCAGCCAAATCACAGGAGCAGGCGGCTCTGGCCGGCGCCACTGTTGTCAGCCCGCCGGAAATCCTTGCAACCCATCTTCTGGAGATCATCAAGCAGAACTTTGCCCGTCTGCTGACGCTGAAGTCGCTGCGCCGCCTGCTGGATGAGATGACCCAGCTGTCCGACAATTTCCGCTCCGAGGCGAACCGTAAGCTGCTGGATGCGCTGGTGCCGGACAAAGTGCCGATGGACACACTGCATACAGTTCTGCGGCTGCTGCTGGAGGAACGGGTTTCGATCCGCAACATGCCGCTGATCCTGGAATCGATTGCCGAGGCCCGGCTGCATACCACCCAGCCCGAGCTGATTTGCGAGCATGTGCGCCAGCGGCTTGGCTTCCAGCTGGTAGCTGAAATGAAACGCGACGACGGAACCATACCGCTGATCCAGCTGGCACCTGAGTGGGAGGATAAGTTCTCGACCTATCAGGTCGACGGACAGGGCGCCGGGCTGGACATCGCGCTGCCGCCTGATTTGTTCAACCGGCTGGCCGACGGAATGACAGACAAGCTGTCGGCAACCACGGATCAGGGTGTCTTTGCCGCGGTGGTGACATCAACCCGCCGCCGCCGCTATCTGAAGACCATTCTGAAATCCCGCGGCATCACCAATCCGGTCCTGTCGTTCGAAGAAATCGGGCTGGAGGCCCGCCCGGCCCTGGTTGGAATGGTGCAGGCATGAACCTGGGCTTTCTGCCGCCGGAACTTGTTGCTCTGCTTGGGGCGGGGTTCTGGCACGCAGCCATCGTGTTTCTGCGGGTGTCTGCCATGGTGGCGGTGCTGCCTGCCATGGGCGAGCTTTATGTTCCGACCCGGGTCAAATTGGCGGTGGCCGCTGCCTTTACTTTTGTGGTGGCGCCGGCGCTTCCGGCCTTTCCTGAGCCGGATGGTGTGATGGAATATGCCCGGTTTGCAGTGACTGAAGCCATCATCGGCCTGGCATTGGGCATCGGCGTGCGGATCTTTGTTCTGACGCTGCAGACTGCCGGCACCATGGCTGCGCAAAGCACTTCCCTTTCGCAGGTTCTGGGCGGTATCGGGGCCGAGCCGATGCCGGCGCTTGGTGCTGTCCTGATGATCTCGGGCGTTGCTCTTGCCGCCATGATGGGGCTGCATGTGCGTGTTGCAGAGCTGATGATCCGCTCTTACCAGATGTTTCCTGCAGGGCAGTTTCCAGCCGCTGCGGGCCTGACGGAATGGGGCGTGTTCCGGGTATCGCAGAGCTTTTCGCTGGCCTTTACTCTGGCGGCGCCTTTTGTGGTCACCGCAGTGATCTACAACTTGACCTTGGGGGTTATTAACCGGGCGATGCCGCAGCTGATGGTGGCCATGGTTGGTGCTCCGGTGATCACCTTCTTCGGCCTGTTCATCCTGATGGTGGGCAGCCCGATGATTCTGGATGTCTGGATGCGGTCTCTGATGACCTTTTTCGCGGACCCTGGAGGCGGAATGCCATGAGCGGCCAGGACGACGACTCAGACAAGTCATTTGAGCCAACGGAGCAGAAGCTCCGAAAGGCCCGGGAAAAAGGCGAAGTTGCCAAATCCACCGACCTGTCGGTTGCCGCGGCTTACCTTGGCCTGATTATCGCGCTTTATGCGGCCGGCAGCAGCAGCGTCGAAGGGATCGGCACGGCGCTGATGACTTTTCTCGACCAGCCGGACCGGCTGGCGCCGCTTTTCTTCGAAGGTTCTTCTGCGGCGCCTACGGGCGGTTTCATAGGCAGTGCGTTCCGGCCAATCCTGCCGTGGTTTCTGGTGCCGTTTGCCATTGTCCTGCTCTCTATCGTCGGCCAGCGCGCCTTGGTTTTTGCCCCCAGCAAGCTGGAGCCGAAGCTGTCGCGCATTTCCCTGATTTCAAACGCCAAGAACAAGTTCGGCCGTGCCGGACTGTTCGAGTTTTTCAAAAGCTTCCTGAAGCTATTGCTCTATTCGGTGTGCCTGAGCGTCTATCTCACGCACCGGCTGCCGGAGATGATTGCCTCTTCCGGAACCGGCCCGCAGTCGGTGGTCCTGATGCTGGCGGAGTTGTCGATGGAGTTCCTATTTTTGGCTCTGATTATCGCGCTGGCCATCGGCGTTGTAGACGCGGCCTTTCAGCATGCTGAACACCGCCGCAAGAACATGATGTCGCGCAAGGAGATCCAGGACGAGATCAAGGACGCCGAAGGCGATCCGCATATGAAAAACCAGCGGCGCCAGCGCGGCCAGCAGATTGCGATGGGTCAAATGCTGGCTGATGTGCCCAAGGCGGATGTGGTGATCGTCAACCCGACGCACTACGCGGTAGCGCTGCAATGGGCCCGCGAGCCGGGGACTGCGCCGGTCTGTGTCGCCAAAGGCGTGGACGAAGTGGCCGCGGCGATCCGGCGGGTGGCCAATGAAAACGGTGTGCCGATCCACAGCGACCCGCCGACTGCGCGGGCTTTGCACGCTGCGATCGAGATCGGCGATGAGATTCTCGAAGAGCATTATGCGCCGGTTGCTGCGGCCATCCGCTTTGCTGAAGAGATGCGCAAACGCGCCAAAGGGAAGGTGACATGAAGCAGAAAATGCTGGATCAGATGGCTGCAGTGACGGCTGCGCAATACATGCAGGAGCATGCCAAGGTGCAACCGGTGCTGGCGCAGGAAGCACAGCTGCGCGGCCAGCTGGCCAAGCTGAATGAGCAGGTGCAGGCTGCACGCGAGCAAGCGGACGGCGATCATGCAATGAAGGCGCTGGGGGCGGACCTGCTGTGGCAAGGCTGGCATACGCGTACCCGGCGCCAGCTGAACCTGGAGCTGGCCCAGGCCACGGCCAAGAAGCTGCGGATGATGGATCAGCTGCGCAAGGCTTTCGGGCGCAAACATGCGGTGGAGACCATGGCCGCAGCCGAGCGCAAGCGGCATAAAGCTGAGCAGTCTAAAGCGCAGATGAACCGGCTGTTGGAAGGCTAAGACAGGCAGATACCGCGGCAACGGAAAAGGCCGGTCCCCAGGGACCGGCCATTTTTGTTACGGCTGGAATCTTCCCGTCAGACGTCCTGGCGGGAAATCTCCATGATCAGCACGTCATAGACGCCTTTGCCGATGTATTTCTGCGCGGCCTCGCGCAAAGCTGTGCGCAGCGGCTCCAGCACATCGGAACGGGTAAAGGCGCCGCGGAAGCCGCCCATATTGGCGTGGTCGAACAATACCTGCAGGAAAACATCGCGCAGCTTGGGCTCCAGCATGTGCACTTTTTCAGTGGTGCCCTTCTTGGCTTCCAAGCTCAACGATATGACCACCAGGGATGTCAGTTCGTCGCGTTCGACCACCGGAACCACGAACTGGTTGCTGATCTTGATGTATTCGCGCTGGTTCTCTTCGCTTTCCTCAGCGATTTCTTCTTCGGCTTCTTCAGCGGGCATTGCGCCTTCGCTGCCTTCGGCAACTGGTTGCTCGGGTTCGGGCGCCAGCATGATGCCGGCGCCGATACCGCCTCCGGTTCCGATGATCAGAAGGATGACGGGCAGGAGTTTCGACAGCATGGCAACCCTCAGAACGGCAGAATTACATCAAGCAGCTGCTGGCCGTAGCGCGGCTGCTGAACATCAGTGATCTGGCCGCGGCCGCCATAAGAGACACGGGCCTGCGCGATCTTGTCATAGGTGATCTCGTTCTGGCGGCTGATGTCCTGGGGCCGGACATAGCCTGTGACCAGCAGTTCGCGCAGTTCGAAGTTCACCCGCAGCTCCTGGGTGCCGCTGATGGCCAGCACGCCGTTGGGCAGCACATCGACCACGGTGGCGGCAACCCTGAGCTCCAGCTTTTCGCTGCGCTTGACAGTGCCGGTGCCGCCGGAGGAGCTGGAGCTGCCCAGGTCAACCGCATCGGCTGAGGTGGCTCCTTCGGGCAGGTTCTTGTCCAGCCGCTGGGGCAGGCCAAGCAGCTGCGGCATATTCAGGCTTTCCGAACTGGAGCGCGACCGCTGGGTGTCGTTGGAGATCTGCGCCTCTTCGTCGATTTCGATCACCACCGTCAGGATATCGCCGCGCTTCATGGCGCGGCGGTCGCCGAGCAGCGATTGCTGCGAGCCGCTCCACAGAGAAGCGCCGTCAACGGTGCGCCGGGCCTGGGACTGCGCCGGCAGTCCCTGGTACAGCATCGCAACATGCTCCGGTGACTCATTGGCCGGGGTGAAGGAGGGCGCCTTGCCAAGATGGTCCATCCGGGCGCAGGCTCCCAGCAGGAGCACGCCCAGCAGCAGCGGTTTCACGGGGGAAAATTTCATAGTCATCAGTTTACCTCAACGGAGCCGTCTTCCGCGATGCGTCCGGTGACGGTGGTGCGGGAAGAGAGATTCATGACCCGGACGGCGTCACCGGCAGCACCGCGGCCCAGGGAGCGGCCTTCGGCGGCGATGGTCAGCCCGCCCTGCCGGAAAAACAGGGTGACCAGGTCATTGCGTTCAATAATGGCCGGCGGGCCGATGTCGCCGGCCCGCAGCGGCCGCCCGGCATAAAGCGCTACACGTGCCTCCTGGCCGATGACTTCGGCGGGATCCGACAGCGCGCCGGGGATTTCGCCTTTCTTGAGCGCCAGATCCTCGGCTGTCACGATGGCCTTGGCGCGGATCGTGCGCAGTGGGATCAGGTAGTCCGCCCAGACAGGCGGGGCGGCCAGCGTAGCGGCGGTCAGGCAGGCGAGGGCAAATTTCATCAGCGCACCTGTGTGGTTGCACCCATCATCTGGTCGACAGCCGAGATGACCTTGGCATTCATTTCATAGCCGCGCTGGGCTTCGATCAGCTCAGTGACTTCGCGCACCGCATCCACAGAGCTGCCTTCCAGATAGCCCTGGCGGAAGGTTCCGAGGCCGTCTTCGCCGGCCGTGGAAACAGTAGCGGCACCGGAAGCTTCGGTCTCGGTGAACAGGTTGCTGCCGATCGCCTCAAGCCCCTTTGGGTTGGTGAAACCGGCCAGGGTGAACTGGCCCAGAAGCTGGCCGGCGGTGGTGCCGTCGAAATATCCGTAGACCTCGCCCTCAGCGTTGATCGAGATACTGGTGGCGTCATCGGGAATCGTGACTTCCGGGGAGACGGCAAAGCCGTCCGAGGTCACGATCAGCCCTTCCGCCGAACGTTTCAGGGCACCGTCGCGGGTATAGGCGGTCTCACCGGAAGGCAGCGTCACCTCCAGATAGCCTTTGCCGTCGATCGCGACATCCAGATCGTTGTTGGTCTGCTGCAGGGCGCCCTGGGCCAGATGCACCGAAATTGCCGCGGGGCGTACACCAAGGCCAACCTGCACGCCGGTCGGCAGTACGGTGCCATCCGAAGCGTTGACTGTGCCGGCCCGCGAAATCTGCTGGTAGTGCAGATCTGCAAACTCGGCGCGCCGCGCGTTGTAGGCGGTGGTGTTCATGTTGGCGAGGTTGTTGGAGATGGTCTCCACCCGCAATTGCTGGGCGCTCATGCCGGTGGCTGCGATCTTCAGGGCACGCATCTGGATTCTCCTAGATCTTGATCAGGTTTTTAATGGCATTGCGGATGCGTTCGTCTTCCGCCTGCAAAAAGCTTTGGCCCATTTCATAGGCACGCTGGACTTCGATCATCCGGGTCACTTCGGAAATCGCGTTCACGTTGGAGCCTTCTAGGAAACCTTGCAGAACCTTTGAATCAAAGGTTTCCTCAATGTCTCCTTCGACGCGGAACATCACGCCGTCCTCACGGACCAGGGTGTGCTGTTCCACCGGCTTGAACAGGCCGAGCTGCCCCAGCAGCCGCCCGTTTGCGCTCAGCGAGCCATCGGCGCCCACTTCGATCTTGCCGGCATCCGGCGGCACAAACACTGGCGCACGGCCTGCATCCAGCACCCGGAAACCGTCCATGGTGACCAGGTCGCCCTCGGCATTCGGAGAGAATGCGCCGGAACGTGTCAGGCGTTCGCCCTGCGGAGTCTCGACCATGAAAAAGGCATCGCCTTCGATCGCGAAATCGAAAGTGCCGCCGGTTTTGGTCATCTGGCCCTGTTCCATGGATGTGTTGAAGATGTTCGCGCGGGACATCGACAGGGACTGCTGCCCCGGCGAAGACTGCACGAACTCCGAGAAGATCAGCCCCTCCTGGCGATAGCCGGTGGTGGCGGAGTTGGCGATATTATTCGCGATAATGCGCATTTCCCGCATCAGGCCGGATTGGCGCGAAAGAGTGGCGTAGCCTGTGGTTTCCATTATGAGCCTCCGGCAATCATCGGGACAACGTGGCCGTCGAAGAAGGCCACCAGGGTTTGTGTCATGAAGCCCATAGTCATCCAGAACACGACAACGATCGCGGCCAGCTTGGGCACGAAGGTCAGTGTCATTTCCTGCACCGATGTCAGGGCCTGGAACAGGCCGATAGCCAAGCCAACCACAAGTGCGACAACCAGGATCGGCGTCGCCATGGTGACGGCCGCCCAAAGTGCCTGGCGCAGGGTGTCATAAAACAGGCTTTCGCTCATCATGGCTTAGACCGGCATCCTCAGGATTTCCTGGTAGGCCTCGACGACCTTGTTGCGCACGGTGACAGCGGTTTCCACCGCCAGCTCGGTCTGCGCCAGCGCCTGCACCAGCGCATGCGGGTCGGCTTGGGATGTCATTGCCTGAACCGAAACCTGCTCGCTTTTCTGCAGGGTCGCGGCAAAGTCCTCGAAGCTCTCCTTGAGGCGGGCGCCTGCTCCCGCGCTTGCGGCATGATTGGGGTCAGCTTTGGTGGCTGGCCGGGCGGCGGCGTAGCCGCTGGTAGCGGAAAGACTGCGAATATCCATTCTGGATCTCCAATAGTTTTAGGAAGTTAGCGTCTCAAAAGGTCCATCAACGCGGTTGACATCGACCGGGTCTGTTCGAACATTTTCAGATTGGCCTCATAGCTGCGCTGAGCTTCGCGGGCGTCGGCAATCTCGATCATCAGATCGACATTGGAGCCTTTGTAGTGACCGCTCTCATCGGCCAGCGGATGCGAGGGATCGTAGATTTCCTCCAGGTCGCGGCGGTCCAGCGTGACCCGGCCGGTGCGGACGTGTTCCACGTCCGTCTGCAGCTCGCGAACGGCCTCGAAGGGGACCGTCTTGCGGCGGTAGCCCGGAGTGTCGGCGTTGGAGATGTTCTCGGACACATGGCGCAGCCGTGCTGCCTGTGCTTTGAGGCCGCTGGAGGTAACGGAAAGGGCTCTGGAAAACTCGCTCATGTCTCAGTCCTCCTCAACTCTTGCCCAGGCTGGCGCGCAGGACATTCATGGAGGATTTGTAAATCGACATGGCGCGGTCGTGCTGCCGCTTGGTTTCGACGCCCTTCAGCAGTTCGGTCTCGACGGAGACCGAGTTGTCATTGGGGTCGCTGCCGGCATCGCTGGAGATGACAGCCCAGTCCATACCGCTGCCCGCAGCACCGTTCAGATGGCTGGCGCGTGTCGCGACCATGCTGCTGGGACGTGCACCAGCCGCAAAAACTTCGGTAAAGGGTTTGATGTCCTTGGCGTGGTAACCGGGTGTATCGGCATTGGCGATATTCTGGGAAACCAACGCCTGGCGCTTGCCGGCATGGGTTGCCATGGAATAGGCAATTTTGAAGACGTTCAATTCTGTGAACACCAGGGCTTCTCCCTTGATCGATTTCAATCAAGGCTTAACCCCGATTCCTTTAGAAATTGTTTTCAGGACATCAATGGAGGCCGCTGCGATGAAAGCAGAGCTGCAAGCACTGACCCGTCAATTAGCTGGCAAACGCCTGGCCACGCAGATGGGCAGGGTCACCGGAATATCGGGCGGAGAGATCGAAGTCGGCGGGCTGGCGGCGGTTGCACGCATTGGCGACAGGCTGGTTTTGCGCCGGGGCCCTCAGGATGAACTGCACGGTGAAGTGCTGAAGATCAATGGCAGTAATATCAGCATGTTGCCAGATAGGGCGCCGGACGGTGCGGCCATTGGCGACGCAGTTTTGCTGCACCCTTCGCCGGAGTTCTGTCCCAGCGATCACTGGATTGGCCGGGTGATTGACCCCTTTGGCGAACCGCTGGACGGGCGCCCCTTGCTGTCTGGGTCGGAGCCGCGCGACCTGATGGCGGCTCCGCCGAAAGCCGCAGGCAGGCGAGCGATGGGAGAGCGGCTGGCCACTGGCCAGGCGGTTTTGAACACGATTCTCCCGATCGTGCGCGGGCAAAGGGTCGGCCTCTTTGCCGGTTCCGGGGTTGGGAAATCTTCGCTGCTGGCCAAGCTGGCGCAGAACATGGAAGCCGATGTGGTGGTTATGGCCCTGATCGGCGAGCGCGGCCGCGAAGTGAACCATTTTGTTGAACAGGTTCTTGGGCCGGAAGGCATGAGCCGGGCCGTGGTCGTTGCGGCGACTTCCGACCAGTCGGCCCTGGTGCGCCGCCGCTGCGCCTGGTCCGCGATGACGGTGGCAGAGCATTTCCGCAACCAAGGCAAGAACGTTCTGTTTCTGGCCGACTCGGTCACACGGTTTGCCGAGGCGCACCGGGAAATTTCTGCCGCGTCCGGCGAGGCGCCGGCCCTGCGCGGCTACCCGCCTTCGGTGACGCCGCTGATTACGGGTCTGTGCGAGCGGGCCGGTCCGGGGGGAGATGGGCAGGGGGATATCACTGCAGTGTTCAGCGTGCTGGTGGCCGGCTCCGACATGGATGAGCCGATTGCCGATATTCTGCGCGGTGTGCTGGACGGCCATATCGTGCTGAACCGGGAAATCGCTGAACGCGGCCGGTTTCCGGCGATCGATGTCTCGCGCTCGGTGTCGCGCAGCCTGCCAGCTGCGGCTACAGCCGATGAAAACGCCGCTATCCAGGATGTGCGCAAATTCCTTGGCTCCTACGAGCAGTCGGAAGTGATGATCCGGGCGGGCCTTTATGCTGAGGGCAATGACGCTGTGCTGGACCAGGCCGTCAGGCTATGGCCGGAACTGGACGCGTTTTTCGGCCGCGAGGACCCGGAAGGAATCACCAGCAGCTTCAATCGCTTGCTGCTGTTGTTGCGCCGGTCAAAGGCTGGCCGGTAACCGCGCGGAGCCCTGCCGTTCCGACGCAGGGCCGTGTTTCTGAGCCGGGGCTGCTAACACGTGCCAGCAGCGTATCTGATCAGAATTTGAAGGAAAGGTCCTGCGACAGAGGCGCGGGTGATCCCTAGGGCATGCTGGAGTCCAGCAGGTTGGTCTCCGGCATTACCCGATACCTGGCGCGGGGCTTGTTCGTCTGTTTGGATTCAATAACGGCTGACAGGCTGCCGGTGCCAAACATCGCGTTCGGCTTAACCTTGATCGCTTTGAAGCACTGGCCGATGCCGGTCTGGACTGGGCTTGAAGACAGGTTCAGGGGCGGTTCGAACATGTCCCGAAGCTCCGGTCCTACCATCCCGCTAAGTAACTGTGAGTCTGCCTAGGAAACATCGTCGGCAAAACTCGGCGGCGCACGTTCCGCAAACATCACCCATA
This sequence comes from Leisingera sp. ANG-Vp, assembly GCF_000813725.1. Classification (GTDB taxonomy): domain Bacteria; phylum Pseudomonadota; class Alphaproteobacteria; order Rhodobacterales; family Rhodobacteraceae; genus Leisingera. The sequence goes on from NZ_JWLD01000020.1 coordinate 167,618, forward strand.
ACATGGCTGGATCCCGGTCATCGAGTGCGATTCAAAACCCGGATTTGAGCGGTAGAGACCCGTGCAGTCATGGCGTGAAGGATATCTAGTTTCAGGGAGTGCCCGGGACTAACGCCAGAAGCTCCGCTGAGTTGCACACAGTGCGCATCATCTTTGCGGTTGGCCTGGGCATCGTCTGCTGCGGTGCCCTCCTGGAGGATCCCCTCCAGAAAGGCCTTCTTGTAGCTGCATTCCTTCGGGCCAAAGGCATCAAGGGCAAATCGAGCAGCCTGGGGGCCGTTGAACAGATCTGTCGTTGTGTTCAGGCTGCTGGTTTTCTGCACAAATAACCTGGCTTCCTGATGCAGAATAGCTTCCAGGGTCAGCGCCCCGTGCTGTTTGCCCTAGGCGGCCTGAAGGTATTCCCAGCCCCCAATTTCTGTGGTTGGCAGAGGGGGCTGGATGTTCATGACGGCCTGACGGCAAACAGGCGGTCTTCCCGCGGCAGCAAGGTGCGCAGCGCCTTCAGGCAACGGTAGTGGTTGTTGCCGATCAGGGCGTCGGTTGCTTCAGCAATTGAAGCCCGGCTGTCGGGGTCGGTGAAGACCTGGCTCAGCTCTTCGATCCGGCGCAGCATCGGCAGGCGCTCTTCCTCGGGATCGGCATCGCCGGACAGGATCAGCTGCGCGGCGTAGCAGACGCGGCGCACCGGGGTATTGGCCTCTTCCGGATGGATCGCATCGCGCAGGCGCAGGATGTTGGCATCCGGGGTTACAATCGACAGCCGGCTGCGGCGGTCGCCGTTTTCAATCACCGCGCCATTCACAAGGACACGCTCCTTGGGGGCAAGTTTCAGGACAAGTCCGCTCATATTCAGGTAGCTCCGCCACGAAGGCCACGCATGATGGCCGTATTAATTTCTACCAGCGGCCGGATGTCGGCCTTGCGCTGAAGCACTTTGCTGGTGTGCTGTCTGGTGAATATCGCCAGTTCAAACAGGCTGCCTTTAAGTTCAGCGGGGAGCGGGTTGCCTGGCGTTGCCAGGTCAGCTGTAAAGATCGACCAGAGTTTGCGGTTGTCATTCAGGGCCTGCACAAATTCGGGGAAATTGCTTTGACCTTTTTGGGCCGCTGCCACCATACGGCGGGTCACGCGGGCCATGACTTCATATTCAAAATTCTTTGCTGTCCGGGTCGGGGCCTTTGCCGCCGAATAGGCACTCTTCGCCTTCAGAAGGGCATTCACGTGTTTTCCTAACGTATTATTCTTCAGGTTCTCTGAGAGGGGAAGACCGGGGCGCTGTCAGCGCCCCGGTTAGGGCTGTTAACGGAACAGCTGCTGCAGGGTCGACGGCGCCTGGTTCGCGATGGTGAGCGACTGAACGGCCAGCTGCTGCTGGGTTTGCAGTGCTTTCAGCCGCGCGGACGCTTCTTCCATATTGGTGTCGGTCATGGTGCTGACACCGGATTTCAGCGAGTCGGTCAGTTTTGATACAAACGATTCCTGATCCGACAGGCGGTTGCTCGCGGCGCCAAGGGTGGCTGCGGAGTCGATCGAGAAGGTGATCATGGTTTCAATTTCCGACAGAACAGTGTCAGCATTGGAGATCGTCAGACCTGTCATGCTGCTGGTGTCCAGGTTGGAAGCGGTGTCCAGAGCGGTGATGGTGATCGTATCGTTCGCCGGATCCAGGCCGCCCAAAACATCCAGCTGAGTAGTGACAGCGTCGTCGAGCAGATTTGCGCCGTTGAAGGAGGCAGAGTCGATGATCGACTCGATTGTTGCACGCCGTTCAACCAAGTCGGCTTCGATTTTCGCGTGGTCAACGTTCTGCGATTTGCCGGCAACCGCCAGTTCACGCATCTCCTTCAGGGTTTCAACGATCTGCTCCATGCCGGAGGAGGCAACAGCCACGGTGGCTTCACCGAAATCCAAGGCATCGGAAACCGCTTCATAAGCCTGGATATCCGATTCCATCGATTTAGAAATGGCCCAGACAGCGGAGTTGTCTTTTGCCATGCCGACCTCTTTACCGGTCGAGATCTGGTTCTGGGTTTCTTCCAGGTTGCTGTTCACAGATTTCAGGGTCTGCAGAGCAACCATTGCGCCGTTGTTGGTCAGAATGCTGGTCATAGCTTTTTCCTTTAGCTGTGGGGCGCTTTAGCCCCGATCTTAGGTGCCCCGGGGGGGCGTTGTTTGACGTCTTTCTGACAGTGCGTTCCGCCGTCCGGCTTCCGCGCCACCCCTCGTGAGGTGCAAGGCGACATTGGCGCATCAGTTGCTAAGGGAGTGCTAATGCTGGGATTTGCTTTTTTAGAATTTTCCCAAAATTGAGATCAGGCCCGTTTCTCCAGCCGGGAAGCGCCGCGGGTGCCATAACGGGTCCGCCGGCCGGCCTGGTCGTATACGTCCAAGCCCTTGCGGATGCGGCGCAATTCGGCCATCCGGGCGGCCACGGCCCGAATACCCTCCATAGCACTGTCCAGCAGCTGCTGGTTGCGGGAGACTTTGGTCTGAACATGGGCCAGCGACTCGCGTTCAAACTCTGTCACCGCGTTCAGCTTGCCGATGATCTTTTCTTTCTTGGCCAGAAGCTCCTCAAGCTTGCCCAGATCGCCGGCCATCAGCGCTGTGCGCTCGCGGTCGAGGATCAGATCAAGCTCATCAATCATCTGCTGGGGTTTCGGGTCACTCACCTTGGGTCTCCTTCAATGCATGATAAAGTGATTCTGCCAAACCGATGCCGCCGGAGCGGGCGATTTGCGTGGCCTGTTCGCGGATCAGAAAACTGGTGAACTGCTCTTCGCCGGCGCCACCGCCAAAACCTTCGCGGGATTCGCCGAGGCCTGCGGATTTCAGCATCTGTGCAAGAAAAGAAGCTTCCAGCTCGATTGCAGCCTCGCGCAGGGGATCGCTGGCTGCCGGCCGCACTGGAGTTACTGCAGACGGAGTCTGGCGCGGGATGGGCAAGAGGTCTGGCATGTCCGGTTCTCCGGTTTGAAACGCGAATTTCATCGATTTTTCGAAGACTGCACCAAAACCGGTTAAAATTGCCGTAACCGCTTTGGGATAGGTCTGTCCGGGTCGAGATAGAATATCCGGAAGACGATCATGATACCGAACACGATCATTGCTCATGACGCCGGCGCTGTTGGAAAAGCGCCGCCGACGGCTTTGGGGTCACCTAAAAAATCATCCAATTCCAGTAGCTTCGCAGATCTTATGGCGACTCAGCCTAATGGCGGGAAGTCGGCTTCAAAAGGTCAGCCCGGGACCGGCGAATCGGCAGCATCCGAAAATGCGGCTGCAGCGGAGGGCCAGGTTCAGGCAAGTGCTGCCAATGGGTCACAGGGCGCGTCTGGCCAGGCGGCCGCAAACGGTGGTCCCGAGACCCGGTCTAATGAAACAGACTCTGGACAGGAGGGCCGCGAAGCAGAGCATGCCGACGGCCGCGCCGATGGAGCTGAACTGGAAACCGAGCTTCATGAATCCGGGCCGATGGCGGCCGACGGCGGCTCCGGCTCCGGCGCTGCGTCGGACGATGCCTTGTTTTCCGGTCTGGAAGGCGCTGATGCTGCGAGTGAAACAGCTGCCGCAGAAGAGGCATTGATTGCCAAATCTCCGGGTTCTTCCAACCCCGAAGGATCGCTCAGGTCTGAGAGTGAAGCAGGCAGAGCCGGGGGCGCGCAGGCAAAGCCGGACCAGGGTGCTGCCGTGCAGGGCGCGGGCCGCGCAGCGGAAGCGGTTCCGGGCCAGCCTCCCGTGGCGGCCGCCGCTGCAGATGGCGCTGGAGCGGCAAAAGATGCTGCTCCTCAGATGCCAGGGGGGGGGGCAGGTGGGCGCGCAGATGCCAGTTTGCAAATGGCGGTGCCCGGAACACCGGAAGCCCGGACATCAGCCGGGCACACGGTTGAGGCCGGGGCCAGCGGAGGGATTGCCCAAGCTGCCGCCAAGACCGGGGAGCTGTCCCAGGTTGGCCGCCTGCCGACGGGGGCAATCACGGCGCAGAGCGGCAACGGCACAGACGGCAGCCGGACAGTGCCAGGTTCCGGACAGAGCAATCCGCATGCCAATCCGGCCATTGGGCCTGCAACGCCTCAACAGCCGCTCCCGCAATCAGGCATTGCGGCTCCTGAAGCGGCTATGTCGGCCGGGGCTGCAGCTGTGCAAGGTGTGAAACAAGCGCTGCCGCCGGGATTGGCTGCAGTGAAGGGCGCGGGCGGGCAACCGGGATCCGGTGGCTTGCCAGCTTCCGGTGAGGCCGGTGAGACGGTGCTGGCCGAAGGCGAAGGAGCCGGTTTGAGCAGGCGTATTGCCAGAGCTCTCGGGGACAGTGCGATTCGAATGGCTCCAACACCGTCATCGCCTCAGGTCCTGCAATCTTCTGCAGCTTTCGTGCAGCCTTTGCTGGCTGGCGGGCTGACAGGCGGAAGGACGGAAGCTGAGCTGCTTGCCGGTTCGGCAGAAACCCTGGCCGGTACGCTAGGTCTTTCCGGCGAGGTGCCCGGGCTGACGCAGCTGCTTGCAGAAGCTTCCATCGGCACCAATGCAGCCCACCGGCCGGAAGCGCCGCGAATGATTGCAGCCCAGCTGGCCGAGGCATTTGCAGCGAAGGGCGAGCAGAAGGTCGAAGTCTCCTTGAACCCGCAGGAGCTTGGGCACGTGAGAATGCGGGTGATCGCCGCCGAATCGGGCATTACGATGGTGATCCACACTGAGCGCCCCGAGACAGGCGATCTGATGCGCCGCCACATTCATGAACTGGCGGAGGAGTTCCGCCGCATGGGTTATGAGGATGTGTCTTTCGAGTTCAGCGGCGGCGAGGCCGGCAGCGGTCAGCCTGGGCAGGATTCGGATGGCGGCTCTGCTGCTTCCAGAACGGCCGGCGCAAACGGCACGGGCGCAGCGGACGGCAACGAACCAGAAAAGCAAAACCTCCGGCTGGGCAGTTCCGGCGTGGATATGAGGGTCTGATCAGATGACAACACCAATCACTTCCGGCAGCGGCGCCGGGCAGCCGCTGCCGCAGGCATCTTCCCAGCAAACTTCCGGCCTCACGTCGGATTTTGACACTTTCATCAAAATGCTGACTGCGCAGGCGACGAATCAGGATCCGTTGGAGCCGCTGGATTCGACCGAATATGCTGCACAGCTGGCGCAGTTCTCTATGGTTGAGCAGCAAACCCAGACCAACACGCTTCTGGAAGGCCTGCAATCGCAGCTGGGCCTGGCCAATATGGCTGCTCTGTCCGGCTGGGTCGGGATGGAAGCCAGGGCTGTGGCACCTGGCTACTTTGATGGCAGCAACAAAATTACCATTGCCCCGAACCCTGCCGCGGCTGCGGATTCCGTGACACTGGTGGTTAAAGATGCCAATGACACCGAAGTGCAGCGCATCAGCTTGCCGGTTTCAGCCGAACCCTATGAATGGGATGGGCTGGACAGCGACGGCAACCCGCTTGAAGCCGGGGAATATGCCTTTGTCGTTGAAAGCCGAAAGGATGATGAAGTGCTGCTGGAAGAATACGCCGAGATTTACTTCAAGGTGAATGAAACCAGGATGCAGGGCGGTGAAGTGGGCCTGATCACCGAGGGCGGTTCGGTGGTGCTGGCCTCCTCCGTTAGCGCGCTGCGTGACCCCAATGCCTGATCCGGCGGTATGCGCGGGCAGAAAATCTGTCTAAGAACGGGGCGGTACAACTCTGGAGACCGCCCTGCAACTGCTGCCTGACCAGTTCGAAACCCGTTTTTTTGCGTATTTGGCCGCAACGGGTCTGCATGTTCCCGCTCCCCGGCGCCTGGCCGGCGGGCGGTCTAATCATGTCTGGCGGGCCGGCGCGCTGGTGATCAAGCTTTATGCCAAGGAAGGTGCAAATCCGCTGTTTGCCAACGACCCTGCGCGGGAGATTGCAATACTGACAGCGCTCTCCGGAACCGGGATGGTGCCCTCGATGGTGCAGACCGGTGCATTTGAAGGACATGAATGGCTGGGCTATGCACATGTCAACGGCAATCCCTGGCAAGAAGACACCGGCCATGTGGCGCAACTGCTGGGTCGGCTGCATGACCTGGCGCCGCCGCCAGGGCTGCCGCCCGGCGTGAATGGCAGCGCGGAGCTGGAGCGGCAAACCGAGGCCATTCTTGCACTTTGCCGCGATCAGGACGGGCTGGCGGCTTTGCGGCCGCTGGGACGGGTTCCGCCGCTGGCGCAGCCGGTGCTCATTCATGGCGACCCGGTGCCTGGCAACCTTCTGGCCCATGACGGCACGCTGACGCTGATCGACTGGCAATGCCCGCAGGTCGGCGACCCGGCGGAGGATCTTGCTCTCTTCCTGTCGCCGGCCATGCAACTGATGTACCGCGGCGTGCCGCTGTCCAAGGCTGAGGCAGATGTCTTCCTAACCGCCTATCCAGACCCGCGGACTGCTGGCAGGACGCTTGCCCTGATGCCCTGGTTCCATTGGCGCATGGCTGCTTACTGCTTGTGGCGTTCCGAACGCGGCGATGCGAAGGACCGGCAGGCTTTCGAGCTGGAGCTGGCGGCCCTTCAGTCCATCAGGCCGAGAAACGCATAAGCTGGCGGCATCAGAACCCTCCGGGCCCGGCCAAAGGGAAAACGTGCCATTTTCTGCACGACCGGAGAATAGGGCAGGTCCGGCTTGCGCCCCTGAACCAGATCGCTCAGCAGGCGGCCGGAATAGCTGCCCATGGCGACGCCGTTTCCATGATAGCAAAGGCCCGCAAACATGCCGGGGCGGTCCGGCACCGGGCCGATAAAGGGCACAAGATTGCGCGACAGGCAGACCATGCCGGACCAGCAATGGGTGGCCTCGACTCCGCGCCAGTCTGGAAACATCGCGTCGAAATCCTGCCGCAGCTTGCGCCGGATCCCGGCCTCGGCCCGCGGCGAGGCGAGCAGCCCGCCGCGCATCCCGAACAGGAAGCGATTGTCCGGCATCAGCCGGAAATAGTGCAGCAGGTTGCGGGTGTCATAGGCCATCTGGTGCGAGAACCAGCCTTGCGCCTGCAGCTCTTCCTGCGACAGGGGCCGGGTGACCATGACCGTGGACTGCGTGGGCATATACCGCCCGGCGAGCCAGTCCGGCAGATCCTCGGAGGAATAGCCATTGGTGGCGATGATAACCTTGGTTGCCCGCAATACTCCCTTGTTAGTCTCTATTTCATACCTGCCGCTGGCTTGATTTGCGGCCAAGGCGGCGCTGTGTTGAAACAGTTTTGCCCCGGCCTTCTGGGCTGCCGCGGCCAGGCCGAACAAATACTTGCGCGGGTTCAAAGCAAAGCCAACAGGTGTCGTCAGAGCCGCATGGAAACTGCCGTTCAGCCCCTTGTCCCTCAGCTGGCCTCGGGTCAGGAAGTCGGGCTCCTCCCCCTGCTGCCGCATCGCTTCGGCCTCAGCCGAAAGACGCGCTGCCGCTTTTTCGCTGTGGGCCAGCTGGGTCTCGCCCTGCGAATGGGTGTCGGCATCAATGCCATGGGTTTCCAGCAGTCCACGCACCAAATGCACTGCGGCTTCTTCGCTGGCATCGTAAGTGTCGGCAGCTGCCTTGCCAAAGAACCGCCGCATGCTGCTGCCTGAGAGTTTTGATCCGCCCAGGCAGCAGAACCCGCCATTGCGCCCAGAAGCGCCCCAGCCCGGGGTCTCCGCTTCCAGCAGCGCAACCGAAACCCCGGCCTCTGCCAGATGCAGTGCGGCCGACATACCAGTGAAGCCGCCGCCGATGATGGCGACATCTGCATCAGTATCACCTTGCAGCACCGGCCAGTCCGGTGCTGCGATGGTCTCATCCCACCAGCAGTTGCTGCGCGGTTCGGGACCGTAGGCGTAATCGGAGTAGATCCGGCGCATCAGGTCCGCACCGCTTCCATCTCCTCGCGCTTCTGCTTGGCCACCTGATGCTTGGTCACGAGCGAGGCGGTGATCACGCCGACGGTGACAATGGCAATCATGATCGTCGACAGCGCGTTGATCTCAGGCGAAACGCCCAGGCGCACGGCCGAGAAGATCTTGATCGGCAGGGTGGTGGCCGACGGGCCGGAGGTGAAAGAGGCAATCACCAGATCGTCCAGCGACAGGGTGAAGGCCAGAAGCCAGCCGGAAATCACCGCAGGTGCAATGATCGGCAGGGTGACCAGCCGGAATGCCTCGGAGGCCGAGCAGCCCAAATCCAGCGCAGCCTCTTCCAGCGACCGGTCAAAGGTCACCAGCCGCGAGGACACCACCACCGAGACATAGCACATGGCAAATGTCGTATGCGCCAGCACGATGGTGAAGACACCGCGGTCCAGGCCGATGCCAATGAACAGCAGCAGCAGCGACAGGCCGGTGATCACCTCGGGCATCACCAGCGGCGCATAGATCATGCCGGAGAACAGCGTCCGCCCCATGAACCTCCCGCCGCGCACCAGCACATAGGCTGCGATGGTACCCAGCACGGTGGCCAGCGTGGAGGAGAAGACGGCAACCTTCAATGTCACCCAGGCTGCGTTCAGGAACGCCTCGTTCTGCAGCAGCTCTCCGTACCATTTGGTCGAGAACCCCGCCCAGACGGTGACCAGCTTGCTTTCGTTGAAGCTGAAGATCACCAGGATCACCATCGGGATGTAAAGGAAGGCAAAGCCCAGGGTCAGCGATACGGCGTTAAACCAGCTCATACGGTTCATTGCTCTGCCTCCTGCTGTTTCTGCTGGTTGCGCTGGAACAGCACAATCGGGATGACAAGCAGCAGCAGCAGAACCACCGCCACCGCGGATGCTACGGGCCAGTCGCGGTTGGAGAAGAATTCCTCCCACAGCACCTTGCCGATCATCAGCGTGTTGGAGCCGCCCAAGAGCGACGGGATCACGAACTCACCCAGCACCGGGATGAAGACCAGGAAGCTGCCGGCGATGATGCCGTTTTTGGACAGCGGAATGGTCACCAGCCAGAAGGCCGACAGGCGCGAGCAGCCCAGGTCTTCAGCGGCTTCGATCAGCGATCCGTCCAGCCGCTCCAGTGCCGAGTAGATCGGCAGGATCATGAACGGCAGATAGGTGTAGACGATGCCGATATAGACGGCGGAGTTGGTGTTGAGGATCGTCAGCGGCTCGGAAATGATCCCGGTCCACATCAGGAACTGGTTGAGGAAACCCTCGTTCGACAGGATTCCCATCCATGCATAGACGCGGATCAGGAAGGAGGTCCAGAACGGCAGGATCACCAGCATCATCAGCGTCGGGCGCCACTCGGCCGGCGCACGCGCCATGCCATAGGCGATCGGGTAGCCTGCCAGCAGGGTGAAGAAGGTCGAGATGAGCGCGATCTTCAGCGAGCTCAGGTAGGCTTTCCAATAGAGGTCGTCTTCGGTCAGGAAGACAAAGTTCTCGAAGTCCAGCTCGGCAATGAAGGCGCGGATGCCTTCGGCCCAGTCGAACTGCGGGAAATAGGGCGGACGGGCAATGGCCGCATCCGACAGCGAGATTTTCAGGACGATGGCAAAAGGCACCAGAAACAGCGCCAGAAGCCAGACATAGGGGATGGCGATCAGGAAATAGCGGCGCATCAGTCTGCCAGCAGAACGCCTGCCGTGGCGGTCCAGGACAGCCAGACAGTGTCTTCCCAGGTGAACGCGCGGCGGGCGATGCGGCGGGTGTTGGCGGCCTGCGCCTTGATCACCGCGCCGGTCGGCAGCTCCACATGGTAGGTGGAGATATTGCCGAGATAGGCGATATCCAGAATGCGGCCCTGCACGGCATTATCTGCCGCTTCCGGCTTGTCGGCGCTGATCGAGACCTTCTCGGGCCGGATCGCCAGGTGGCATTTCTGCCCGTCGGAGAAGCCGTTGGGCGATTGCACCGCCAGCGGTTCGTGGCCTTCATGCCAGGACATGGCGTAGACGTCGCTGCCATTGGGTTTGGCGGTGCCTTCGATCAGGTTCACATCTCCAATGAAATCAGCAACATAGACGGAATTCGGTGTTTCATAGATCCGGTCCGGCGTGGCGACCTGGATGATCTTGCCGTGGTCCATTACCGCGACGCGGGAGGCCACGGTCATCGCCTCTTCCTGGTCGTGGGTCACGATCACAAAAGTGGTGCCGGTCTTTTCCTGGATGTCCATCAGCTCAAACTGGGTTTCCTGGCGCAGCTTCTTGTCCAGCGCGCCGAGCGGTTCGTCCAGCAGCAGCAGTTTCGGGTGTTTCGCCAGCGAGCGCGCCAGTGCAACCCGCTGCCGCTGGCCGCCTGAGATCTGATGCGGCTTGCGGCGGGCGAATTTCTCCAGCCGTGTCAGCCGCAGCATCTCGTCGACGCGGTCGTCGATGTCATGCTTGGGCATTTTCTCGCGCTTCAGGCCGAAGGCGATGTTTTCCCAGACCGACAGATGCGGGAACAGCGCGTAGGACTGGAACATCATGTTCACCGCGCGCTTGTTCGGCGGCACCGGGGCGATGTCCTGCCCGGCCAAGTGAATGGTGCCTTCGGTCGGGGTTTCAAAGCCCGCCAGCATCCGCATCAGCGTGGTCTTGCCGCAGCCTGACGGGCCCAGCAGCGCGTAGAACTCGCGCTCGTAGATGTCGATGGTCAGGTTGTCGATGGCGGTGAACTCACCATAGCGTTTGGTGACGTTCTGGAAGTGGATCAAGGGCTTTGCCTCGGGATCATTCCAGGGTTCGAAAGCGGAAGTAGTCAAGCCGGGCCTCTTCTGCGATGTGTCGCGCGAATGTCTCGGAGGGCCGCGCGTGGTGTTCCCCAGGCGCGTCAGGAAATGCGGGGCGCCTGAGACGCCCCGCCGGTCATGTGCGGCAGATCAGGTGCCGGATTTGACCTTGGTCCACAGGCGCGTCACCGCGCGCTGGGTTTTCGCCGGGTACGGCGTGGTGATGTAGGTGTTGGCCATGGTTGCCTCATCCGGGTAGATCGCCGGATCGTCGATCACGTCGGATTCCAGGAACTCCTGCGAGGCCTTGTTGCCGTTGGCGTAGTAAACATAGTTCGACGCTGCCGCCATGTTGTTGGCGTCCATGATGAAGTTCAGGAACTTATGCGCGGCATCCGGGTTTGGCGCGTCGACCGGGATCGCCATCTGGTCGAACCACATCAGCGAGCCTTCGGCGAAGGGGTGGTATTCGATCTCGACACCGTTGTCGGCTTCGGCAGCACGGTCACGCGCCTGCAGCACGTCGCCGGACCAGCCAACAGCCACGCAAATATCGCCGTTTGCCAGCGCGTTGATGTATTCCGAGCTGTGGAACTTCTGAATATGCGGGCGCACCGCGGTTAGGACCGGCTCGGCCTTGGCAATGACGTCCTTGTCATGGCTGTCCGGGTTTTCGCCCAGATAGCGCAGCGCCATCGGGATGATTTCGGTCGGGGCGTCTAGGAAATGCACGCCGCAGGCTGCCAGTTTTTCGATGTTTTCGGGCTTCAGCACCAGATCCATGCTGTTCAGAGCAACATCGTCTCCCAGGATCTCGCGGACCTTGCCGACATTCACGCCCAGGCCGGTGGTGCCCCACATGTAGTTGATCGAATAGGCGTTGTCCGGGTCATAGCCCGCGGTGCGGTCCTGGATCACATCCCAGAGGTTGCCGGAGTTGGGCAGTTTGGAGGCGTCCAGCTTCTGGAAGGCGCCGGCCTGGATCTGGCGCTGCAGGAACGAGCCCGTCGGCACCACCACGTCATAGCCGGAGCTGCCGGCCAGCATTTTGGTTTCCAGAAGCTCATTGCTGTCGAACACGTCATAGATCAGGTCGATGCCGGTTTCGGCCTCGAACTTTTCCAGCAGGCTTTCGTCGATATAGTCGGACCAGTTGTAGACGCGCACCTCTTCAGCAGAGGCGGCGGCGGCCGTGCCGAGGGCAACGACGGCGGTCATGGTCATCGTCTTCAGTGTCATGAAATTCTCCCTGTGCATGCCGGCTTCCAGGTCCGGCTGTGGTGAGATTTGATCAAGTTTTGCCGCATTCGGCAATACTCTTTATGTTTTCACTTGGGTAAAACTGGTGCAAGCTGGCCAAAATCGAGGAGGAAAACCCCAGGTGACCGAGACCACTTCACCGCCCGCAGCGGGGCAGGAAAGCCCGGCAAAACTGCCCGCGCATGAGATCGTCTACCAGAAGCTCAGAGCGCAGATCCTGTTCGGCGAACTGGTGCCCGGACAGGCGGTGACAATCCAAGGTCTGGTGGAGACGCTTGGCGCCGGCATGACCCCGGTGCGCGAGGCGATCCGGCGGCTGATCTCGGACGGGGCGCTGATGTTCCAGGGCAACCGCCGGGTGTCGGTGCCGCTGCTGGGGCCCCAGGATCTGGAAGAGCTGATTTTTGCCAGAAAAACAATTGAGTGCGAGCTCGCGCGCCGGGCAACCCCGCGGATCGGAGCGGCTGATATTGACGAGCTTGTGACTATCGATAACGCGCTCGACAAGGCCATCGCCACCGGGGATGTGGCAGGCTACCTGGTGCAGAACTACAGCTTCCACACGGCGCTTTATGCCCATGCCGATGCGCCCATTCTCAGCGACATCGCCGACCGCCTGTGGCTGCGCTTCGGCCCGTCCTTGCGGGTGGTCAGCGGGCGGCTTGGCACCCAAAGCTTCCCGGACCGCCACAAGGACA
>NZ_JWLD01000021.1 GCF_000813725.1 Leisingera sp. ANG-Vp
CGCTGGCGCTGCGGGGCTTTCCGCCAATGACCATCGCCGCGCTGCGGATTTCCATCGGCGCGCTCTGCCTCTTGGGTGTGGTCAAGGCCATGGGCATCGCCCTGCCCTCCCTGCGGTCCCGCGAGGGCCGGATCATCTGGGCCTGCGCCGCAGGCATGGGGTTCTTCTCCAATGCCCTGCCCTTCACGCTGCTCAGCTGGGGACAGACTTATGTGGCTAGCGGCTTTGCCGGGGTCTGCATGGCGGTGGTGCCGCTGTTTGTGCTGCCGCTGGCGCATGTGCTGGTGCCGGGCGAGAACATGACCCTGCGCCGCAGCATCAGCTTCCTGATCGGCTTTGCCGGCGTGGTGGTGCTGATCGGGCTTGATGCCTTCCGCTCCGCCGGAACCGATTTTGAATCGCTGGCCCGCATCGCCTGCCTTGGCGCCTCGCTGTGCTACGCCATCGGTTCGATCATCACCCGGCTTTGCCCGCAGGTGAACATGCTGTCGCTCTCCGCCGCAGCGCTCCTCTGCGGTGCCGCCATGATGACCCCGGCCGCGCTCTGGGCCGAAGGCGTGCCGGAGCTGCCCGCCGCCCTGCCGCTGGGCGCTGTGATCTACCTTGGCCTGCTGCCAACAGCTCTCGCCCAAGTGCTGCTGGTCCAGGTCGCCCGCAGCGCAGGCCCGGCGTTCCTGTCCACCGTGAACTATCAGGTGCCGGTCTGGTCGGTGGTCTTCGGCGCCGCGCTGTTGGGAGAAACCCTGCCGCCGCAGCTGTTTGCCGCCCTGGCGCTGATCCTCGGGGGCCTCCTCCTCAGCCGCAGCCGCCGCCCGCGGACAGCGTAGGCTCCGAACGTTTCGATCGATAGCAAAGCAATTGCCATTGACCCCGCCCGCCCGGCGGGGTCTTGTCGCGCGGTGAACCGGCACGAGGAACCCATGCCCGATATCGCTCCGCGCTACTGGCTGATGATTGCCACCCTCGGCTTTGTCTGGGGTGCGACTTTTCTGCTGATCAAGCTGGCACTGGACGGGATCACCCCGTTCTGGCTGGCGGCAGGACGGATCGGATTTGCCGCACTGCTGCTCTGTGCAGTCTGGGGTTGGCGTGGCTTCAAGCTGTTCAAGGGCGAAGCCAGCTGGGGACCGCTGATCCTTGTCGGCATCATGAGCACCGCCCTGCCCTTCATGCTGATTTCCTGGGGCCAGCAGCATGTCTCCTCGGGCTTTACCGGCGTCAGCATGGCGGCGATCCCGCTGATGGTGCTGCCGCTGGCGCATTTTTTCGTGCCCGGCGAGCAGATGACACTGCGCCGCCTCATTGGTTTCAGCATCGGTTCTGCAGGCGTTGCACTGCTGATCGGCGGCAAGGCGTTTGAGAGCAGCGGCGCGGAGCTGGAGGCCTACGGCCGTGCCGCCTGCCTGTCGGCGGCGGCCTGTTACTCTATCAGCTCAATCCTGACCCGGCGCCTGCCGCCCGCAGACCCGGTCGGGCTGGCCGCGGTCTTCCTGGTGATCGGCTGCTTTATCATCTTCCCGGCCGCTTGGGCCACCGAAGGCCCGCCGGTGATGCCGGATACCAGAACGCTGCTGATTGCCGCCGTCCTTGGCCTGATCCCAACAGCCGCCGCCAACCTGCTGCGGGTGATCGTGGTGCGCGAAGCCGGCCCCACCTTCATGACCCTCACCAATTACCAGGTGCCGGTCTGGGCGGTGGTGCTGGGCGCAGTGTTCCTTGGCGAGGAGCTGCCGCCTTCGATGCTGCTTGCGATGGTGATGATCCTGGGCGGCCTGGGCCTCAGCCAGCTCGGCAAGCTGAGGCGCTTATTTGGCAAAGGGGGCTGACCCTCCGGGTTTTACTCCGCGACGGCAGCCTCAACTGCGGCCACAACGCTGTCGACCGCCAGCGTCATCAGCCCGGCATCCTCGCATTCCGCCATCACCCGCACCAAAGGCTCGGTGCCGGATTTGCGGATCAAAAGCCGCCCCTGGCCATCCAGCATCTTTTCAGCCGCGGCAATCGCCTCCTGCACGCGGGCATCCTCCAGCGGCACCTGGCCCGCCTGGAACCGCACATTGCGCAGCCGCTGCGGCACGGATTCGAACTGATGCGCCAGATCCGAAGCCTTTTTGCCGGTCTGCACCATCTCAGCCAGAAAATGCAGCCCCGCCATCAAGCCGTCGCCGGTGGTGGCGTAATCGCTCATCACGATATGGCCGGATTGTTCGCCGCCAAGGTTGAAGCCGCCTTCGCGCATCCGCTCGACCACATAACGGTCGCCCACTGCCGTGCGCTCCAGGCCCAGTCCCTTGCTTTCCAGATAACGCTCCAGGCCAAGGTTCGACATCACCGTTGCCACCAGCGCCCCGCCCGCCAGCTGGCCCTGCTCGGCCCAGCGGGTTGCCAGCAATGCCATCAGCTGGTCGCCGTCGGCCACAGTGCCGGTCTCGTCGATCACGATCACCCGGTCGGCATCACCGTCCAGGCAGATACCCACATGGGCGCCATGCGCCACCACGGCCTCTGCGGCCGTCTGCGGCTGGGTCGAGCCGCAGCCGCGGTTGATGTTCAATCCGTCCGGCGCCACCCCGATCGGAATCACATCGGCGCCCAGCTCCCACAGGATCTCAGGTGCGGTCCGGTGCGCCGCACCATTGGCACAGTCGATCACCACCTTCAGCCCGTTCAGCCGCAGATCGCGCGGCAGCGAGCTTTTGACCCGCTCGCCATAGCGGAAACGGGCGTCGTCGATCCGCTTGGCGCGGCCGATATTGGCAGATTGCGCAGGCTCCACACCCGCGTCGATCAGCGCTTCGATCTCCATCTCGGCACTGTCCGACAGTTTATAGCCATCGGGGCCGAAGAACTTGATGCCGTTGTCTTCGGACGGGTTGTGGCTGGCCGAGATCATCACGCCAAGATCCGCCCGCATCGAGCGCGTCATCAGCCCCACCGCCGGAGTCGGCACCGGCCCCAGCAGCAGCACATTCATCCCGGTTGAGGTCAGCCCTGCGGTCAGGGCGTTTTCAAACATATAGCCCGACAGCCGAGTATCCTTGCCGATCACCACCCGGTGCACACCGGTCGCGTCACGCCGGAAATACCGGCCCACGGCTGCGCCGATGCGCAGTGCCATGTCAGCGGTCATGGGGTGAACATTGGCGGTGCCGCGCACGCCGTCTGTGCCAAAGAGTTTACGCATTATGCTTTCCTGCCCAAAAGAGCCTTAACGTACGGCCTGCCACAGACGCAGCGCCTGCACCGTCTCGGCGACATCATGCACCCGCAGGAATTGCACGCCTTGTGCCAGCGCTGCAAGCCCTACCGCAATCGAGCCCGGCGCCCTGGCATCGGCGCGCGGCTCATCGCCGATCTTGCCGATAAAGCCCTTGCGGGACACCCCCAGCAAGATAGGGCAGCCCAGCCCATGGAACAGGCTGAGATTGCGCAGAAGCGTCAGGTTGTGCTCCTGCGTCTTGCCAAAGCCGATACCGGGGTCGATCACGATCTGCTCGCGGATCACGCCGATGGCTTCCAGCCGGTCGATCTGCTCGCTGAGAAAGTCATAAACGTCCAGCAGAACATTGGCGTAATGCGGATCATCCTGCATGGTCGCCGGGTCGCCCTGGGCATGCATGATGCAGACCGGCACGCTGGCCTGCGCCGCCAGCGGCGCCAGCGCGGGGTCATAGGTAAAGCCGGAGACATCATTCAGCAGGCTGGCGCCGGCCTCCAGCGCCTCCATCCCGACATTGGCCTTGCGGGTGTCGATGGATACCGGCACCGAACTTTCCGCACGGATCGCCGCGATCACCGGCGCAGTGCGGTCGATTTCCTCGGCCTCGGGCACCTCTTCGGCGCCGGGACGGGTGGATTCACCGCCCACATCAATGATTGTGGCGCCCTCTGCCGCCATCCGCAGCGCCGCTGCCTTGCCGGCTTCGGCGCCCGCGTGGCGGCCGCCATCCGAGAAACTGTCCGGCGTCACGTTCAGAATGCCCATGATCTGCGGCTGGGTCATATCCAGCCCGGCAATCGAAGCGCGGCGCGCGCTCAGGCGGCGACGTTCGGCCTCAGGCACAAAGCCGACCGGAGCCACCCGCGGCGGCGCCTCACGGCTCAGGATTTCAACTTCGGTGAACCACAGGGCACTGCCCGCCAGAGAGACGGCGCCTTCGGGGCGCGCCTCGCCATGTCGAACCAACGGCCGGTAATATGTCACAGTTGTGCTTGCTCCACGCTGACGGCCCGCAAGGGGACACCGGGATTATCAGGCAAATCCCCGCCAAGCACAATCATCTCGCCAGCTTCAAAAGTCGCCGCAAACCAGGCCGCCAAGGCAACTGTATCCGACGGCGGCGCCGAGGGCCCGTCGACCGCGTCCAGCACGATCTTGGAGGGCGCCCAGACGCAGATCTGGCCGTTCTTCATCGCCCAGTCCAGTTCGGTCCGGGTCGAGACCACCACACAGCGGTCGTCCTTGGCCGCCAGGCGCCAGGCATTCTGTTCAATTGCCAAAAGATCGATGCGGCGCTGGGTCCATTTGTGCCCGGTCTGCGGCACCTGCAGCGGATGCGCCTCTGTGCACAGGATCAAGGGCCGCTGGCGGCACTGCATCTGGTCGATCCAGCCAGCCAGGTTGCCGCTGTCGATCGCCGCATTCGACAGATACATCAGCCGCGGGTGCGGGCGCTCTTCCTCGTCCACCGAATGGGTCAGCTGGTCCTTGGAGCGCACGACCTCGACGCCCAGCGCGCCGGGGCCGCGGTCCAGCTTCTCGATCCGCACAAAGGCGCGTACTGCCTGATGCTCCAGCAGAATCCGCTCAGCCACACGTTCGGCCAGGGTCTCCAAGAGGTTCAGCCGCTCAGCGGCCAGCTCATGGGCAATCGCCTCGGTCAGCTTGTCATAAGACAGAATCCGGTCGACATCGTCATCCAGGTCCTTTGGCAACGGTGCAATTTCGACCACCACATTGAAGCTGATCCGCTGGGTGGAGCCGCGCTCGGCCTGGAAGGCGCCGATCTCAACCTCGACCGTGTGATCGCGCAGGGAGATGCGGTCCAGCGGACCCGGCGCTGCAGTCGCCATGGAACGCTCGGACGGATGCGCAAAGGCAAGGCGGATTTCAGAAGACATGGGAAAACGGGCCTTTGGCTGGCTGGTCGGGTGATGGGACCCAACAATAGACTTTCGGCGCCTTCATAACAGGGCCGCAAACGCCACGCCAGTATCCGAAAGCGGCACCCCGGTGCCGCCTTCAGGCAGTCAGTTGCTCAGCGCAGTCTGGTAGCGATCGTCACGGTAGAACAGATGCACACCGATGCGCGCAGTGTTTGTGAACGTGCGGCTCCAGCGCGGCTTCACCGCAGTGGTGTGATAGTAGGTTGCACCTTCTGTCAGCTCGGTCTTGAGCCCGTCCAGCGCCGCGCGCGCCACCTTGGCCACACGCTGGTACGCCTTTTTCTCGTGCACCACTTCCTTGTGGCCGTCGCAGGTGTAAGTGAACTGGCACTGGTATTTGCGCCCTGTGCCCTGCTTGATCACCCCGCACAGGGTGTTCGGAAACTGGGCGCTCCTGACCCGGTTCAGGATCACTTCCGCCACCGCGAACTGGCCTTTCACCGTCTCGCCGCGCGCTTCAAAGTACAGCGCTTCGGCCAGACAGGCGAATTGCTCGTCGCCCTTGGCTTCCGGCTGGGCATCCAGCCAAGCGTTGCTGTACTCCACCTGCGTACGCGTCTTTCGGTTTTTGAAAGGGTTGGAGCGGAATCCGAAGAATCCGCTGAATTTCCGCGCAGGAACCGCGCTCAGACTGGCCTGCTCGCGCTCGATCAGCGCATCCAGACCGGTTTCCGCGGCAACACTCTTACCCATCGTGATGGTGGCAGCCATCACGGCAATCATAGTCAACAATTTCATTCAGGGTTCCCCCGTCCTAGCAGCTTGCGCCTAGTTCCCCTGGCACATGCGATCGCACCCCATAATGGAAATGGTTCGAAACGTCCAGCTTTCCAGCCGGAACCGCACATCATTGGAAACCACCCCGGCGGCCGGTGTTACCCCGGCAGCGGCTGGATGCCCTGGATTTTCTTAATATTTAGTATAGGTTGGAGCGATCTGGCCGGTCTTGCCCGAAATTGCAAGCTGTGCGGCAGCAAGCCGCGCAACCGGAACCCGGAAAGGCGAGCAGGACACATAATCAAAGCCCGCATCGCGGCAGAAAGCAATCGATTCGGGGTTGCCGCCGTGCTCGCCGCAGATCGACAGGGTGATGTCGCCGTTCTCCGCGCGGCCGCGCTGAACACCCAGTTTCAGCAGCTCCCCGACCCCGTCGGTGTCCAGCACATGGAACGGATCCTCCGGGAACACTCCCTGATTGACGTAATCCGACATGAACCGCCCGGCGTCATCGCGCGACAGCCCGTAGGTCATCTGGGTCAGGTCATTGGTGCCAAAGCTGAGGAATGACGTATGCGGCGAAATCTCCCCCGCTCTCAGCGCTGCCCGCGGCGTCTCCATCATCACCCCAAGCCGGTAGGTGAAGTCCTGGCCGCGCTCGGATTTCACCGCCGAGGCCACAGCATCTACACGCGCCTTCACCAGTTCCACCTCGCGCTTGGCCGAAACCAGCGGGATCATGATCTCCGGCACCACCGGCTCACCTTCCTGCGAGGCCTCCAGCGTGGCCTCAAAAATCGCACGTGCCTGCATGTCATAGATTTCCGGCACCGTGACCCCAAGCCGCACCCCGCGCAGGCCCAGCATCGGGTTGTACTCGCCCATCTCCTCGACCCGGCGGGTCACATCGCTGACCGGAATTCCGAGCGCTTCGGAAAGCTCCCGCTGCCCGGTCTTGGTGGCGGGCAGGAATTCATGCAGCGGCGGGTCGAACAGGCGGATGCAGACCGGCATGCCTTCCATGATCCGGAACAGCTCGCGGAAGTCGTCGCGTTGCATTGGAAGCAAACGTTCCAGCACCGCTTCCCGGCCGGAGGGCGTCTCGGCAAAGATCATCTCCCGCATCACCGTCAGCCGCCCTGGTTCAAAGAACATATGCTCAGTCCGGCAAAGCCCGATGCCTTTAGCGTTGAATTTCCTTGCGGTTTCAGCATCTTCCGGAGTGTCAGCATTGGCGCGGATATCAATGTCGCGCACTTCGTCAGCCCAAGCGAGGATGGTCTGCAAAGCACCATCCTGGGCCGCTTCCAGCATTTCCGGCTGACCGGCCAGCACCTCGCCGCTGCTGCCGTCGATGGTGATGGTGTCCCCCGCCTTGAACACGCGGCCGTCCTCCGCGCCCAGCATCTTGCGCTTGCTGAGGAACTTCAGGTTCGAGGCCCCGACAATGCAAGGCAGACCCAGACCGCGGCCGATCACCGCCGCGTGGCTGGTCATGCCGCCCTTCTCGGTCAGAACACCTGCCGCGGCATGCATGCCGCGCACGTCCTCCGGCGAGGTCTCGCGGCGCACCAGAATGCAAGCCTCGCCGCGGGACGCGCTGGCCTGCGCTTCGGCCGCTGTAAAGACCAGCTTGCCGGTGGCTGCCCCCGGGCTCGCGGCAATGCCGCAGCCGATGACGTCGCGCTCGGCATTCGGGGCCACCTGCCGGTGCAAAAGCTCGTTCAGCATATGCGCATCGAGCCGCATCAGCGCCTCTTCCTGCGGGATGATACCGTCCTCGGCCAGTGCCACTGCAATCCGCACTGCCGCCCGCGCCGAACGCGCCACCCGGACGCCGTCCAGAATATGCACCCGGCCGTTTTCGATGACGAACTCCAGCTGCATCTCCTCCCGCAGCCGTGCCCGCATCAGCGCCGCATGGGATTTCAGGTCCGCAAAGGCTTCGGGTGCCACATCCTCCAGCGACGGTCCGCGTTCATCCTTGGCGAGATACAGCGCCCTGGCGCCCGCTCCCAAAGCGTCCCGCCCCTGGCTCTGGCTCAAGTAGCGTCCGGTCAGCTGCGGTTTGCCGGTGGTGGAATTCACCAGCTGCAGCACGCCCGAACCGCATTCCCCCTGGCCAACGCCGGGGATCATCTCTTGCACCACAAGCCCGAGCCCGGCATCCGCCGGCGCCCCCTTGGCCTGGCGCAGCAGGCGGGCTGAAGTGCCTTCCCAGGCCCGTGCCATCGAGCGCAGCACCGCCGCCAGCTGCTCTTCCGGATCCTGGGGAAAATGCTCATCCGTCTCGGCCTCATAGGCGTGCAGGATCTCGCTCAGCGCATCCGGCCCGCCGTCCTCGACATCGTCGAACACATCCGGATCCAGCCGCGCCACATGCACCGCATAGGACTGCACGAACCGCAGGTACAGCGCCGCGGCCGCGTCGCGCCCCAGGCTGTCGCAAAGATCGACATAACGGGCATCATTCATGCCAATATTAAGGATCGCCCCAGGCCCGCCCCAATCCGGGTCTTCCGAGGAAGGGCGCACGCACAAGAGCGCTTCCGGGTCGAACTCTCCCAGCACCGCCGGCAAATCCGGCATTTCCCCTTCGGCAATCGCATGCACCGCATCAAAGGACAGCGCCACCGTGCGCGGCACCGGCAGGTCCAGCCGCACCAGCCGCTGCAGACATTTCGCCCTGCCGCCATGAGAGGCGGTGGCAATCGGCGCGGTCGAAGTGATCAGCGAGGCCGGCGGGGTCTGTTCGAAATCTTTCTGCACTGCAGCACGTCTCCTTTGCCTGTCACCATAAGGGGATGGGGCGATGGCGCAAGGGTCTTGTAACAGTGCAGCGGCGGATATGGCCGGGCGGAAAAGAAAAACCGGCCTTCCCTTGCGGAAAGGCCGGTCCCTGCGGGGCGGGTATTTCAGACCAGAAAGAAGCAGCGGGTGCGGCGCTCAACCCTCGACCTTGGTGAGGTCCGCCACCTGGCCGCAGACCTGGCGGATCTGGCTCAGCAGGTTCAGGCGGTTGCGGCGGACAATCTCGTTCTCCGCATTCACCTGCACTGCTTCAAAGAACGCATCGATGGGCGCGCGCAGGGCGGCCATGCCCCGCATGGCAGCCGCGAAATCTTCGGCCTCGATGGCCGGAGAGATCGCATCTCCGCCCGCTGCAAGCGCATCGAACAGTGCAGTTTCGGTCTCATCCTCGGCAAATTTGCGGTCGGCGCCAAAGGAGTATTCGACACCGTCCTTCTCCTCGGCCTGGCTGAGAATATTGCTGGCGCGCTTGAAGCCCTGCAGCAGGTTCTCGCCGTCACCGGTCTTGAGGAAGTCCTCCAGCGCGCGGGCGCGTTTGACCAGCAGTGTCAGATCGTCATTGCCCTCCATGGCGATACAGGCATCGATCACGTCGTGGCGGATGCCCTGATCGCGCAGGAAGACCTTCAGGCGGTCGTGGAAGAAGGACAGCAGATCAGCAGAGGCGGACGCCGTCACCGCATTTGCTGCTTCAACCTGGTGCGCCATGTCATGCACGCGTTTCTTCGCGGCTTCCAGCTCTTCGCCGGATGCGTCTTTCTCCGCCGCCTTGGCTTCCAGCAGCGCTCCCTGCCAATCGGCAAGCTTCAGGAGGGTCTGCAGCGCTGTCTCGAAGCTTTCTTTCAGGTTCAGCCGCAGATCGTTCTCCAGCACCAGACGGATCACCCCCAGCGCAGCACGCCGCAGCGCGTAAGGGTCCTTGGATCCGGTGGGTTTCTCGTCAATCGCCCAGAAGCCGGTCAGCTTGTCCAGTTTTTCCGCCAAAGCCACGGCAACAGAGACCGGTTCCGCCGGCACGTCATCTGCCGGACCCAGCGGCGAATAATGCTCTTCGCTGGCCTTGCCGACTTCCGCCGGCAGCTCCGCCGCATCCGCATAGTAACGGCCCATCAGCCCCTGCAGTTCCGGGAACTCAAACACCATTTCGGAGCAGAGGTCGCCCTTGCAGGCTTGCGCTGCCTGCAGCGCCAACGCCGGGTCGGCATCCACTTTGGGCGCCAGCGCCTGAGCCAATGCGGCAATACGGTTCACCTGATCGCCGACAGAGCCCAGCTGCGCGTGGAAGGTCACGCTCTCCAGCTTCTCGACCCAAGGCTCAAAGCCTTGTTCCTTGACCGTGCGCAGGTCGTTCTCCCAGAAGAACTTGGCATCGGCCAGGCGCGCCGACAGCACTTTCTGGTTGCCTGCCAGGATCGTCGCGCCATTGTCCGCGGTTTCGCGGTTGGCGACGGTGATGAATTTCTCAATGCGGCCCGTCTTGGGGTTCTTTACCGAGAAGAATTTCTGGTGCTCCTTCATCGAGGTCTGCAGCACCTCCGGCGGCAGCTCCAGGAACTCCGCATCAATCGCACCCACCAGTACCACGGGCCATTCTACGAGGCCCGCAACCTCAGCCAGCAGGCCCTTGTCCTCAACCACGTCCAGCCCGTTGGCAAAGGCCTGGTTGGTGGCTTCCTGCCAAATCGCCTCGGCGCGTTCGCGGGCGTCCAGCACCACATAGGCGCGCTTCAGCTTGGCGGCGTAGTCGTCAAAGCCGGTGACCGTGATCTCGTCCGGCGCCATGAAGCGGTGGCCACGGGTGGTATTGCCCGACTTGATGCCCTCGACTTCCATGTCGACAACCGAAGCGCCGGCCTCGTCCGTGAGGATGCAGAGGATCGAGTGCAGCGGCCGCACCCAGCGCAGGGAGCCCGCGCCCCAGCGCATCGACTTCGGCCATGGGAAATTGCGGATGGTGGCTTCCAGCACTTCGGCAATGATCTCTGCTGCCGGGCGGCCCGGCTTTTCGATCATGGCAAAGTAAACCGCGCCCTTGGGGGTATCGCGCTCTTCCAGCTGATCGCGGGTCAGGCCTGCACCGCGCAGGAAGCCCTCAATTGCCTTGTCCGGCGCGCCGACCTTGGGACCTTTGCGCTCTTCACGGATGGTGGGGCTTTCGGCCAAGAGGCCATCCACCGCCAGGGTCAGGCGGCGCGGGGTCGACAGCGCTGCAGCACCAGCATAGGTCAGGCCTGCCTCGACCAAACCGTCGGTCACGCGCTTTTTCAGGTCTTCGGCTGCACGCGCCTGCATACGGGCCGGGATTTCCTCGGAAAACAGTTCAATCAGCAGATCGGGCATCAGATATCCTCACGGATGGCCGCGCGGGCGGGCGCAGCAAAAAGAATGAAAGTGGCGGGCGCGGCGCAGGCGGTCATCAGTTCCCCTCGCCTGCCTCGGGCCGGGGCGGGCATTCCTCGCCGACCACGGTGCCGTCATAGGCTTTCTTGCCGCAATTGTTCAGCTCGTGCCAGGCATAGCCGCGGCCGTCATCGGTGACAGCGACAATGCGGTCGACACCATAAGAGATGTTCTTGACCGACAGGAAGGACTTGGCCGAGCCATCCGCCAGCCTGGCACCGATAGCGGCTGCGTCGAAACATCCGAACCAGCCCGGCGCATTGCGCGGCTCGACCTTGTCGGACAGGGTGAAGACCTGCGCCAGCTCGTCCGGGGTCACCTTGGTGCGGAAACAGGCACGGTAGCGGATCGGCGAGCTGCCGGCGTCAATCGCTTCGAAGTCCGAATAAGCGACCGGCTGCGCTTCGCCGCCGTCGAGCGGCACCAGCATCACATCGCGGCCCGGCTGCAGCTGCACGTCTTCATAGAAGCCGTGGACTTGCAGGTAATACATCGCAGCGCCAGCCGCCAGGCCGGAGGCGATCAGGATCACGGCAAGCACTTTACCCAGCATCAGATGGCCCTCCGGCAGGTTCGGGCCGCAGCAAAGCTCCGGGGTGTGCAGTCCAGCAAGACCTTCATCGCAGCACCTATACCCAATACAGATTGATGTACGGGCGCCGCATGGCTTCTGCCTGGGTCTGCAGCCGTTCAAAGACCGGGATATAGCGGGCCGGATCAAAGCGCTCGTGCGTTTCCACAAAGATGCAATCGATCCGGTTCAGCACCGGCGCCGCCAGCAAAGCGTCAAGCACATCCCATTCCGCGCCTTCGATATCCATCTTCAGAATGCGGATATCGCGGTCCAGCGCCGTCAGATAGGCCACCAGGTCCACAACCTCAACCAGGACGCCGTTGTCTTCGCTCATCTCGCGGTCGGTGCGCACGATTGAGGACATGGCGGTCCGGCCAGACGGGTCATCTTCCGACCACTTCACCGAGCGGCGCAGCATCAGCTGCTCGGCCCGCGCGCCGGCGGCCTTGTGCACCAGTTCGACATTGGGCAGCTGCCCGCAGGCGGCCTGCAGCTGTTCATAGGCGCCCGGATCCGGCTCAAAGCTGATCACATCGGCGCCGGTTTCGGCCAGGCGCTGGCTGATTTCGCCAACATTGGCGCCAAGATCGATACAGAGATCTCCCGCCTTGGTATCGGCCAGCACCTGCGAGAAGGTGTCCAGCGCCCGCGCGCACAGACGCCGCTTCAGCTTGCGATTGCAGATGTAGCCCAGCTTGCCCGGCAGGTTCTGCCCGACAGACATAAAGACCTCAAAAGCGCCGGACGGCACCGGACGCACCGCCTTGGGAATGAACCGCTCCGTCATGCTGCAGTTTCCCCGGTGAACCCGCCAGCCTCAGTCAGGACAAAGGCGTCGGCGCATTGCTTGGCCAGCGCCCGGACGCGGCCGATGTAGGCCTGCCGCTCGGTGACCGAAATCACCCCGCGGGCATCCAGCAAGTTGAAGATGTGGCTGGCCTTGATGCACTGGTCATAGGCAGGGTGCGCCATGATGATACGCTTGCCGGTCTTGGGGTCCATGTGCTCCTGCGCCAGGATGGCGGCGCATTCGGCCTCGGCTTCCTCGAAATGGCGCAGCAGCACCTCGGTGTTGGCGACGTCAAAGTTCCAGCGGGCGTATTCTTCCTCGGTCTGCTTGAACACATCGCCATAGCTCAGCGGGATCAGCGCGTCCGGGTCATTGAAGGGCATGTCCATTACGTGGTCAACGCCAAGCACATACATCGCCAGACGCTCCAGCCCGTAAGTCAGCTCGCCCGACACCGGGTGGCAGTCATGGCCGCCCACTTGCTGGAAATAGGTGAACTGGCTGACTTCCATACCGTCGCACCAGACTTCCCAGCCCAGGCCCCAGGCGCCCAGTGTCGGCGACTCCCAGTCATCCTCGACAAAGCGGATGTCGTGCAGCTCCATATCCACGCCGATCGCTTCCAGCGAACCCAGATACAGCTCCTGCAGGTTCGGCGGCGAGGGTTTGATCAGAACCTGGTACTGGTAGTAATGCTGCAGCCGGTTCGGGTTCTCGCCATAGCGCCCGTCGGTCGGGCGGCGCGAGGGCTGCACATAAGCCGCGGCCCAGGACTTGGTTCCCAGCGAGCGCAGCGTGGTTGCCGGATGGAAGGTACCGGCGCCGACTTCCATGTCATAGGGCTGCATCACCGCGCAGCCTTTTGCGGCCCAGTAATTCTGAAGCCTCAGGATAATCTCTTGGAAGGAGCGCGGCGCGCCGTTGGTCTGGGTCATCTCTCGTCCCTTTGAGGACAGCAATTGACGTGAATTCGGGCGCATGCTGCTGCAGGGCCAAAATCAGATGGAACGCCAAAAGGTGCCTGTAGGTGTCCAAAGTTGTGTCTTGGGTCATATGCAAGGCTCCGGGCAGGGTCAACGCCCTGTCCTGCCTTGCCGGGCGCCATCCGCCCCGCTGGCCGCCCTCTATTGGCAACAAAAGTGCACAAATGCGGCAACAGGTCGGGAATTCCCCTCCAGATCAGGAGTTCCATTTGCCGCCGCAAAATGCTTAATCTCCGCAGCAAAGAATAAGAGTTCGCTGGGATACGAGGCCCTGACAATGAAAAAACTGTTTGCCGCTCTGGCCCTGCCGCTGATTGCGCTGGCCATTGCGTTCACTGCGCCGGTTTCCGCGCAAAGCAGCCGCGATGCGGTCTGGATCCAGATCGCCGCCCGGCCTTCCCTGCGCGAGGCCGAAAGCGAAGCCCGCACCTATGCCGCCCGCCTGCCCGATGTCTCGGGCTATGCGCTCGGCGGCGGCTGGTACGGTGTGGTGATCGGGCCTTACGCCCGTGAAGACGCCGAACGCGTGCTGCAGGTCTACCGCGCCGAAGGCCAGATCCCGCGCGACAGCTTCATCGCCTTCCGCCGCAACCTGCGCAGCCAGTTCTACCCGGTGGCGGCAGATGCCGCCCAGCCCGTGGAACCGGCCCCTGCCCCGGCAGCGCCCGCAACCGCCGAGCCCGAACCGCAGCAGCAGGCGGCCATTCAGACCACTCTGCCTGATGAGACCCCGGCAGAGGCCCGCCGCAGCGAGCGTGCCCTGTCGCGCGAGCAGCGGATGGAGCTGCAGGTTGCCCTGAAGGCGGCCGGGTTCTACACCTCCTCAATCGACGGCGCCTTCGGCCGCGGCACCCGCGCCTCGATGAGCGACTGGCAGGCCGCGCGCGGCTTTGAGCCGACCGGCGTGCTGACCACCGCCCAGCGCCAGGTGCTGATGGATGAATACAACGCCCCGCTGATCTCGGTCGGCATGGCCCGGGCTGAAGACGCCAAGGCCGGCATCGCCCTGCAGATCCCTGCGGGCGAAGTGTCTTTCACCCGCTATGAGGCGCCCTTTGCTCATTACGGCAGCAAGGGTGATCTGGGCGTGAAGCTCTTGCTGATCAGCCAGCCCGGCGACAAGCGCACCCTCTTTGGCCTTTACGACATCCTGCAGACGCTGGAAATCGTGCCGCTGGAAGGCCCGCGCCAGCGCGGCACCGACAGCTTCACCATCGAAGGGCGCAACAGCAAGATTGTCTCCTTCACCCAGGCCAGCCTCAAAAACGGCGAAGTCAAAGGCTTCACCCTGATCTGGCCCGCAGGCGACGAAGACCGCCGCACCCGCGTCCTGGCCGCAATGCAGGAAAGCTTCACCCGTCTGGACGGCGTGCTGGACCCGGCCGAAGGCGGCGATGCGGTGCAAAGCATCGACCTGGTCTCCGGCCTGGATATCCGCAAGCCGAAACTGTCGCGCTCGGGGTTCTTCGTGGACGCCGAGGGCAGCGTGCTGACCACCTCTGACGTGGTGGCCGGCTGCACCCGGATCACCCTGGATCACGGCTACCAGGCCGAGGTTGCCGCCAATAACACCGCCGACGGCATTGCCATTCTGAAGCCTGCACAGGCTTTGGCCCCCGCCGCGGTTGCCGGTCTCAGCACCGCCTCGCCGCGGCTGCAGTCCGAGGTTGCGGTCTCCGGCTTCTCCTATGAGGGCGTGCTGGGCGCTCCCAGCCTCACCTGGGGCAAGATCGCCGATGTGAAAAGCCTGGACGGCAACACCGGCGTTGCCCGGCTCGAGCTGGCGGCGCAGCCCGGCGATGCCGGCGGCCCGGTTCTGGACAGCACCGGTGCGGTGCTGGGCATGCTGCTGCCGCGCCAGATCGAAGGCAAGCAGCTGCCCGAAGGCGTGAGCTTTGCGGTCAACGCCGAAGCCATCCGCGGCGCCCTGAGCGCAGCGGGCCTCAGCGCCGCCGAGCAGAACGCTTCCGCAGGCAGCCTGCCCAATGCGGCAATCACCCGGCTTGCCTCCGGCATGACCGTGCTGGTCAGCTGCTGGGAGTAAGCGCGGGGCCTTGCCGGGCCATCCGTTTCAAGGACATCAGCCGGTGCGGTCTCCGCGCCGGCTTTTTCGTGCCTGCCTAATGGTTTGCCCTACTCCGGCGGACTGCTCCCGCCCGGTTTCGGGACCCTGCGGGCCCTCACCCCGTTGGGCATGGCACCGCACCAGGGTGCGGTGCTGCGCCGCGCATTCGCGCGGCGCCCGGCCCAAGGCTGCCAAGGGGGCTGGCGCAGCCAGGCACCTGCGGGCGCGGGAGCCCTCTGCCCGAGGCCGGCCAGTTCGGTTCAATAGGGGTGGATACGGCCGTCCCAGGTGTGGAAACAGCCAGTGGTTTCCACTGTCAGCACCTCGAATTCGTTGATCAGCCCAGCCACAGACTCGTCTACCGTGATATCGCCCTCATCGCCGCCCATATCGGTGCGCACCCAGCCCGGGTGGTAGATCCCAACAGCGATTCCCTCAGGCTGCAGATCCGTGGCCAGATTCCGCCCGATATTCAGCGCTGCCGCTTTTGACGCGCGGTAGGCATAGCTGCCGCCCGGCGCCCGTGCCTGGCTCGCCATCTGCGACGACAGAATGGCGATCTTGGGATTTTCCGCCAGCCGCAGGTTCGGCAGCATCGCCTGCACCGTCAGGAACACGCCGGTCACATTCGCTGCCAGCGTCTTGGCCCAGACTTCGGCCGAGTAATCCTCCAGCGCCATCGCCTTATCGATATAGACACCCGCGTTGCAAACCAGCAGGTCCACCGGCCGGTCCTTGATCTGGGCTGCAAACCGCGCCTGCTGGCCAGGGTCCGACACATCCAGCCGCACGCCCGAGGAGTGGTCGCGCGAGGTGCCGGTCACCTCATACCCCGCCTCCTGCAGCCGCTGCACCAGCGCCTTGCCGATCCCCCGACTGGTTCCCGTCACAACTGCATGCATGCCTCAGGCCCTTCAGTTCAAGTTACGTCAGTTTGATTTCCGGCCGGGGCGGAACGGCAGCGGCATCACCGGCACGCCTTCCTCGATCAGCTCGCGCGCGTCTTCCAGCTTGGCCTCGCCATGGATGGCCCGTTCCGGCGTCTCGCCCAGATGCATGGCGCGGGCTTCCTGCACAAAGCTGTCCCCGACATAGTCGGAGTTTTCCTCAACCTTCTTGCGCAGATCGGCAATTGCCTGCTCGACCTCGCCGGACGGGCGGCTGAGCATGCCCGGACCTGCCGGAGCAGGAACCGGCGCAGGCGCAGGCGCTGGGGCCGGTGCAGCGGCAGGGGCCGCCTGCCGCTCGGGCTCGCCCACGCCGGAGACCGCCTTGCGACCGGGACGCACCCGGGGCGCCATGATGGCCTTCTCAACGCTGGTGCCGCCGCAGACCGCACAGGTCACCATCCCGGCGGCCGCCAGCTTGTCAAAGGCCGCCGCCGACTGGAACCAGCTGTCGAACTCATGGCCGTCCGCACATTTGAGGCTGTATTGAATCATGCTTTCCCTCTTAGCAGGAAAGGCTGATTAAATCTCCATTTCCGGCGAGTGCAAGGCCTGTTGCCGCTCAACGCCTCGCACCAGCCCTTTGCAGCCTCAGCTGCAGCCGGGCCGCAAGCTCTTCCTGCGGCATGTCCGCCTCCACCGCGAGCCGCCGCAGTCCGAAATGCACATGCGCCATTTCCCGGTAATAGCCTGCAAAGACATAATTGATGGTCGCCCCGGCCACGGCACCGGCAACCGGCACAGCCTGAGCGGCCAGCTTCTGCCCCAGCACTGCACCCAGCTTTGGCGCTACCTGGGCAATCAGCTTGTGCAATCCTCCCGGCAGACCCAGCCGGACAGACACGAACCCCAGATCAGCCCCGTCATCCTCAGCCAGAGGGCCTGCCGACGCAAACACCTGGATGCAATCGAAGGTCACGCTCTCGGCCTCGGGGTCAAACCCTTCGGCTGCAGCGGCGCCCTGAATGCTCCGCAGCAGAAAGGCCGTGGTCGCAGGCAGCTCCACCAGCGCTCCCGGCAGGCCCGCGGCACCGCCTGCCGCGCCCATGGCAGCGCTCACCACCCGGTCGACACCCGGCTTCTGGTCCGGCACCAGGCGGCGCGACTGGCTGGCGCCCTTCATGGCAAGGC
The DNA here is from genome assembly GCF_000813725.1 of Leisingera sp. ANG-Vp. Classification (GTDB taxonomy): domain Bacteria; phylum Pseudomonadota; class Alphaproteobacteria; order Rhodobacterales; family Rhodobacteraceae; genus Leisingera. The sequence continues at coordinate 17,585 of NZ_JWLD01000021.1, forward strand.
GAAGCGCGGATTCCGTGGCTCCAGTCAGCCCCTCCCGCACAGGTGCGGGCAAACGTTCCAGCAGGCTCTCGCCGCTGCCGCCCAGCCGGTTCAGCAGATCCACGCCGAATCCGCCGGCCGCGCGGTACCGCTTGGCCAAAGCGTCCAGCTCGGCGTCCACATCCTGCGGGCTTAGCTCCCGCGCCTTTGTCAGAATATCTGCCACACGCGCCTCCTCTGCCCTTTCAAAGATCGGCAGCATGAGGCCCGATTTCAACCCTGCCAGCGGGCAACCTGGCCTTGAATGCCTTCCCAGGCACCGTCTTGCAGCGCCAGCCCCAGCACCCGCTCCGGGTTGGTCGGCGGCGGCATTTCCACGCCGGACAGCTTGGTAAAACCAAAACGCTGGTAATAGGGCGCATCCCCCACCAGCATCACCCGTGCCCAGCCGGTTTCTTCACCCTTGGCCAGGCTGTCGCGAATCAAGGAACCGCCCAAGCCTTCCCCCTGGCGGGTCGGGTGCACCGCCACAGGCCCCAGGAGCAATGCAGGCGAATCCCCGATCAGCACCGGCCAGAAGCGGATCGCCGCGGCCAGAATGCCGTCACTGTCGCGCGCCACCTGGCTGAGGCCCGCAACCGGCGGCACCCCGTCGCGCAGGCGGTAGGACGACAGCGCCTCGCGGCCCGGTGCAAAGCACAGGTCATACAGCGCCTCGACCTCCCACCGGTCGTCCGCAGTTTCCGCTGTCAACTCGATCACGCCGCCCAGTCTCCGCCCTGTCTCCGCCAATTTCCCCTGCAGGCTGGCGTTTGGCCTAGCACGGGCGTAAGCCTTGGGCAAACACCTATAGACCAGAGCAGGACCCCCGAATGTTCTACCGCCCCGAAGACGGCCACGGCCTCCCCCACAACCCGTTCAACGCCATTGTCACGCCCCGCCCTATCGGCTGGATTTCCTCGCGCTCCGCAGACGGGGTGAACAATCTGGCGCCCTATTCCTTTTTCAACGCAGTGGCCTATACCCCGCCGCAAGTGATGTTTGCCTCCACCAGCACCAAGCCGGATCAGGAAGGCACCAAGGACTCGGTCGCCAATATCGAGGCGACCGGCGTCTTCTGCGTCAATGTGGTTTCCTACGCGCTGCGGGACGCGATGAACGCCAGCTCCGGCGCCCTGCCCAAGGAGACCGATGAGTTCGCCCACGCAGGTCTCGGCGCCACCGAATGCGAAACCATCAACTGCGCCCGCGTCGCCGCGGCTCCGGCCGCGCTGGAATGCAAGCTTACCCGCATCGTCACCCTGCCGGGGGAAGCCAACAAAGTGGTGTTCGGCGAAGTCACCGGCGTGCACCTGCGCGACGACTGCCTGCGCGACGGCGCCTTTGATGTCACAACCTTCCAGCCGCTGGCGCGCCTCGGCTACCGCGACTACTCGGTGGTGCGCGACCTGTTTTCCCTGTCCCGCCCCGGCGAGTGAGGCTCCAGGATGCCGCTGCCTGATCCGTCTCTCAAGAACCCGGTCACCCTGCCCGATGGCAGCCAGCATGATGGCACCGTTATGCTGTCCCAGGTGCTGGATCATCCCAACATCCAGGCCGGAGACTACTCCTACGCCTCAGATTTCGACCCGCCGGAGAACTGGGCCCAGCACCTGGCCCCCTACTTGTTTCCCGGTGCGCGGGAACGCCTGATCATTGGCCGTTTCTGCCAGATCGCCCACGGGGTGCGCTTCATCACCTCCTCGGCCAACCACGCCCAGGACGGGCTCAGCTGCTATCCTTTCCCGGTCTTCGATCCAAGCCAGATGGCAGGCTACCAGCCCGACACCCGCGACACGGTGATCGGCAATGACGTCTGGATCGGCTACGGTGCCCTGATCCTGCCGGGCGCCCGCATCGGTGACGGCGCCATCATCGGTGCTGGCGCCGTGGTGCGCGGCGCCATCCCGCCCTATGCCATCGTCACCGGCAACCCGGGCGCGGTGCAAAGCTTCCGTTTCCCGAAACCCCAGATCGCCCGCCTTCTCAGCCTCAAATGGTGGGATTGGCCAGCTGAGCTGCTGACCCGCGCCGAACCCGCCCTCCTCGCGGGCGACCTCGACATGCTGGAAACCCTCGCCCCAGACTGACCCCAGCACCTTGCATCTGCTGGTCCGGAGCCGCCGTCGCCTGAAACCGGACGGCCGCGCGGGGCCTGCGGGGCCAAGGCAAATCGCCGAGGGGCCCCGCCCTGGCGGGGAGACGGCTATTTGCCTTGGCGCGGCGGGG
>NZ_JWLD01000022.1 GCF_000813725.1 Leisingera sp. ANG-Vp
AAATCCTGCTCCCGCAACCAGCGTTTCCGGCTAAGCCTCCGCAAAATGCGGGGCTTTCTCGTTTCAGGGTTCCCCAAAGCCATCAGACCGGCCAATTCTCCAACAAGTTCAAGCTGATGGCCGCCCGGCGCAGCACCGTCCGGAACCATCCGCACTTCTGAAATCAAAGCCCGCAGCGACGCCGTCGCCGCCCGACGCACTTCCGGTGCATTCAAAGCGCCAGCAAGATCCTCGATCAGCTCCCGGTACCGAGCCGACAGGCTCGGATGAAGCCTCAGGGCAGGGGGGGGGCGGGTTGTCCGTGATGAGCGCCTCAAGGCGGGCCTTCTCACCTTCCAGCTCAGACATTTTGTCCTTCATCGAGGCGGAGTACATGCCGTCCTCGATGGCTGTCAGGATGTTGGCGATCCGGCTCTCCACCTTCTTGAGGGAGCGTTCGGCCTTCTGTCGGTCCTGGCAGGCCCCCACGGCGGCGTCGTTGAAGGCCTTGCGGTACTCCTCCGCGAACTGCGCCAGCAGGTCCGGTGCCAGAAGCCGCTGCTTCAGCCCGGAAAGCACCCGCTCTTCCACTTCTGCCCGGCCAATGGTGGCGCAGTTGGTGCAGACCGCAGCGCCCTTGTTGCGGGCACCAGCGTAGCCATAGCGCGTCTTGTTGATCAGCGTGTAGCTGGCGCCGCAGCAGGCGCAGCGCAGGAGGCCTGACAGCAGGTAGGTGGGGCGGCGCGCACGTTCCAGCTTCGGCCGTTCCGTCAGAACACCCGCCGGGTTCATCGCCAGCCGCCCTTATCGAGCGAACCTTGCGATGGCCACTTTGCAACGGTTGGTGACGAGCTGCGCGCGCAAAATCCTGGCAAGCGATCAGGGTTCGCATAGGGCTCTTCCGCCTGCCCAAGCTCGCAGCGAACGTCAGGATCGTGCGCCTAGTGACTTGGATTGACCAGGTGATTTAAAGTGTTCCTCATACAACAATAGGAATAGCCCTCTGCTGATGATGAAGCTTTCTAGCAGCACGCTCCGACGACTGCTCTTCGTCTCCCTCAATCTTGCGTTTCTTGCTGGATCCGTCGCGATTGGCGAAGAAAGCTCAGAACTGATTTTGGAACTCGACTGCGCACTCAACAACACTGAAGGAGAAGAAATTTCAATCGCTGTTCGAGCGACTATCGAGAGTGAAATACAACTTAAAATCAACGAACTGATCGTAGATGCCGTTTTCGTTCCAAACCTGATTAGCCACCCGCCAACTATTACCTTTTCAGCTTCATTCGGCGAGGGTGTTTATACGCTAGTCGTGCACAGGGACTACTTTTTGCCTCATCCAGAGGGATACGATCCATCGAAGCCGCCAGCTAGTTTGACGGTTCAATCTTCAGATACAGATGTGACGCCTGTCGTAGACGTGTTCTTGGGCAATTGCTCTGGGATGTAGCCGGTTCTGAGCGGCAAACTTGTCCCGCATAGCGGCGAGTCCGGGGCCCGGTGTTGAGCGTCCGCTTCGCGCCGTTCACGGCTTGCTGCAGGGGCGAGGGCTTGCCTGGTGATCAGTGACCGGAATGGGCTCAGAGCACCCGTCTGCGCTCCCCGCAGCGGGCAACCGGATCGAGCCCAAAGCGACGGATGCTGCAAGGCGCGCGATCGCCCGCTTTTCGGATAGTCACCGACACGAGGCAAGTCTAAGAAAGTTTTGCCAAAGGTTTGTGGCACCAAAATTTCAACGATCTAGGTGGCGATGCCATCCGTGCCAAAAGCGACCATCCGAGTTTGCGGCCTCCAATGAGAACAACTTTGACCGACCTTCAAGCAACACATATGTCGACGTAGCTCCCGCTAAGGTACCTTTTGAAACAGGGTCACGCTACATGCGCCGCGAATCCATTGTTTAGCTGAATAGCTTCTTTACCACTGAAACTGCCTCGGAGAGCTCCTTTAAAGCAGGTGCAGCAGAAATTGTTGCGTCCCATAACGCTTTCAGAATAGTTTTGTTGGGTCCTTTCTTCTCATGTTCCTCCAAAATTCTTCAAAATTTTCAGCAGCTTCTTCATTTTTGGAATTCTCAATAAATTCAATAATTTCCGCTATTGCTTGAGCTAGAATTGGGTCGCTAGACTGCACTCCCCGAGTGATTTCAATCGTACCAGATCCGACAACAATCGCGGCATCAGGTGAGTTGATTATGATATCGCCCATTTGTATTGAGTTTTCACGAATTTTGGACATAGACTCTTTGATCTTCTCCAGAGTTTGATTGGTCGCTTTCTCGCGCTCCGCCAAAGAGTTAGTGCTTTTTGCAGTCGTTTTTGACAAGCGGCGCACCTCTTCGGTCTTATCTACTCCTACTCGCCTTTGATGATTAGACACTTGTTCCGCCCGAGACAGAAATTTAAACCAAAAGCCGAGAGCGGGCACAAAAGCAATTCCTGCAATGACTATAGGTGTGGCGGTTGCTGCAGTTGGAGCGATGATAAAAAAACTACAATAGAAACCATAGTGAGCGCAAATGACCACCAATATGGAGACCGCAGGTAGCCTGAAGGCCTGCCTTGCTCGTCGGACATCTCAAAATATGAATGAGCCTTGAAAATGTTCATTTCGTACACCTACCCAAAACGATATGCGCTATTCGATCCTATATTCGCCTGACTATCTTCAGGGTCAAGGAGTGTTGCTAAGCGACGGCTTTGCCTTGCGTCTATCCGAAAGCGGACGTTGGTGCAGACGCAGCGAAGGTTAACTTCGTCCCGGTAGCGGCCTTACCGGAACCAGGCGTTGGGTGTCCGCTATGCGCCGGGTTTGCGCCGTGCTGAAGATGCGAGGGGGTGACTGGCGGCCAACGGCGGCAATGGGCTCGATGCGGCCGTCCGCTGCCGCAAGCCCGAACGTCCGCTGGTCGCGACTTGCTACACATGCGCTGGCGGACACCGTGGCAAATGTCTGCAGAGGGCTCCTCTGCCCCTTGTTCTGACCGTGTCCGCTAATCCTATGCTTCGTGACGATCACCTCGCTGGGTCTACTAGGTGTTGTAGATGCTAAATCTCGCGTCCTATAAATCCAGCGAGTCGTAGCATCTTTTTTCATTGAGGAACACAATGCGATTTATCCTTTCAATTCTTTTGGTCTGCGGGTTGAGCAGTGCCCAAGCAGAAACCCTAAGCGGCGTCGAACTAAAGGCGAAACTTAGCGATACAACTGTGATGCTCTCGAAGAACGGACGCAAAGTCAGGCGACGTCTGGAGATGACTTTACTTAAAAATGGGGCAGGCCAGTCGCTTCATGTGCCGTCAGGACAGTCAATTCCAGTGGAATGGGAAGTCAGAGGGCAGGAACTGTGCATTCTCAAAGGGCGAAACGGTCAAGACGCCTGTTATGCAACTGAAATTGAAGGTAATAGCATCCGGCTTCAAGCGAGAACGAGCAGCGGTAAAATTCGCCAACTTAAGGGGACGATCTCCCCACTTTAAGATGCAAGTTTAGCCGGGCTGTCACACAACGCCCGGCAATTCCACTTGTTCTCTGCTTGGGACAGGGATCCATCTAGGCGATAGCAACGCGCGGTGTCTGCGAGGAAAGACCAAGTAATGGATGTCCGCTGTGGGCTCGGAGCGGCGGTTGCGCTGACGTGCTAAGCGGGTAAGCTGCGGCCAACAAAGGAGTTTCAGAGGCTGAGTAGGCATACTGTTTTAGCTACTTGATGATGGGTTGCCTTGAAGCTGGCTTTGCGATCGATAGGAACTGAAATGCGTATGACATTTTTGCGGAAAATCTGTTGTTTGGCGACTGCTGCACTATTGGCACCCGAGGCAGCCCGCGCCTCTGATTGTATCGCAAGTTACCGGACAGAGTTGCGGGTGGGCACCCAGGAGCAGTTGGACCATCTATTGGGGCTGCTAGATGACTTGCCCAGCGATCTATCCGCCCACTTGGCTGTACAAATCGATGATAGCTTCCTCAGGGCTTTTTCGGCGCAACCCTTTGCAGCAGCCAGATTCAGTGACCTTATCTATACCCTGGAGTTTCTAAATAAAGCCATGGGAGCAGAGTTTACACCGCAAATGCATGCGGCTGTCGTAACGCAATTTACCAGCCCGGTGACGATGCACCAAATGATGGCTCCACTGGAGAAGGCCCTTTTGAACGCGCCGGAACGTTTCTCGGATCTTATAGATCGCCATGTGGGAGCACATAGATTTTGGGAGCGATACGGCTTATGTGCATCAAACTCACCGTATTGGTTTTATCGCAAGGTAATGGAAACAGCCCTCCTTGATGTAGATGCAGCCACAATCCACGATGCGAGGAGGTTTATTAGATCTAGAAATGCATCGATACCGATGCGAAAACTCGCCGATGAAAACCTAATTGTTCGGAGGACGTACCAGCCGCACGATACCGCGCCTCGCGTTGAATACCATCTGCCGCCTTGCAGTGATCAATTGGGCCCGAGGCGAGTGGCTTATCGTTATGATGCAGCTGCAAGAACGTGGGCCGAGACTGCTCCTGTGTATGATTATCATGAGACGCCTAATCTAGGATTTTCGGATTGGAGTGAAATTGATTCAAGTCACAAAAGCCGGTTCAATCACTCAACGAATCCTGAGCAGTATGCTTTGCGCCAAGCTCAGTTGGCTGTTTTGTTTCAAGACGCCCAAAGAGAACTTGGTTTGCCGGTTAAGCTGCCTAAAGTTGATCTTTTACGTTGTAATTAAAGAACTTTGGACGGGGTGCTTTTCTAATACCTCTCCAGGCTCAGGACACATAACCAATAATTGACGATTGCTGCTAGAGCTATGGCGGACCGGAAGACCTTTGGGCATTTGTCGCACCCGCAGCTGTCGATGGGCTTTTCCATTCGAACTAATTGACGGATGTGCCTATTTCTCCAGAACAGTTGCTCTGCCGCTTGAATCCGCAGACCAACAACTGAAGTCACCTTTGGCCTCAATACATATTGGTCGCTTTCAGCTGCGTTGATGAGGCAATTGGATTGGCAGTTTTGCCCCGACTGTAGTTTTTCGTTGGTAGTATTTGACTGACGGCTTTACGTCGTTCACGGCTTGCTGCACACGCGAGGAGCCGCAAACCGACCAATGACTGGTGAGGGCTCGCTCCTGCCGTACGCCGCACCTGGCGCAGTCGGCCGGAAGGAGCCCTTAGTGACAGATGCCGCAGAAAGAACCGACGTCCGCTAACGCTTGACCGCCAGCATTGCCCAGTAGTCAGGGATTAACGCAATTGTTGCGGTTAAGGCCGGATCCTCCGATGTGATTTGCTCGCGACGTGCGCCAAGGGTTGCGCTCACTCCAGCTGCCAGATCGAAGGAGAGCCTGCAGCTTGCGCCTTGCCTATCTGTCTCCGCAGGGTCAGGACTGTAGAAGCACGTGACCCGTCCGGGACCGAGTACAGTGCCGGTATAGCGTGCCGCCAGTTCTGGTTCGTCGCGATCAGATGGGCCAGGTGTTGCATCCTTTCGCAACTCAAACTGCATCGCTGGTGCGTCCTGGCACCAGATGCTACCTGCCTGGTCAGGGCGGATCTCGAGGCACCAGCGGTCGATCTTCTCTTGTGTGAGGCAGTAATCATTGCTTGGGCGGCAGTCGTGCTCAGTTGCAGAAACACTGATGGTCCGAAAGATGATCGGATCGCTACGTTCGTTAAGGAGCACTTCATCAGGTTTGGTGAAAATGGAAACGGGATTGGTCAGGCTCGTCGAACAACCAAAGAGTCCAGATTGGACACCTGGCGCACAGTCATCGAACAAGTGCAAGCGAGGGCTGGCCGGAAAAGCCAGCTGATGTCCAGCCAGCATGCCTTTGAAATCTGAGCGGATAATTGCTTCGGCGCGCGTTTCGCGGTTCTCGGCGAGCTGGTGTTTTGTTATCTCACTTTTCGCAACGGGCAGCAGGGTCAACGAGGCCAGCAGCCCTAGGATCGCCGCTCCCGTGGCCCAGCTTACCCGCCTCGCACGCCCTTGCCCGGCCCAAAGCACAACAGAAGCGGCAGCCATGCCCAGAGCTGCACTGCTGGCCGCAAATGGAACCAGCATGATGGGTCCAAGTGCGAAGAAAGCGAAGTTCAGAACCGAGCCGATGCCTTGAAGCGGCGCATTACCTGGCCCAAGCAGCAGCGCCAGAGGCACGCCACCCAGTGCCATCCCCCAGATCAGTGCTCTTCGTGGCTTGCCGACAAAGCGTAGGGCAAGAGTGAAGCCGATGAGAAATCCTAAAAAAATGAATACAAGCATGGTGTCCCTGTGGCTATCGCGCTGAACCCATACTGAGGGTCAACTGACACATAACTGAGTTTTAACAAGACTGGTGGAGAACACAAAAGCGGACATTGGGGCAATCGCAGTGAAAGAGCGCTTTGTCCCGACTACCGTCATTCATTTCATTGCGATGCTGATCGACTAATAAAAGCACCGCTATGATGGGTTGCTTCGTGGTATCGTGAAAGTTCGCTGGAGGTAGGTATCCCGAACTCAGTGAAGACGGCTACACGAATGCGGAGAGGGCGGGTAGAAAGCGGCGGTTGCCTGCTCCCGCAACCAAAATTACCACAATGGAAACAGAATCTTACGCCCCGCAGCCGTGGGGCATTCTGCGTTCGCCCCCTCACCGCTGGAAGCACTGTGGAAGCAAATGGGGCGGAATGGCGCTGTGGCGGGCTGGCAACAGTTGAAGTTTTCGGGTGGCGGTTTGCGGACCTTCTCCGCAAGTGCGAGATCTCGTGGCGTCATTCAAGGAAGCTGACGTCCGGGCGTTCAAATAAATTCGTACTATTGCGCACCGCTGCCGAGTACAGGTCCGCGGGAAGATAGACGAGGACATGAAGCCCGTCATTCTGGCTCCCCGGCAAATTCGGCGAGCAGGCGGTTGAATTCCGCGGCCTGCTCGATGTTGACCAGATGGCCGGTCCCGGGAAACTGGTGCCACACGGCGTTGGGCAAAATGTCTTGCAGGAAGGCATTTGTCTCGCCCACCAGGTAGTAATCCTCGTCTCCGGTCACCAGAAGCACTGGCTTTTCGAAGGCTTTCAGCCGCGCCTGATCCTCAAACAGAGACCGCCGGTTCCAATGCACGGTCGACAGCACATGAACCGCGCCTTCGGATGATTGGCCGCGCAGGTTCTTTGCATAGACGGCCCAATTCCCGGGGTCGTTCTTCTGAAAGCTCAGATAGGCAGGATCATCCTCGAGCACGGCAACCGCGCCGTCACCGCCGCGCTCTTCGCGCAGCTTGGCTTCGTGGCTGACCCACTCCTGCCGGTAGCGGATCCGCTCCTGGCCGTCGCGGGGGCCGGAGCTGTTGCCGACAAGGGTCACGCTGGCAACACGGCCCGGATGGTTAAGTGCGAAATCGAGGCTGGTGAAGCTGCCCATGGAGGTCCCGGCCACGTGGGCCTGGTCCAGCCCGAGATGGTCCATCAGGGCCAGAAGATCTCCTGTCGAGCAGGATTGCCCGTATTGGCTGCGGTCCTGCGGAACCGCGGAAGGCAGAAAACCGCGGGCGCTGTAGGTGATGCAGCGGAAGGATTGGCTCAATTCCGCCACCTGCAGGTGCCAGCTGCGGTAGTCGCCGCCGAATTCATGAACTAAGACAATAGGGGCGCCGCTTCCGGTCTCTTCAAAGTAGATCGAAATGCCGTCTGAGGTTTGAAATTCGGGCATATGCTGTGTCCTGAATTGGCCGTTAGGAAGTTTCTGCGGTCAGCGCATCGATGGCCGCCTGGGCATAGCCCAGATCGGCCAGAACCTCGCGGGTGTGCTGTCCCAGCTGCGGTGCCGGGCTTTCCTGCAGATCCTTTTCTGCAATCGGGTTGCGCGCAAACTGCATGTCGCGCCCGTTCGCGTTCACGGTAGAAAATGCTGCATATTCACTGGCAATCGGGCTGTCGGCAATGGTCTGGATGTTTTCCACCACCGAACAGGGGATCGCGCTGCCGATCAGGGTCTTTGTCCAATAGGCTGAAGGGTGCTGTTTCAGATGCGCACCCAGCACCTGGTCCAGGGCGTCGCGGTTTTCCAGCCGCGCCTCATCACCCTGAAACCGCGGGTCGTTCAGCAATTCGGTATAGCCAATGGCTTCGCAGAACCGCGGCCAGTCCTTGTCGCTGCCAAGGCCAATGACAATGTCCCGGTCGGCGGTCGGATAGGGTTCGAACGGCGTCATCGACGGGTGACGCGAACCGATCGGCCCCGGAACGATGCCCGCATTCAGGTAGCGGGCAAAGGCGTTTTCCAGGCACACCCACTGGCAAGCCAGCATGGAGACATCCAGGTGGCTGGTTTCCTCCGCCCCTTTGGCATCGCGCTCATAGAGGCGCTGCATAATGCCAATGGTGGTAAACAGCGCGGCGGCGATGTCGCCAACCGAGAAGCCGACACGGGTCGGATCGCCGTCCAGCTCGCCGTTGATGCTCATCATGCCGCTCATCGCCTGCACCACGATGTCATAGGCAGGGCGGTGCGACAGGCTGCCGGTCTGGCCGAAGCCGCTGATCGAGGCGGAAATCAGCCGGGGATTGATCCGCTTGAGGTCGGCGTCGCTGCAGCCCAGCCGGTCGCGCACTCCCGGGCGCATATTCTCGACAAACACATCGGCGGTGGCCAGCAGCTTGTGCAGGGCTTCCTTGCCCTCCTCGGTTTTCAGATCCAGTTTCACCGAGCGTTTGTTGCGGTTCAGCGAGGCAAAATAGAGGCTGATGCCGTCCTCGAACGGCGGCGTGGTGCGGGCCAGATCGCCGTTCGGATTTTCCACCTTGATCACATCGGCGCCGAGGCTGGAGAGCAGCCAGGTGCAGAAAGGACCGGACAGGACCGAAGTCATATCAACAACGCGGATGCCCTTCATGATGAGCCTCCCTTCAGCATGGATTTCAAGGTCTTCAGATGCGCGCCCTCGGCGGCCAGGGCTGTGGCGCAGAGGCTGCGGCAGGTCTCCTCCAGCGCGTCACGAGAAACCATCCGGTCCGCCAGCCCCCAAGCCGCGGCGTCTTCAGCGCTCACCGCGGCACCGCCAAGCAGAATTGCGGCGCTGCGGCCCGTTCCGGCCAGCGCCGTCAGTGTATCAACGTCGTATTGCCCGGGCAGCACCTTGTTCTTGAGCACGGGGTAAGAGAACCGGGCTTCCGGCACGCAGACGCGGATGTCGCAGCCAAGCGCCAGGGTCAGCCCGCCGCCGATACAGGGTCCGTTGATCGCCGCCACCGTCAGCACCGGAACCGCGCGCAGCGCCGCGGCCATTTCGTCCCAGGGATCGGGGCCGTTTTGCACATCGTACAGCGTGTTCAGGTCCGCGCCGGCGCAAAACACCCGTTCTCCGGCGCCGGTGATGAGGACGACCCGCAATCCGTCGTCGCTGGCCGCCGTGCGGAAGATGTCCCGCAGCGCGGTCAGCATCTCCGTGGTCAGCGAATTGGCCTTGTCCGGCCGGTTGATGGTCACCGTCAGACAGGCGCCCTCGCGCCGGGTGAGGATCAGGCTGCCTGCACTCATGACCGGTACTCCGGCACCGTGCGCTCCAGCATCCGGAGAAGCGAGGGCCATTGCACATCGCCATGCGGGCCGTTCTTTGGCGCTCCCCAGTCGTGCAGTGCAGCCATGGCGTCCTCGGTGATGGCAATTGGCTTGTCTGTGGCACCCAGAATATCCACCTGAATTTTGCAGGCCATCTCAAGGTAGTAGTGATAGGTGAAGGCCTCGGCCGCGGTTCGCCCGACGGCCAGCAGCCCGTGGTTCTGCAGCAGCATGGCGAAATTGCCGCCCAAGTCATGCGCCAGCAGCGCGCCCTCATCTTCGACCGCAGTCGAGTCCTGATAGCGATGGCTCGACAGAGTGCCGAGCACAAATCCAGCGTGCTGCGACAAGGGCAGCAGCCCCTCCGGCATCGCTGAGACCGCTACTCCGGCGCGGGTGTGGCTGTGGATCACGTAGTTCACATCGGGCCGCGCATTCAGGATGCCGGAATGAATGATATGCCCCGCCAGATTGATGACCTTGCCGCTGCCCGGCTGATCATCCACTGCCGCGCCGTCAAACGACATGCGGGTCAGGTTCGACGCGGTGATCTCGTCGAACATCAGGTCATGCGAATTCAACAGGTAATGCCCCGGGTCCTGCGGCAGGCGCGCCGAGATATGGGTGGAGGTCAGGTCGGTCCAGCCAAAGTGATGCGCCAGTCTGTACAGCGCGGCCAATTCCTGGCGGATTGCAATGCTCATTTGCTCTCTCCCAAAGCATCCCGGTAGAGATTGTGGAAATGGCGCAGGCCCACCTCGCTCATCGCGCCGCAGCCGTCTCCGATAACATATGGCCCCGGCTCAAAGGCGCGGCTCTGCATCCCCTTCTGGATCTTGGAGACAACAACCTCATCTTCGGCTCCGGTGGTTGCCTTGTGCTTGTGCATCAGCGCAATCACGTCCTCGTCCGCGATATCGCCGCTGGAGAACCAGCGGTAGCGGTAGACCGTCTTGTTCCAGGCGATGGGCAGGAACTGGCGGATGGTGAAGTACCCCCCCGGATAGCAGCACATCGAGACATTGGGGAAAATCCAATAGGCCCCGTAGTCACCGGCGCGCGGACTGGCGGTCAGGTCGTAATCGTATTGCTTTTCGTTTCTGGTCTGCGCCTTGCCGTCATGCCAGATCGTCTTGCCCTTCGGGATGGTGGTATAGCCTTCCATCTCGAGCACGCCATGGGTCAGCGAGGAAGCATGCACCGTCGGGCAATGATAGCACTCGTTGTAGTTTTCGACCGAGAGCTTCCAGTTGCTGTCATGCGCAATCTCGGTTTCGCAGACAAACTTCAGCTTGGTTGGATCGGGGTGAAAGCTGAGCATATTCTGGCGGTACTCTTCCAGCTCTTCCCCCATCGGCGCGGCATCTTCGTCAAGATTGACAAAGACAAAGCCGCAGAATTCCTCGACCCGGATGGTGCGCAGATTAATCTGATCACAGCTCAGCCCATCGCTCTCCACCGATCCGGGCGCGCGGCGCAGCCTGCCGTTAATCTCATAGGTCCAGGCGTGATAGGGGCAAACCAGCACCCGCTTGCCCTTGCCGCTGCCTTCGACAATCGGATGGCCGCGGTGGCGGCAGATGTTGTAATAGGCCTTGATCCCGCCGTCCTGCGCGCGGATGACAAAGACGTCCTCATCAACAATGGCGAAGGTCTTGTAATCACCCGGTTCCGCGATCTCGGACACATGGCAGACGCATTGCCAGCTGCGGAAGAAGATCTGCTCCTTGTCCCGCTCGAAGTATTCCGGCTCGACGTAATACCGCGCAGCTAATGGCGTATCCCGTGGCATCTGCCCTCCGCTTCTGGCGGATATTTCCCGGCTCCGCCGCGTTGCTTGTTCCCTGTCGAGCCGCAGCCTGCCTTGTTGTTATCGATGTGAATAGATAGAAAGATTTTACACCTAGGGTAATTTTAAGTTGGCCTATTCATGCTGAATCCTTCGGATCAGGCTCCGCTCGGGGCAGTGCGTGTCTTTGCCGTTGCCGCGCGCTACGGGAACTTCAAGCGCGCCGCAGCTGAGCTGAGCGTGACGCCAACGGCCGTCAGCTCCCAGATCAAGTCGCTTGAGGCCTACCTCGGCTGCCGGCTGTTTGACCGCAGCGCCCAGTCGGTCACGCTGAACGAGACTGGCCGCCAGTTCGCAGAGGCTTGTGAAGCGGTCTTTGCACGGCTGGACAAGGCGGTGCAGGAGGTGCGCCAATCCGCCAGCCGCACCTCAATCACGGTGGGGGTCGGCGCGCTGATCGGTTCACAGTGGCTCTCAAAGAGACTGTTCAGCTTCTGGCAGCGCTTTCCCGAAACCGGGCTGCACCTGCAGTACTCTCCCGGCGGGGTGGAATTCTCGGACGGGCAGACAGACATGATGCTGGCCTGGGGCGATGGCCGCTGGCCTGGGCTGATCTCCGAGCCGTTGCTGCGGTTCAAGACATCGCCAGTGATCAGCCCTTCGCTGCTGTATAGCAAACCGCATCCAGCCAGACCGGCGGATATGCTGACTTTGCCGCTGCTGCACTGGAAAGACCAGTTCGACTGGCTGGAATGGTTCGCCGCCATGGGGGTAGAAACCGGCGGCCGGTTGCCTGGCGTCGTCATAGATGACTCCAGCGTCCTTCTCAGAGCCGTACTGTCCGGCCAGGGGGTCTCGCTCGGACTGCTGCCGCTCATTGAAAGTGAACTGCGGTCTGGCCAGTTGATCCGGCCTTTCAAAGAAGATTTTGCGCCGTCACGTTCCTACCACCTGGTCTACCCGCCTGATGCCATGGATCAGCTGCAGCTGAAGGCTTTCCGGAATTGGATTATCGAAGAAGCCGGTTTGAAAAACCCCTAGCCAGTAAGATTGGACAGCGCATCTAGCCTGTGAGCCCTTGGCTTCAAGAGATTTGGGCAGTGCTTTCAACTTGCTCCCGCAGCAAATTACTAGACAGTCTCGGGTGTTTGTTCGCCTGATCCTGAACCATGCACCTGCAGCTAATGTCTCTTCTGACGGGTCGCACCGCAGCGCCCTGTTGCTGTGGCGAGTGACCGTTCTGGGCCGTCCTCAAACTCGGTTCGTCAAGCCTGCCTTGAATCGATGCTGCACCACCGCATGACCGTTTCGAGCCCTTCTAGGAATTGCTGCGACTGTCCTGAACGACTGCTATTGCTGCTTGGGTTTGCCGCGTCACTGAAAACATACTCTTCGGTATGATTTCATTGACTGACGACTCGAATTCCCATAATCACACTTAAAAGTATGATTTTCTGGTGCCCGCACTTCCGCGGCCCCTCCTGCAAAACGAAGGGTATGGCAATGTCTGAAACAACAAGCATCCAACCAAGCCGGAACATGCGCCTCAAAGGCGTTGGCATCGCGCTCATTGGAGCAGCGCTGATGAGCCTCGATCCGGTTTTCATCCGGTTTTCCGGCGTAGAAGAACTTGAAACCTCGTTCCTCTTCGGTCTCTTCACCGCGATCTCAATGGCTGTCGTCATTCAGCTGAAAGACAAGCGAGGCCTTCTCAGAGTATTGCGTGAAAGCGGGTGGCCCTTGCTGGCAGCAGGCATCTTGATGCTTGGAAGCGCCAGCGGGCTGGTGTTTGCGATTAAGAACACCTCTGTCGCAAACACGTTTCTGATCTTCAGCACGACACCAGCGATTGCAGCGGTGTTCAGCTGGATCCTCCTGCGTGAAAAAGTGTCCAGGCAAACATTGTTCGCCATTGCCGGGGTGTTTGCCGGCATTGCAGTTGTGGTTTCCGGCTCGACCGGCACCAGCAGCTGGTTCGGCGACATGCTGGCTGTGTTTGCGGTCTCCTGCCTCGCCCTGATGATGACACTCTTGCGCAAATTTCCCGGCGTGAGCCGCATGGGGGCAGTGGGTGTTGGAGGCTTCCTGCTGGCAGTGACAATGTTCTTCTTCACCGAGCCATCGGCCTTCAGCTTGAACACATGGCTGATCATGGGCGCGATGGGCCTGCTTACTGCTCCGTTTGGCCGGGTTCTGTCGATGGTCGCAACCCGCTATGCCACTGCGACCGAAGTGTCGATGACGCTGATGCTGGAAACTGTCCTGGCTCCGATCTGGGCATTCATTTTCTTCACTGAGGTCCTGGGTGCCAACAGCCTGGCCGGCGGTGCCATCATCCTGGTCACGATCGTGGCCTACACACTGCATCTAACCAGAGAGGAAGGCTGAAGCTAAGCGCTCGGCATCATTGTGCGCCCTGCTGCACGCACAGCAAGCGCTGACTGATCTTCCTGACCAAATCCTGAACTAAGGGGCCGCTATGATCAATCTTGAAATCGTGGGTTATGACTTTTGCCCCTTCATCCAGCCCGCGATTGTTACCTTGAAGGAAAAGGGTGCCGCATTCACCATGACCTACATCGAGCCCCATGAAAAGCCGGACTGGGTGCGCCAGGTTTCGCCGGAAGGCATGACGCCGTTTCTGTTGGGGGACGGTAAGGTTCTCTTTGAATCCGCTGCCATAAATGAATTCGTCAACGAGGCAATCAGCGGCGATCTGCATCCCCGAGATGCGTTCCTGAAAGCGCAAAACCGTATGTGGATCAGCCGCAGCTATGATCTGCTGGACTATATCTACGAGCTGAAAACCACGGATAGCCAGAATGTATTCCACGCTGAGAAAATGAAGCTGAGAACGAAGCTTCGTGCCCTCGATGAAGCGATTGGTGAGAACACATTTTTCAATGGCGCAGATTTCAGCTTGATTGATGGGGCCTTTGCTCCTGTGTTCAGGTCCATCGCCTTGCTTGATGGCCAGTTCGCTGCGGGCATTCTTGACGCTTTGCCGAATGTCGCAAGGTGGTCAATGAACATCCTTGACAGACCGTCGGTGCAAGCCTCTGTCGTAGAGAGCTTCGACGCAAGATCGGCAGAAAAAATCCTGCGAAGCCATGCTATTGCAGCCCGATTGCATTCAAGCTCTGCGGCTGCATCAGACGTTTTTTAGATCGGCCAGCAGCACCCGTGTTGCGGCCTCAGCAAGCCGGACGATTTCTTGTTCGTCCGGTCGCCCTCTTCCGAACAGAACGTCATCCCGGAACGCGAAAAGCATCGACGTAAAAAGAAGCACAGCCTCGTTTGGATTGGCAACGGATAGCCGTTCCTTCAGAAATTGTGACAAAGCCGCACTCGTCTCATCCGGCGCCACGGCAAAAAAGCTTTCTATGATCTCAGGCGACTTGGCGCTTTCGGCGACCAGTAATCTGAATATGCGCAAGGGCTCATCTGCAATGTGCCAGCGGATAAATCCCTGGGCGAAGCCAGCCAGCGCTTTCCGGGTGTCAGGATCTGTCAAGTGACGCGCGAAATCAGCCTTGCTCGATTGCCCCACAAACCTGACAGTAGCTTCGAACAGCTCGATCTTGGACGGAAAATAGCGATAGACGGTTTGTTTGGTAACGGCCGCGAGTGACGCAATCCTGTCCATGTTCGCGGCTTCGTAGCCTGCTGAGAGAAATTCTTCCCGCGCTGCGTTCAAGATTGAGAGGCGCTTCGCTTCTCTTTTTTCTTCCATTCTACCCATAGTGCTAAAGCCGGCCTCCAATTTATCATCCTCATTAGTATGAAAATTTTGGCTGCAGCTCAAGCGCAAGATAATCAAACTCAAGAGTGTGATTGTGGAGGCGGGGCCAATGGCTGAACTCAACCAGATCGGCTGTATCAAAACGCCCTGCAAGCGACTTGAAGATTGTCCGAACAATTCCCAGGCGGGTGGGCCTGAATGTGAGGTCATCTTGGATGAAGAGTTTGCACCCGGCCTGAACGGTCTGCGAGTGGGCCAATCGGTTCTTTTGTTGTATTGGTTCGAGGGTGTTGACAGAACTCTGGTCACGCAAGCGCACCGATCGCGTGCTGACGGAAGAGAGGTTGGCACATTCGCCCTCCGTTCACCGCATCGGCCAAACCCAATAGCGGCCTCAACAGTGCCGATCCAATGGATTGCAGAAGGCAAGCTAAGGGTCGGGGATTGGACTGCCTTAGCGGCACAAAGCTCCTGGATATCAAACCGGCGAAGAGATAAGTCAGCGGTTTCCGGAAGGCCGGCGTTCGCGCAAAGGCCGCGAATACCCATGCTTCGTCCCGCAGTGTATGGGCTCTCATGTCGCGTGACTTCGCGGGCGCAGCGAATGTCTTCTCTGACTGGACGGGACGGGCCGCGACTCTTGGTTATTGTGGCGAGTGACCGCTCTGGGCCGATCGTGCCTGCTGCTTGGAAGCTTCCGGATTGCCTAGGACTTTTTGCACCTTCAGCTGATTAGCTTCAGACGGTTTTCCGATATAGTTTGCAAGCTGCAAAAACTGAGAACAGACCTCTAAGTCAAGCGCGCCGACTTCCGCATTGGAAGCTCCTATTGTACGGGATAACGCGTCAGAATGAAATTCTTCCTTCTAAGGTAACCACTGCATTGCCTCCGAGAACAACTTTGGCGCCGTCATGGTGACACAAGACCGTGCCGCCCCGGGATGACAATTGACGCCCCCTTAATTGCTGCTTGCCCAGACGCGAAGACCAAAAAGTAGCGAGGCAACAATGCGCAACACCGGAGACAGAATCCTCCGGAACACCGTTGGCCGGAGCAAAAAAGCGCGAAACAAAGTCGTCCTCGCCCTGGCTTTTTGCTGTGACGATGACTGCCGGCAAGGGGAGCTTGGAAAGTACGTCAAAGTCCGGCCGAAGGCGGAGCACATCGTCCGCGTTTTCAAACACAGCCAGGTAGTGTTTTGCAGCCAGAACTTGTTGAGGTTTTGCTCCCAAGGCCTGGCTCAGGCCGTCAGGTTCTTCGACTGCCGCAGGTAACAACGCCGGCATCTGCAGTTTCAATAGCCCGTTTTCCCGGTGGACTGACATCTCGGCAGAAGAGGAAAAAAAGCGGATCTCTTCAAGCGCGGGTGCAAGACGGTTCAACAGTAGGTGGCCCGCCGCCAAAGTTGCATGACCGATCATGTCGACTTCCCGGGTTGGTGTGAACCAGCGCACGTCACACTCCCGGTGCGTTTCGGTACCTGCGCCTTCTCCTCGCGGGACAAAGAAGACAGTTTCCGATTGGTTCATCTCGGCCGCAATGGATTGCATCACCGCGTCCGGCAGCCAGCGGTCAAGCGGGCAAACAGCAGCCGGGTTGCCGGTCAGCGGCTTGTCCGCAAAGGCATCTACAAGGTAAACAGGTATTTGCATGTCAGACACTTAGTTCTCATTAATTAGCAAGTGCAGGGTGGTCGGTATGCAGTCTGGAGCCCGTGTTTCGAAGCAGGTCAGCCAGATAGGTCGGGCAGTTTCACCCGATCTTCGAGATACGGCAGGCGGGCCTGAGCTATGGAAATTTCACTTTTTTCGGCCTGCACGCACAGCAGTTCTTCTCCTTCGCCTGCTCTGGCCAGTTCCTGCCCGTTGGGGGCAATGACGCAGCTGCCACCGAAGAAACCCATGCCGTTCTCATGGCCGCAGGAATTCGCGTAGCAGACATAGATGCCGTTCTCAAAAGCCCGCGCCGGAATGATGTTATTGGCTACTACGCCCCACTGCGTGCCCAAGGCTGTGGGAACCAGGACAATCTCGGCACCGGCCTGGGCAACTGCGCGAAAGGTTTCCGGAAATTCGGCGTCATAGCAGATCAGCGTGGCGGCTTTGAACCCATTCAGTTCGAACAGCGTGTAGCTGCTGCCGGGGCAGAAGTGATTGCCTTCAAAGCCGGGCGGCAGCAGCAGCTTGCGGTGGGTTGCCAGACGCGCCCCGTCCTTGCCGATGCAGGAGGCGGAATTGTAAAAGCGTCCGTTCCTTTGTTCGGCAAAGCCGTAGTGGATGGCGACCCGGTGCGCCCGTGCAAGCGCTGCAATTTCCTGGGCGGAGGGTCCGTCAGCGGTTTCCGCCCATTCGGCAACCCGGCTTCCGATGTTATAGCCGGTCAGGAACAGCTCTGGCAGGGCAAGCAAGTCCGTTTGCTGGCCGTCCAGCCGGGACAGGCAGTCCCGCAGCCAGGTCAGCCGCGCCTGCGGACCCTCAAGGTCCGCAGGGCTTTGGGCAACAGCGATATTCAGGCTGTCAGTCATGGCTCAGCCCTTGCTCAGCAGGATTTCGCGGGGGTAGCTGGTGATGTAGTTGGTGCCGGTTTCGGTCACCACCACGGAATCCCCGATCCGGCCTGCGGTCACACCATCAACCGAGATGCCCCCATCCACCGCAAATGTCATACCGGGCTGCAGCACTGTCTTATCGCCTTCCTTCAGCTCGGGGGCCTCCAGGTAGGCAACGCCAATGGAGCGGCCGGTGCGGTAGCCGGTTTCATAGCCGCGGGCGCGGTAGACCTCATTGGCTGCAGCGGCGACCTCTTCGGCCAGGACGCCGGGTCGCATCACCGCAATCGCGGCCTGCTGGGCTTCGATGGCGGCCTCCTGCACGTCGCGGGCCTGGTCCGTCACATCACCGATGTGGAACATGCGGTCAAAGCCCAGTTTATACTGTTTGAACTGCGCCATGTTGCAGAAGCAGAAATAGACCGGGTCGAACTTCTCGTAAGCCTTCACGCTGGCACGGCGGTGCACCATCGAGGCGTCTTTGCCGCTCTGCAGGATTTGCAGGTTGTGGATCATCGGTGAAACAAAGCGGTCCCAGCCCTTGGCGGTCAGGAAGGTGGCCGCCTTGCGCGAGCCTGCCTCAATCACGGCCAGAGCGCTTTCATACTCCTGCGCGCCTTCGCGCAGACTGTCATGGGCGGCAGCCATCATTGCGCCGGCGATCTGGCCTGCTTCCTTCATGACGCCGATCTCGAACGGTGTCTTAATAGTGCGCATGGCGCCCAGCACCGGCGAGATATCTTTCAGCGGCATGCCGGGATAGGTGTCATCCAGATGGTTCCGCACGATAGCGGGGATAGAACCGCGCTCGATCCAGATCTCCTTGGGGTTTTCACCCAGGGCGCCCGCCAGAGCACGGCCCCAGCTGCGCTGGCCGATGTCTTCCCAGGTACGCACGTCCTCGACCCAGGTCATTTCCGCCACCATTTCGGATTCCATCAGCGGGGTGATGACGATGGGGGCATCATTGGCGTCGACAACCAGCATGGTGGGGCGGCCGAACTCGATCCCAAGATAGCCCCAGAACCCGGCCAGATAGGCGATAGAGCTTTCGTCGGTAAAGACGGCCTTGGCGATACCCTCTTGGCGCATGCGGTCCTGCAGGCCGAGGGTCCGTGTCTTGGCTTCTTCCAGCATGAGGTGGTTTCCTTCTTTTTGAGGTGTTGAGCGTTATTGGTCAGTCCAGCAAACTCGGCAGGAACAGGGCGACGGGCGGCACGAAGGTCACGATCAGGACCATCGGCAGGTGCCCCAGCAGCAGGAATTTCATGGTCGGGCCGACGTAGACCGACAGCGGCTGGCGGGTGACGCCGCCGGCCATGTAGAGGAGCGGTGCGCAGGGCGGGGAGATGTTGCCAAGCCCGAGGTTGGTGCCGACGATAGCGGCGAAGTGGATCGGGTCCAGGCCGATCTTCTGGGTGACCGGCAGCAGGATGATGGCTGCCAGCACGCCGCCGGAGACATCGTCGATGATCATGCCCATGATCAGCAACAAGAGGTTGATCAGCAAGAGGATGACGATCTTGTTGTCTGAGATCGTCAGCAGCAGGTCGGCAAATTGCGTGGGCACCTTGGCCAGCACCATGCCGCGGCTCATTACAAACAGGAAGAACAACACCATCAGGATTGCGCCGGTCAGCCGGGCGGCCTCAACCGTTGAGTTGAACAGCATCTGCATCGGCAGAGAGCGGTAGATCGCAATGCCCACGATCAGCGTATAGACCAGCGCCACAGCACCTGCCTCAGTCGGGGTGGCGATGCCGCTGTAGATACCGCCCAGCACGATCACCGGCATGATGATGGCCAGGCTCGCTTTCTTGCCGGTTGTTGCGGCCTCGGCCAGGGTGTCACGCAAGGGCAGCTTGGGCGCGGTGGTGATAGTTGTGTTATTGCGCAAAAAGAAGAAGTTCAACCCGCAGTAGATCAGCGCCAGCAGCACGCCCGGCCCCATGGTGGCGAGGAAGCACTTGGCGACGGATTCCCGGATCGCAATGGCAAAGACGATCATCGGGATCGAGGGCGGGATCATCAGTGCCAGCACCGAAGAGACCGCGACCAGCGCGGTGGCATGGCCGGGCGGATAGCCCTCCTTGATCATCCGCGGCACCATGATCTTGCCGATTGCGGCAATGGCGGCCGAGGCGCTGCCGGAGATTGCACCGAACAGCGCACAAGTGATGACGGTGACGGCGCCCAGCCCGCCCTTGGCACGGCCGACAAAGCTGTTCACGAAGTTCAAGAGCCGCTCGGAAATGCCAGAGGCGCCCATCAGCGTGCCCGACAGGATGAACAGCGGGATCGCCAGCAGCGAGAAGGCGCTGACCTGGGAATAGCCAAAGCCGGCATGGAAAGAGATATTGGTGCCGGACATCAGCCCATAGGCCAGCGCACCGGCACCGAAGGCGAAGCCGACGGGAACTTCGATCAGCAGCAGCAGGATAATGGCCAGGAAGGCGATAAGGAATACGGTCATAGGGTCAGTCTCCGCCTTTTCCGGTAAGCAGCGCGCGCGCTTCCAGGAAGACTTGCAAAATCAGATAGAGGACCATCAGGGCGAAGCCGCTCACCATGCTGAAGTCCCAGATGTATTTGGGCAGCCGCATGTAGGTGCTCTTGCGGTTCAAAGAGAGGTTGTAGGCCGCAAAATCCCAGGCGAACCAGGCAAAGACCGCAACCGTCACCAGGCAGCACAGGGTACCGAACAGGCGGACAGTTAGCAGCGTTTCGCGGTTCTGTGTCAGGAGCGTCAGTACGCCGCCCTCGATATGGTCGCGCTCGCGGGTGCAATAGGCCATGCCGATGAAGTAGATCCAGAGGGCCAGCATCGGTGCCAGCTCCTCGATCCCCAGGAAGGGCGAGGCGATCACGTAGCGCATGAACACCTGGGCCGCCATCAGCAATCCCAGGGCGATCATGGCGGCGAACAGCACCACCCGCATTAGCAGCGCCACCCTGTCCTCAATGGCAAAAAGCCCGCCAAGCCCGCGGTAGACAGCTGCCGATGGATCACTGCCGACCGGCATGATCGGCTCTGGGGTCAGGACGTTGTCCAAGCTGTCCGTGTGTAAAAGCTCTTTGGTCATGCGCCGTTCTCCTCAGCCGGTGCAGTGCCCGGGCCGCTGCCCGGGCACTGGGTTTCGGATCAGTTGCCGCCTGCGGCAGCCTTGATCTGGCCCATCACTTCGGCGCCGATGATCTGCTCCATGTAGGGGTATTCCACCGCGGTCACCTGCTGGCGGTAGGCGTCCAGCTGCTCGGGCGTCAGCTCGACAACCTCAATTCCGGCCTCTTTCATCTGGGCAAACCACTTGGGGCTTTCGGCTTCGGCGTTTTCCCAGGCCCAGGCCACAGCCTCATCCGCAGCAGTGCGGATCCAGCCCTGCTGTTCTTCGCTCAGGCCATCGAACCAGCGCTTGTTGGCGGTCCAAAACGTGTGCTCGAAGTTCTCGCGGGTGAAGACGTAGGCGCTGACCACATCCTTGAACAGCAGCACTTCGGAGGGCGGCGAATAGGCACGGCCGTCGACGGCGCCGGTCTGCAGGGCTGTATGCACCTCACTGAAGGCCATCGGGACGGGCGCAAAGCCAGTGGCTTTGTAACGCTCAATGGCCATCGGCATGCCGGGTACCCGCATTTTGAAGCCCTCAGCCTCTTCCGGGAAGCTGGTCGGCACCTCAACGCCCTTGCGCACCACAAAGCCGGTGAAATCGGTCGGGATCGTGCCCAGAAGCACCATGCCCAGGTCGTTCATGATGCCGTCATAGACGGAGTTCATGACCGAGCCCGGTCCATAGACTTCGCGCCCGGTTTCCCAGTCTCTGGCGACATAACCCAGCACTGACACATCCCACCGCGGGTCCAGCTCGGAATGGTTCCAGGACATGGTCATTTGCACCGCGCCCTGCGACACCTGCTCGACGATCGAGGTCCAATCCCCCAGGTCGCCGCCTGGATGGTAGTCAACGTTCAGCGTGCCGCCGGACAGTTCCTCCAGCCGCGCCGAGAAGCGCTCGGATACCTGATGGAAGATGTGCTGGGTGTCCATCACATGGCCCAGAATGATGTCCTCAGCCCGCGCCGCAGGCAGCGTGGCGGCCAGAACGCCAGCCGCCGCGGCACCCGCTTTTATTAGTGTTGCGATCCCCACGAAGGTTTCCTCCCTGTTCGTATTTCAGTCGCGGCTCGAATCGAAACTCCAGCCCTGCAATTTGCTATGCTGTATACAGCTATGGCGTCAATACTTGTTTTTGTTCGAAAATTGCCCTCATATTTGCCATGCTGCATGCATCGGTTCAATTTGCGGAGAGAAAATGTTTGATGAAGGCCGCCACCACCGGGCGAAGATCGGCTTTGTCCTGCTGGCCACGGAACAGACAATTGAGGATGACATGTTCCTCCTGTGCCCCAACGGGGTTGGAGTGCATTTCGCCCGCGCCTGGATCGGGGACAGCATAACGGTCAACAGCCTCAGCCAGCATGCCGAGGATCTGGCTCGAGCTGCCTCAACGCTGCTGCCGGATGGCAGCCTCGATGTGATCTGCTACGGCTGCACCTCCGGCAGCCTGGTCATCGGAGAAGACCGGGTTGCCGCGGAATTGAAAAAGGGCGCGCCAAACTCCAAGGCCACCAGCCTGATCACTGCCGTCCTGGAGGCCCTGCGCGCTGTTGGCGCCAAACGTGTTGCAATTGCTACGCCCTACCTGGACGAGATCAACGATCAGGAAGCCCAATACCTGGAAAAGGCGGGGGTTCAGGTCGCACGGATTCACGGGCTGCAGCTGGAAAAAGACAGCGACATGATACGTGTCAGCCCTAGGTATCTGGCCGAGTTTGCCAAGAAGGCAGACACGCCAGACAGCGACGCGCTGTTCATCAGCTGTGGGGCGTTGCGATCGCTGGAGATCGTGGATCGGCTGGAACAGCAGCTGGGAAAGCCGGTGATCTGCTCCAACCAGGCAATGATGTGGCATGTGTTGCGCCTAGTCGGTGTCCCGGACCAGATCAAAGGATACGGCCGGCTGCTCCGGGAGCACTGAAATTGGCTCTTCTTTGCTATCAAACGCCTTGATATGACTTCTGAAGCCGTCGCCGTCCCGGAAAGGAAGCTCACTTGTCTGCAGAGGCCGTACCACTGACACCACCAGTTTGGGGAGACCGCAAGCCGGGTGTTGAGGACATTCAGCGCCTGATCCTGAAACGGATCTGCTTTCTGGAGTACACGCCTGGAGACCGGCTGAAGGAGGCGGAACTGGCCGAGGAATTCGGAGTGAGCCGCACCCCGGTGCGCGATGCGATCAGCCGGATCAGTCACCTAGGCTTGGTGGAAACGATCAACGGTGTCGGCAACGTCGTGATGGAGCTGCCACCGGAAAAGATTGCCCATGTCTACGATATGCGTCTGCATCTGGCTTCGCTGATTGGCGCAACGGCGCCCGCTGAGATCGAAGACAGCCACCTGGAACGCGCCCGCGACCTTCTAGAGCAGGCTCATCAGCTCAGCGGGCAAGTGGATTCCCGCCAATATGTCATCGTGAACGATCAGCTGAACACGCTGATCAGCGATCTGATCGGCAATTCGGTCCTGCGCTCTTTCTGGACCCAGGCCTATTACCAAGCGGCCAGCACCTGGCACAGGGTTGTCGACTGCGCAGGTGCGGAAGTGGCGGATGCTTTGGTTGCCGAACTTGTGGATCTCGAAAACGCCTTGATCGAGAAGGATATCCAGGCTGTCGGGTACATTCAACGCATCCACATTGGCTATGGATATGCCCGCATCAGGAAGTTTCTGTTCAGCGAAACAGCTAAGTAACTTCCATGGTCATTGTTTGGGCGTAATGAACGAGCCTTTTCTAAAACTAAAGTACCTCAGCTTTGCTGCATACCTGCTTCATTCTAAAGTAATTCGCATCCAGAACGCGAAGAAGGTTTGGCGAGGCCCGAGCTGCCTCATTTACCTATTTGAAATGCTGCGTGGTAGAGCGAGGTCCGGTTTGGCGGGCTGCACTGCCGCAAGGAACGAAGCCGCTAAAGGTCAGCTTTGGGCCGCTGTCGACGGCCCTTTGCAACTAAATTTCAATGGCTTCAAAGATTGCCAAGGCATCTTCGAGTTCAACACCGAGATACCGAACTGTGCTGTCCATCTTGGTGTGGCCAAGCAGAAGCTGGACCGCACGCAGATTGCCGGTTTTTCGGTTGAAATACGCAACTTTGGTCCGCCTCATCGAGTGCGTTCCGTATGAAGTCGGATCCAGGCCGATGGACTTGCCCCATTCGCGGACCAGCCGTGCGTACTGGCGCGTGGAAATATGCGGCCTTTCGTGAAACCGCCCCGGCCAGAGGTATTCGGATCCGATCAAAAGAGGTTCCTTCATCCACCGCATTATCGAGTTGCGCGTTCCGTCAGTGATCTCAAACCTGACCGGCCGCCGGGTTTGCACTAAATGATTGAGGCGCGTTCCTTGACCTGACCGGAGGCGAACACATCTGCGACTTTCAGCTTCACGAGGTCGCAACTGCGTAACTTGCTGTCTAAAGCCAGATTGAAGAGAGCCAGCTCGCGATGGTTCTCCGCGATTTCCAATCGGACACCGATGGCCCAAACATGTTTCGGCATCAGCGGACGCTTCTGTCCAACAACCCGCCCTTTGTTCCAGGCGGGGCGGCAGGCGCGTATGGCCGGTAGGTTTGCAATAGTCATGGCGGCTCCTCCGGTCCGCCACGTTCCGCCGCATCGCCAATCCGTCATTGGCAGTTCTGAGTAACACGATGAAAGCTGGTCTTTTAATGATTACAGACCAGCCAAAACCAGACGACAGCGGTAGCGCGAAGCTTTGCATACGTAGCACCTCTTGAACAGGGTCAAGCAGACATTGACCTAGGGAGGAACTTTGGTGGCAATCTATTCAGCGGCATTCTTTAAAGTGGCCATCAGCTGATGGAACTTCTCACCCTGGACGGCCACGTGCTCTCGCAGTGTATTGGCAGCAAGGTCCGACGTTCCCATTTCCAGTGCCCGAACGATATGTTCATGTTCGGCCATTGATTGTGCCATCCGGCCGCGGAAGCGCAGCTGCTGGCGGCGGAACGGTTTCAGCCGTTTGTGCAGTTTTGTAGCTTCCTGAGCCAAAAAACCGTTGCCCGACTGCTGGTAGATGATTCTGTGGAAGCGCTCGTTTTCGGCGTAGTAGGCGTCCGAGTCGCGGGCGTCGACTGCGGCCTGGCAGTTTGAATTGGCGTCCCGCAGCTCCTCAAGCGCTTGGTCGGTGATCCGCAAGGCCGCAAGCCGGCCGCAAACCGCCTCCAGCTCTGCCATCACCTCGAACATCTCCATTAGCTCCACCGGTCCGGGCTGGCGCACAAAGGCGCCGCGGCGCGGGATCAGCTCGACCAGACCGGAAAGGGCAAGCCGTTGAAAGGCTTCGCGAAGCGGCGTGCGCGAAACGCCAAACTGCTCGGCCAGCCGGACCTCGTCCAACCGGTCACCGTCAGAAAAAGTTCCGTTGAATATCAGCTCTTCCAGCTGCTCGGCGATGTTGTCGGCGCGGCGTTGTTCCATGGTTTCAGGTTTACTCATGGCGCGGGTAAAATTCAACCTTGGCATTCTTGTATACAAAAACATTGACTTGAAAAACAAAGAACGTTTACCCTTTTGCCATCCCCTGGTCCGCCAGGAGAGTTTTAAGGGAGGAAAAAATGAAATCTGTTTTGAAGGCCGCCGTGGCCGGACTGGCGCTTGCTGCTGCGGGCAGCCTGGCAAACGCAACCGAGCTGCGCCTGTCGCATCAATGGTCCAATAAGGACATCCGCCATCAGGTCGCTCAGATTGTCGCCGACGAGGTGGCTGCTGCGGATGTGGATCTGAACATCAAGATCTTCGGCTCGAAATCGCTGTTCAAGCCGCGCGAGCAGTATAAGCCGCTGAGCCGCGGCCAGCTGGACATGACGGTGCTGCCGCTTTCATACGCCGGCGGCCAGCAGCCTGCCTATAACCTTACCCTGATGCCGGGACTGGTGAAAAACCACGATCACGCGGCGCGCCTGAGCGACTCGCCCTTCATGGAGGCGCTGGAGGCCAAGATGGCCGAGGATGGTGTGATGGTGCTGGTGCATGGCTACCTGGCAGGCGGTTTTGCCGGCAAGGACAAGTGCATCACCAAGCCCGAGGACGTGAAAGGGTTGCAAACCCGGGCAGCCGGCAAGTCGTTTGAGCAGATGCTGGCCGGTGCAAGTGCATCGATTGCTTCAATGGCGTCTTCCGAGATCTACAACGCTATGCAGACCGGAGTCTTGCAGGCGGCCAATACCTCTTCTTCGTCCTTCGTCTCCTACCGGATCTACGAGCAGGTCAGCTGCTACACCCCCGCAGGCGATGTGGCTCTGTGGTTCATGTATCAGCCGCTCTTGATGAACAAGCGCACCTTCGACGGCCTCAGCGAAGACCAGCAAAACGCCTTGCTGGCGGCCTCGGAAAAGGCGCAGGCCTTCTATCTGGAAGAGGCCAAGAAGCAGGACGCCGCCTCGGCCAAGATTTTTGCCGATGCCGGTGTCGAGATTGCCGAGATGTCGGCGGAGGACTTTGAAGCCTGGCGCAAGCTGGCGATGGAGACCTCCTACCAGAAGTTCGTCGATGAGGTTCCGGACGGGCAGACACTGCTCGACCTGGCGCTGGCAGTTGAGTGACCCCCTCGCCTGACTGCCGCCGGAGCGGCCCCTGCGCCGCTCCGCTCCCCCTCAACTTCTTCAACAACGGGAGGCGATGATGGCCAGCCAAAGCAATGCAGCCATTGCCCATGCCGGCAACAATCCCTTTCTTCGCCTGGTCGCGGCGCTTTCGACCCTTGCGGGCTGGTGCTCGGCCGGCATGATCGTCGCCGCGGTCGCCATCACCTGCCAGATGATCGTGGTGCGTTTTGTGCTGAACGGCTCCACCATCTGGCAGACCGAGGCCGTAATCTATTTGATCATCGCAGCCACTCTGGTGGGGCTGCCTTATGTGCAGCGCCTGCGCGGCCATGTGAATGTTGACCTGATCCCGCTGTCGCTGGCGCCGCGCGGGCGCTTTGCCTTGGCGGTGCTCACCTCAGGGCTCTCAATCGTCATCGTCGCGATCATGCTCTGGTACGGCTTTGAGTACTGGCATTTCGCCTGGGAGCGCGGCTGGCGGTCGGACACCGTCTGGGGCGTGCGCCTGTGGATCCCCTACCTCGCGATCCCTGTCGGGTTCGGCCTGCTGCTGCTGCAACTGATTGCAGATCTGGTGGCCGTGCTGACCGGCATCGATAAACCCTTTGGACTGGAGTAAAGCCGATGGACCCGCTTCTGCTTGGCGGCATTGTGGCGCTGGCCACCATTCTCGTACTGTTCTCCGGCGTCTCCGTGGCCATTGGCCTGCTGATTGTCTCCGCCGGTTTCCTGATCACCTTTGACGGTCCCCGCTCGCTGGAGCTGATGCCGGAAATCCTGTTCGGCAAGCTCGACAACTTCGCGCTGCTGTCGATCCCGATGTTCATCATCATGGGCGCCTCGATCGCCTCCACCCGGGCTGGCGCCGACCTTTATGAGGCGCTGGAGCGCTGGCTCACCCGCATTCCCGGCGGGCTGGTGGTTTCGAACCTTGGCGCCTGCGCCCTGTTTGCCGCCATGTCCGGCTCCTCGCCTGCAACCTGTGCCGCCATCGGCAAGATGGGCATCCCGGAAATGCGCAAGCGCGGCTATCCGGATGGCGTGGCAGCCGGCTCCATCGCTGCGGGCGGTACTCTGGGCATCCTGATCCCGCCCTCGGTTACCATGATCGTTTACGGCATCGCCACTGAGACCTCGATCGGCCGCCTGTTCCTGGCCGGGGTGATCCCGGGGCTGATGCTGGTCGGCCTGTTCATGGCCTGGTCGCTCTATTCGACTTGGCGTTCAGGCGATGCCACCCGCCTTGGCTCGGGCAGCTACACCTGGAGCCAGCGGTTTGAGATCCTGCCCCGCGTTCTGCCTTTCCTGGCGATCATCCTCGGCGTGCTCTACGCCATGTACGGTGGCATCGCCACGCCGTCGGAAACCGCTGCGGTTGGCGCGCTCCTCTGCCTGATGATCGCGATGATTATCTACAAGCTGTGGAATCCGCGCGATCTGTGGGTGGTACTGCGCGACAGCACCAAGGAAAGCGTGATGATACTCTTCATCATCGCTGCCGCCGGTGTGTTCTCCTACATGCTGTCCTCGCTGTTCATCACCCAGGCGATTGCCGAATGGATCGGCACGCTGGATGTGAACCGCTGGGTGCTGATGGGAGCGGTCAACGTCTTCCTGCTGATCGCCGGCTTCTTCCTGCCGCCGGTTGCGGTGATCCTGATGGCGGCGCCGATCCTGCTGCCGATCATCACCACTGCTGGCTTCGACCCGATCTGGTTTGCTGTGGTGCTGACCATCAACATGGAAATCGGCCTGATCTCGCCGCCCGTCGGCCTCAACCTCTATGTGATCAATGGCATTGCTCCGGACATTTCGCTGAAGACCATCCTCACCGGCTCGCTGCCCTTCGTGGCCTGCATGGCGGTGGCAATTGTCCTCCTCTGCCTGTTCCCGGGCCTGGCCACCTGGCTGCCCGACCTGGTGATGGGAGCGGCGCTATGACCCTCTTTGCTGATCTCCTGTCCACGGTGTTCGAGCGGCGCCAGCGTCGCGAGACCGCCGCGGAGCCGGACGGCCGCCCGCTGGAGGAGCTGGCCAGCGCGCTGGTCGGCTCCACCGGGGAAACCTCGGGGCTGGCTTTGGCAGAGCAAATCCTGACCCGCTTTGCCGCGCTGGAGGACGAGGGCAAATCCGCCTTCTTCCGCCAGCTGGCCAGCGGCATGAACATCGCGCCCGAAACTGTCCGTAAAACGCTGGAGGCCTACGAGAAGAACACCTCCAAGGACACCTACCGCGCTTTCATGGAGGCCTCTGAGCCGCGCCGGCAGGAGCTGATACGCCGCCTGAACCGGGTGCCCAATGCCACCGGCGCGCTGGTGCGGATGCGGGCGGACCTGCTGCGGCTGGGCCGGGGAGAGCCAGAGCTGGAGGCGCTGGATCTCGATTTCCGCCATCTCTTTGCAAGCTGGTTCAACCGCGGTTTCCTGGTGCTGCGCCCGATCAGCTGGGAAAGCCCGGCGCATATCCTGGAAAAAATCATCGCCTACGAGGCGGTGCATGCCATCGGCAGCTGGGACGACCTGCGCCGCCGGTTGGAGCCCTCGGACCGGCGCTGCTTTGCCTTCTTCCACCCGTCAATGCCGGACGAGCCGCTGATCTTTGTCGAAGTGGCCCTGACCAAGGGCATTCCTGTCTCGGTGCAGGCGCTGCTGACCGAGGACCGCGAGGCGATGCCCGCCGAAGACGCCACCACCGCGGTGTTCTACTCGATCTCCAACTGCCAGGCCGGGCTGGCCAGCATCTCCTTCGGCAACTCGCTGATCAAGCAAGTGGCGAGCGATCTGGCGGCCGAGCTGTCGGGGCTTGATACTTTCGTCACCCTCTCGCCCATCCCCGGCCTGACCAAATGGGTGAAACAGGAAGGGCTGCGTTGGAATGAGGAAGACCCGGAAGAAATGCGCGCCACCGCCGCCCGATACCTGCTGACGGCCAAGGGCAAGGGCGGGCTGCCCTATGACCCGGTCGCCCGCTTCCACCTGGGCAACGGCGCCATCGTGCATGCGGTCCACGCCGATGCAGACACCTCGGACAAGGGCCGCGCCCAGTCCGGCAGCACCATGGTCAACTACCTCTACGACCTCAAGAAAACCGCCCAGAACCACGAGCACTTCGCCGCCACCCAACAGGTCGCGGCCTCCGCCGAGGTGCAATCCCTTGCGGCATCCGCCAGTGCACAGGCTTAAGAAAGGCAAAACCCCATGGTAAATCCATTGTTTGACCGGCTTTTCGGCATCCACGCTGGCAAGGCCACGCCCTTCCTGCATCTGCTGAACGGCGAAGTGATCACCCATCAGGACTTCCTCGGCATGGCTGCCCAGATCGCCAATGTCCTGGCCCAGACCGGGCTGAAGCCGGGCGACCGGGTGGCGGCGCAGGTGGAGAAATCTCCCGAGGCGCTGGCGCTTTATGCCGCCTGCGCACAGGCCGGGCTGATCTTTCTGCCGCTGAACACCGCCTACACCGCCGATGAACTCACCTATTTCATCGAAAACAGTGGTGCATCAGTGGTGATTTGCGATGCTCGCAGCGAGGTCACTCTAGCCCCCATCGCCAGCGGTCTCGGCGCCGGGATCGAGACGCTGAACGCCAACGGTTCCGGAACTTTGATGGACCAGGCCGCTGCTATGCCCCTCTCCTATGCCACGGTTGACCGGGATGGCGATGATCTTGCCGCCTTCCTCTACACCTCCGGCACCACCGGCCGCTCCAAGGGGGCGATGTTGACCCAGAACAATCTCTTGTCTAATGCCGAGACCCTGGCACAGGAGTGGCGGTTCACTAGCGATGACGTGCTGCTGCACGCGCTGCCGATCTTCCACACCCACGGGCTGTTCGTGGCCACCAACGTGACCCTGGCGGCGGGCGGCAGCCTGATCTTCATGCCGAAATTCGACCTCGACGCGGTGTTGCAGCACATGCCGCAGGCGACCAGCCTGATGGGGGTGCCGACTTTCTACACACGGCTTTTGAGCGATGATCGCTTCACCCGTGAGCTCACGCAGCATATGCGCCTCTTCGTTTCCGGCTCAGCGCCTCTGCTGGCGGAGACCCATGTCCAGTTCGAAGAGCGAACCGGCCACCGGATCCTCGAACGCTACGGCATGACCGAGACCAATATGAACACTTCCAACCCGTTTGAAGGCGACCGCCGTGCAGGCACCGTTGGCTTCCCGCTGCCCAGCGTCGAGCTGAAAATCACCGACCCGGCCAGCGGCGAGACCCTGTCGCAAGGGGATGTCGGCCAAATCGAAGTGCGCGGCCCCAATGTTTTCAAGGGCTACTGGCAGATGCCGGAGAAGACCGCCGCGGAACTGCGCGAAGACGGGTTCTTCATCACAGGAGACCTCGGCAAGATCGACGGAGACGGCTATGTCCATATCGTCGGCCGCAACAAGGATCTGATCATCTCGGGTGGCTACAACATCTATCCCAAGGAGATTGAGCTGATGCTGGACGACCAGCCCGGCGTGCTGGAAAGCGCTGTCATCGGTGTGCCGCACCCGGATTTTGGCGAGACCGTGCTGGGTGTTGTCATCGCTGAGCCCGGCCAGTCTCCCGATCTGGACGCCATGATGGAGGCTGTGCGCCAGGCGCTGGCCCGCTTCAAGCATCCGCGCCAGCTGATCCTGCTGGATGAACTGCCCCGCAATACCATGGGCAAGGTCCAGAAGAACATTCTGCGCGACCAGTACAAAGACATGTTTGCGTCCTGACACTCCTCTCCCTGGGCAGGCGCCTCGGCTTTGCGGAGCGTCCGCCGCCTTTTTCACCGGAGAAACTCACTATGCCGAAATACAACAACATTCTGGTCCCGGTCTCTTTTGAAGCCGGCCGCAATGCCGCCCAAGCGCTGGAAATCGCTGACGCCATCCGCGCCAGCGGCGGCCGGATCACCGTGCTGCACGTGCTGGAGCAGCTGCCGCAATATGCCAGCGACCAGCTGCCGGAGGACCACATGGAAACCGCGCGCTCAACCGTCACTGGAAAACTTGCCCCCCTGGCAAGAGACTTGCGGGATGCGGAGATCGTGGTGGTGGAAGGCCACAGCGCCCGCAGCATCCTCGATTACGCCGAAGAGAACGCGAAGGATTGCATCGTCCTGGCCAGCCATCGACCAGGAATGCAGGATCTTTTCCTTGGTTCCACAGCTGCACGCGTCGTGCGCCAGGCACGGTGCTCAGTTCACGTAGTCCGGTGAAGGCTTGCCTTTCGGGGAAGCCGCATCGTGACGCGTCATTTCGGCCACCGGCCGGTGTCGGACAGGTCGAGTCAATTAACCCGGAACGGTGAACGCGAGTTTGCAATGGTTGCCTTCGTGCTCAAAGCTGACGCATAATCACAACAACCAGATGAGCCAGATCCTCTCTTAGCTCAGACAGCCATCTGTCCCAATATCCCTGACGACGGACACGTTTCTTCGGCCTTCCGAAATGCTGCGCAATGCACGAACTGTTGAATCGTAAAAGCTGCGCTGCGGCGTTCGGCCAGCCTCAAGGCGTCAACCAGGTGTGTTTGCAGGCTTCCGCAAACTCCAGTTCCAGCGTTAAGCTGCCGTTATCTGTGCGCTACCACGCGTTTAAATGACTGCGGAGAGGGCAGGTGGGATACTGCGGTTGCCTGCTCCTGCAACCAACATCTCCCGCGAGATGCAGGCAGACACACATCCCCTTCGTCAGGCTGTATGCGTTTGGCGCTAAGTTGCTAATGGTTTTTGTTATAGTTTAGAGTGCTCTGCCGCAACGCGGCTGCTTTCCTGCGAAGTGCCGAGCGACAGGATACCCGAAATTCGGGTGAGAGCTCAATCAATGATGCATTTCATGGAAACCTAGCTTGAAGCAGACTTTATCTTGTTGCCTTTGGGAACGGGTCGTCTTGGAACGGGTGCACGGGGCGGCCTTATCTTGACCAGTGCGGCTGGCAGTCACCGTCCAGCCGACGTGCCATACGGAAGGTGGTAATGCCGTGATATCCCGGATGGGCGCGTCCGCCAGTGATTTCAAACCCCAGGGCGCGGAATTTGGCCTGGTTCTCCACCAATGCGGTGCGGGTTTCCAGCACCAGATGGCTTTTGCCGCGCTGACGGGCGAGGGTGGCGGCGCAGCTGATCATCCGGCGGGCCAGCCCGCCGCCCATGTAATCTGATTGAATGGCAAACCGGCCCAGGAACAGTGCGTTCTCCTGTTCCTTCAGGAACAGGCAGCCGGCCAGCCGGTTGCCTTCTATGGCAATCATCAAGTGCTCGCTTGCGGCCCGCTGCGCTAAGTCTGCTGCGGTGCAGCAGTAGACGGTGCTGGGCGGGTCGACCCTGCCAACAGTGCGGGCAAACGCGTGGCGCAACAGCCCCAGCAAGCCAGGCCAATCGTCGAAATTTTCGGGATTGAGCGTGATCTTTACTCCTTTGTCATCCGCCAGAGCTTCAGCTGCGGCGGGTGCCGGGGTGTCTGCGGGACTGGTATTCAACGGGAGCAATGCCAAATTTCCTTTTAAAGTTGCGGGCAAAGGCGGAAGTGCTGGCAAAGCCGCAGGCGGCGGAAATCGCCGGCAGCCGGTAGTCGGTTTCGCTCAGCAGTTTACGGCCGCGTTCCAGGCGCAGATCGCGGTAGTAATGCGCGGGAGTGCGGCCGGTGTGGTTGCTGAACAGCCGCTCCATATGGCGGCGCGAGATGGCTGCACGCCGGGCGACTTCCTGCAAAGGCAAGGGGTCTTCCAGATTTTCGGCCATAATGCCCGCGGCCTTCACCAGATGCGGGCTGCGGCTGCCGAGCACATAGGAAAGCGAGCTTTGCGGCCGCTCCTGCCCGCTGCGCAGGCCTGCATGGACGCACATGTCTGATACGGTCCGGGCAAAGCGCTGGCCGTGGTGGGTGGCAATCAGGTGCAGCGACAGGTCCAGCGCTGCTGTGCCGCCGCTGCAGGTAAGAATCTGGCCATCAGCACAGAACAGCTGGTCCTGCGGCTCCAGTTCTGGGAAGCGTTCGCAAAAGCCCAGACGGTCCTCCCAATGTAGGGTGAAGCCGCCGGATTTCAGCAGGCCTGCCTCGGCCAGCATCCTGGTGCCGCCAGAGACGGCGCCAACTGTGCCGCCAAACCGCGCTTTGCGCCGCAGCCAACTGATTACAGGGTCTTGCGCG
This sequence comes from Leisingera sp. ANG-Vp, assembly GCF_000813725.1. Lineage (GTDB taxonomy): Bacteria > Pseudomonadota > Alphaproteobacteria > Rhodobacterales > Rhodobacteraceae > Leisingera. The sequence continues at coordinate 33,404 of NZ_JWLD01000022.1, forward strand.
GTCTGCTGCGTTGCGGAGCCTGCAACGATGAGGGAGTAATCGGCCTGCGGAGCATTGGAGAGCGGCCCGTCAACGGCCAGTTCAGTGCCGTTGGAGCAAGTTACGCTGCCGCCGTCTTCGGACACTGTGTGCCAGGTGTAAAGCGTCTGTGCCACCAGCTGATTGGCAATCCGGAGGGGTTCGATTGCCGAGCTGAAACTAAGCATGGAAGCGCCGGGCAGAAGGAAGAACGCAAAAGACTTTTGCGCCAGGTCCCGGGGGAGAGAGGGGGCGGGCGCCAGCACATTGCCATTGCCAGATCCGGCGCTTCCAGCTGAGCACGGCCCCAAGGAGCCAGGGGGCCGTGCAGAGAGATTCCGGTCAGCCTTCATAATCGCTGAGGGTGAAGAACAGGGTATCGCCGATTTCGCAGAGCGCTGGCGTGCGTTTGCAGAACACCACGCCGCCTTTGTTGAAATGCAGCTCTTCCGGCTTTTCCCACGGCTCTTTCAGGTTCCAGATGTAGCCTGCCAGCTGGCCGTCTTCGACCACATCGCCCAGGTTCACAACCGGCTCGAACATGCCGTCCTTGCCTGCAAAGATATAGTGGTCGCCGGTCTGCATCGCCTTGAGCGCAACCTTGTGCTCGGGCTCGGGCAGGTGCTCATCTTTGACGAAGAGGCCCATTTCCCGCATGCAGCGCTTCATGCCGTTGAAGCCGAATTCGCGGATCCAGGGGCGGATCTTGCCGGCCCCGCCGAGTTCGGTGGAGAGATAGATCTTGTCCTGGGGCAGGATCTCGCCAGACAGGGTGGTTTCATGCACCCGGTCGCCGACGATGCCCAGCGGCGCGCCGAACAGCTCCAGGAACTTCATCTGCATCGCGTCCTTCTGGGCGTCGCCCATCAGACGGATTTTCACCGAGGGGTGGTGGTCGATTGACTTGCCGGCCGAGTGCAGGTCAAAGAAGGCGTCGCCGCGCGGCACGATGTGATTGGTGATGTACCAGGCGATCATCTCGGTCGGGGAGCCGTACTGGTTGCCCGGGAACATCCGGTTCAGGTTGGCTTCGCCGGTCCAGTCCAGCGGCGAGGTGCGGCGGCCGGCATAGAAGGCGGGCGCATTGGCTGCGGGCAGGAAGATGATCTGGCCTTTGATGTCCTCGGGCTCCAGCTCCTGATAGAGGCCGTTGCAGATCGAGACACCTTCGTATTCGTCGCCATGGTTGGCGCCGATGATCACGGCAACCGGGCCGTCGCCGTTTTTGATCGACATGATCGGCATCGGCAGCCAGCCATAGGCCGAGCGGTCGGAGGAGAACTGGATGCGCACGTAGCCGTGCTGCTTGCCTTCGGCGTCCAGATCGATCTCGCATGAAGGTGCGAGGGAGACTTTGGGGCAGGGCATGGGAATATTCCTTCTTTTTATGCCGCTTGAGCTTGGGATTGGAGTTTGCGCCAGGCCGCGCCGAGCTTGGCGATGCCGTCCTTGATGTCGTCCACCGTGATGAAGCTGTAGGCCATGCGGATGCAGTTGCCGGGATCGTCATTGGGGAAGCTGAGGCGGCCCGAGGAGACCTCGACGCCTTCCGCGATGCCCAGTTCGACCAGCCGCTCGGCATCGGTGCCTTCGGGCAGGGTCGCCCAAAGGAAATAGCCGCCTTTGGGGGCCTTGATGATGGCTTCGGGGATGTGTTCGGCAAAGGCTTCGATCATCGCGTCGCGGTGGATGCGCATCTGGTGGATCATCTCGTCGATGTGATGCGCCATCTTGTTGGACTGCATCAGCTGCACCACGATCCGCTGTGCAAAGGCGTTGGAGCCGCCATCGGCCTTTTGCATCGCCATGCGGCGGATCACGCCGGCGTCGCCGATCGCCCAGCCGACGCGCAGGCCAGGGGCGAGGATCTTGGACACGGTGCCGAGGCTGATCACATGGCCGGTGGTGTCCAGGGATTTGATTGAGGGGATCACGTCACCCTCAAAGCGGATACGGCGGTAAGGGTCGTCCTCGCAGATCACGAAGTTATAGCGCTGCGCCAGTTCCAGCATCTTTTTGCGGCGCGCCAGCGAGGTGGTGACGCCGGTCGGGTTGTGGAAGTCCGGCACGTCGAACAGGAGCTTGGGCATCGCTTCCGCGTTGTTTTCCATCCGCTGCAGTTTTTCTTCCAGCTCGTCGGCGCAGAAGCCTTCCTCATCCTGACCGATGTCCAGGAAGCGCACATTGTGGGTGCGCATGATGTGGACAGCAGTCATATAGGTCGGGCGGGTGACGATCACGGTGTCGCCTGCCTCGCAGAAGGTGCGCAGGGCAAGATCAAAGGCGCTTTTGGAGCCGTAGGTGACCAGCACGTTCTCGCGGCTGGCCTTGATGCCGTCCTCGGCCACAAAGTTGCAGATCTCGTCGCGCAGGTCATCGAGGCCCATCAGCGGCGCGTATTGCATGGCTTCTTCGCGCAGGGGGCCCACGGCCTCGGTCGCCTCGCACACCACGTCGGGCAGGCAGGGCGGGTAGGCGGCGCCGGAATTCAGGGCGATAGTGCCCGGCGCGTGGTCAAACACCGATTTGCCAAGAATGGCAGAGCGGCGGGCGAATCTGAAATCAGTCATTGTCTTTCCAGTCAGGTTCAGGATGCGGCGGCCATGCGGGCGGCGGTAAAATCCTCGATCGCGGCCCCCACGGATTTGAAAACGGTGATTTGGCTGTCCGAGGTGCGCGGCTGCGCCTCGCCGCGGCACAACTCGGCCATGTCGCCCACGATGTCAGCGCGGGTGATGGTGCCCTCAGCAAGCGGCTGGGTGATGTCGCCGGCCTCAGCCATGGCGCCATCATAGGTGTCAACGATGATGCCGCCGGCGGCGCGTTTCAGCGCCTCGCTGTCGGCCTCGCGCATCTCAGTCGTGAAGCCGCCGACCAGATCCAGATGCGCGCCGTCTTTCAGCAGAGCCCCTTTGATCAGCGGCTCATTGGTGATGGTGGCGGCGGCGATCACATCTGCCTCGGCGACGGCGGCGTCTAGATCGGCGGCCACAGTGACGGCCTCGTCGAACTGACCGGCCAGCGCCTGGGCCTGCTCGGGGCGGCGGGCCCAGATCTTGACCGTTTCATAGTCGCGCACCGCGCAGTGGGCCGGGATCAGGTTTCCTGCGATGGTGCCCGCGCCGACGATCAGCAGCGATTTTGCATCTTTGCGCGCCATCTGATCTGCGGCGAGGGCAGAGGTGGCGGCAGTGCGCCGCGCGGTCAGCTCGCCGCCTTCCATCACCGCCTCGGCCTGGCCGGTCACCGCATCGAACACCATCACGCTGGCGTTCACCGCGGGCAGATTGCGGGCTGAGTTGCCCGGGGCGATGAACAGGATCTTCACCGCCAGCTTGCCGCCTTCCTCCCAGGCGGGCATTGCCAGGAAAGTGGCGTCCGGCTCGCCCGGCACCGGCACGGCATGCGAGGTGCGCAGGGGCTGCGAGACGCCTTTGGCAAAAGCCTCCTTCAGTTCGGAAATCAGCGCAGCCCAAGGCAGGGCGGCCTGCATGTCGCTGTCGGTGAAGAGTTTCAACTGGCTATCCTCCCGCTGCCGGTTTTGTCGGATAATATATTATCTAGTATCAAGCGGCGTCAAGCGTTGTGACTGCCCGCGCAAAAGCGCCCGCCCGGCCCTGCACAGCAAGGCCGGGCGGGCGTTCGCCTGCGGATAGAGTTGGGATGCCGTTTTGAGAATCAGCCTTGCGGGATTGCGGATTCGATCCTGTGATTCTCCGGGGCGCCGCCTGTTTCGGCAGATGGTGCGGCTGAGGAGGGGTTGCGCTGAGAGGCCCTGTTTTCTTGGGCAATTGGCCCTTTGCAGATGCTGCTTCTGCCAATTCGCAGAAAATTCTTGCTCTGAATAATATATTATCTAGTATGACGGCACGCAAACACAGCTCGTGTAAGGTACGACATGACAGCCCCATACGCAGATTTCACCAAAGAAGAGTTCGAAGCGCGCTACGCCAAAACCCGTGCGCTGATGGCCGAGAAGAACCTCGACGCCATGCTGATCACCGAACGTCTGAACTATCAGTATTATACCGGCCACCGCTCGGAGCAGTGCGCCGTGGACAAGATCCGCTCCTACATGTTCATCCTGCCCAAGGATGGCGACCCGACCCTGATCACCATGCCCTTCGAAGTGGCGCAGGTGGAGCAGACCTCCTTCATCACCGATATCCGCACCACTGGCGGGCTGATGGGCCATCCGGAATTCATCATTGGTGTGCTCAAGGACCTGGATCTTTCCAAGGCGCGCATCGGCGCCGAACTGGGCCGTGAGCAGTATCTGGGTATTTCCTACCTGGGCCTGCAGGAAGTGATGAAGGGCCTGCCGGAGGCGCAGTTCATCGACGCCGCCGACATCATCCTGAAGGTGCGCAACGTGAAGTCGCCGCAGGAAATCGAATACCTGCGCCGCGCCTCGATCATCTCGGCCGAAGCGCAGAAGAAGACCTTCCAGGAGGTGCGCGCGGGCATGACCGAAAACGAGGTCGCCCAGATCCTGCGCCAGAACCTGATTGCCAATGGCGCCGAGAAGATCTCGCTGCTATGCGTGCTGTCCGGTGCTAACGAAAAGGGCATTGTGCTGCTGCCGACCGACCGGGTGATCCAGAAGGGTGAGACCCTCGGCTTCGATGTGGGCGTCAGCTACAAGGGCTACTGGTCCGACCTGGCCCGGACCGCGTCAATCGGCAAACCCTCGGATGCGCTCAGCGAATTCTACACCTGGGCGATGCAGCTGCGCCATGACTGCAACATGCAGCTGACCGCGGGCAACACCCCGGCGCATGTGATCGAAGTGGTCGATAAATACCTGTCCGAGCGCGGCCTCAAGACCATGGGCGTCGGCCGGGTCGGCCACGGCGTTGGCATCGAGACCACCGAATACCCGTCGCTGGCCGCGTTTGAGGACATCCAGTTCGAAGTCGGCAACGTCTTTGCCTGCAACCCGAACTTTTCGAACGAGCTGGGATTCATCAACGCCGAGGACAACTGGGCGGTGACAGAAGGCGAGCCGGACCTGCTGTCGGCTCCGGTGGCTGAATGGGAGATCCCGGTCATCGAAGCCTGATGAAGATGTGAACCATGGGCGTCACGGGAAAACCGTGGCGCCGCACCAAGGGAGGACACAATGGAATTCAACAAACTGCGCCGGACACTGCTCAAGACAGTGGCGGCTGCTGCATTGGCCGGAGTGCCCGCGATGGGCCTGGCCGAGACGCTGGAGGACCGCGGCAAGGCGGATGGTCTGCGCGTTGCCTATTACAACTTTGCCCCCTTCGCCTATGTCGATGGCGACGGCAAGGTGATCGGCGAGCAGGTGGAAATCCTGCGCCATGTGCTGGGCGAAATGGGCCTGAGCATCGCCTCTGAAACCTCGACCGAATGGGGCAACCTGATACCGGGGCTGAAGGCGGACCGGTTCGATATCGTGGCGGCAGCGATGTTCGTTACGCCCAAGCGCTGCAACGAGGTGGCGTTTTCCGAGCCGACCTTCGGTATCCAGCAGGCGCTGGTGGTGAAAAACGGCAACCCTTCGGGCCTGGCGGAATATGAAAGCGTGCGCGAAGCGGGCGTGACGATGGCTGCGATCTCCGGCACTGCACAGGTCGACTGGGCCAAGAGCGTTGGCGTCGAAGAGGCTAGCATCATGCAGGTGCCGGATACGCCGACCGGACTGGCGGCTGTGCGCGCGGGCCGGGCGGATGCTTTTGCTATTGATGCACCCGGCGCGCGCCTGGCGGTGGCCAGCAATGAGGGCGGCGAGTTTGAGATGCTGCAGCCCTTTGCCGAGGTGGACGGCAAGCCTGCCAGCCCGCATGGCGCCTATGCAGTGCGCCCGGATGAGACGGCTTTTGTCGCGGCGTTCAACGCCAAGCTGGCCGAATACATCGGCACGCCGGAGCACCTGAAGATCATGGAAGCGCATGGACTGCAGCCCAGCGAGCTGCCGTCGCGCAGCACCGCCGATCTTTGCAAAGGCTAACCCGGGAGGGGCCTGCGGGCCCCCTCCGCTGACTGCTCAAGGCCGGAAGATGACGATGCAAGACCAGACCCCGCTGACAGAGACCGTGCTGGGCAACAGCCCCGGCCCGTTCCGCGTGGGCGTGCTGGCGCTGGCCAATGATCAGGTGATTGAGCGCGACCTGGCGCGGCTTCTGCCGCCGGAGGTGCTGACGTTCACCACCCGCATCGCCTTTGGCGGCGATTGCACGATGGAGCAGCTGGCAAAGATGGCGCCGCAGCTGGCAGAGGCTGCACAATTGCTGAATCCGGAAGTGGCCTTGGATGCGGTCATTTTCGGCTGCACGTCGGGCACGATTGCGATCGGCCCGGAGACAATCCGCGATGCCATCCAATCCGTGCGTCCCGGCGCCTTGGCAGTGAACCCGGTAGAGGCCGCTTCAGGTGCGCTGCGCCACCTGGGCTCGCGGCGCATCAACCTGGTGACGCCCTACGAACCTGAAATCGCTGCCCGCATGGCGGCGCAGTTTGAGGCGGCGGGCTTTGCCATCAACCGCAGGTATGACTTCGGCATCACTGCCTCGGAAGACATCAGCCGGGTCCAGCCTGAGGCGATCCTTGAAGCGGCCGCCCGGCTGGGCGGGGAGGGGGCGGAGGCTACCTTTATCTCCTGCACGGATTTCCAGTCTCTGGACGTGCTGGAGCGGATTGAAACCAAGACCGGGATTCCGGCGGTGTCCAGCAACCAGGCAATGGCCTGGGACATTCTGGCGTCGCTGGGGGTTGCGAACGGCGTGCCGGGATATGGCCGGCTGCTGAGCGGCATACCGAGCTGACGACACAATAAAACAGGGAGAAAACTCATGACATTCAACAAGATCCGCAGAACCGTGCTGAAAGGCGCCCTGGCGGCAAGCGTGGCAATGCTGCCCGCAATGGCGGCCCATGCCGAAAGCCTGATGGACCGCGCCAAAGGCGAGGGCCTGCGCGTCGCCTTCTACAACTTCAAGCCATATGCTTATAAGGATGACAGCGGCAATCTGACGGGCACCGATGTGGAAACCCTCCGCGCTGTGCTGGACGCGATGGGCGGCAAGATCGCCGAGGCGAAATCCACTGATTGGGGCGCGCTGATCCCTGGTGTCAAAGCCGACCGTTTCGACGTGGTGGCCGCCGGCATGTTCGTCACCCCCAAGCGCTGCGCCGAAGTGCAGTTTTCGGAGCCGACCTTTGGCATCCAGCAGGCGATGGTGGTGGCCAAGGGCAATCCCAAAGGCGTCACCAATTATGAATCCGTGGCCGATCAGGGGCTGAAGATCGGTGTGGTCTCGGGCTCAGCCCAGAAAGGCTATGCCGAGGCGGTGGGCCTAAGCGACGCCAGCATCTCGCAGCTGCCCGACAACCCGACCGGGGTGGCTGCCCTGCGCGCAGGCCGCATCGACGCCTGGGCGGTCTCGGCCCCCGGCGTGCGCCAGATCATTGCCAGCCTGCCGGATGCGCCGATTGAATCGACCGCGCCCTTTGCCGAGGTGGCAGGTTCGGCAGCGGTTTCGCACGGTGCCTTTGCTTTCCGCCCGGAAGACGCGGAGTTTGTTGCGGCCTTCAATGCTGAGCTGACAAAATTCATCGGTTCCGACGCGCATATCGCGCTGCTGCAGGAACACGGCATGACCGCCGATGAGCTGCCGATCAGCGCCACTGCCGAGCTCTGCGGCAGCTAAGACCAACAGCCTCCTCCGGCTCCGGACCCGGGGGAGGCATGACGGATGGGGAGGGCCGGATGGTACCAAGAATAGCCATTGTCATTGGCTTGGCCGCCTTTTTGGCGGGCCTGTCGGTGGCGACTTTTGCCGAGCTGAAGATGTTTCTGCCCGCGATCCTGAAAGGCGCGGTGGTGACGGTTCAGATCTCGGTGCTGTCCTGGCTTGTCTTTATGGCAATGTCGCTGATTGCCGGTGTCGCCCGGGCCCGGTCAACCGGCCCGGTGCTGTGGCTGGCCGTTGGATACATTGAGATTTTCCGCGGCACCTCGCTGCTGGTCATTCTGTTCTGGCTGTTCTTCGTAATGCCCGAATTCGGCCTTACCATGTCGCCGGTGCTGGCGGGTGTGCTGGGCATTGGGCTGAACTTCGGTGCCTATGGCGCGGAGATCGCCCGCGGTGCCATTGGCGCAGTCCCGCGCGGCCAGACCGAGGCGACCATTGCCCTCAACATCTCGCCCTGGAACCGGATGACCCGGATCGTCCTGCCGCAGGCCATCGCCATCATGATCCCCGGCATGGTCAACCTGACAATCGAGCTGATCAAGGCGACCGCGCTGGTCTCGGCCGTTACATTGGTCGACATCACCTATGCCAGCGTGCAGCAGAACCAGCTGCATTTCCGCACCGTGGAGATCTTCGCGATCACGCTGATGCTGTATTACTGCTTTGCCCAGTTCGTGCGCTTTGGCGGCGACGCATTGGAAGAGCGCTTCTCCCGCCACCTGAGCAAAAGGGTCTGAGCCATGGACTGGAGATGGGATTTCACATTCGACGTGGTGCTGCCCAAGATGTGGGAAGCCGCAGGCGTCACCGTCTGGGCCACGGTTGCAAGTTTTGTGCTGGCGCTGATCGGCGGTCTGATCCTGATGCTGCTGAAGACGCACCGCTCGCCCTGGATCAGCAGGCCGGCCACCGAGTTCATCGAGTTCATCCGGGCCACGCCCCTCCTGGTGCAGATCTTCTTTCTGTTTTTCCTGCTGCCCGATTTCGGCATCACCCTGCCGCCGCTGACCACCGGCATTCTGGCCATCGGCATCTATAACTCGGCCCTCTGCGCCGAGGTCTACCGGGCCGGGTTTCAGGCCGTGCCCAAAGGCCAGTGGGAGGCCTGCATTGCGCTGAACCTTTCGACCTACCGCACCTTTAGGGATGTGATCATCCCGCAGTCGCTGCCGCCGATCGTGCCTGCGCTGGGCAATTACTTGGTGGCGATTTTCAAGGAAACGCCGCTGCTGTCCTTCGTGGCGGTTGCGGAAATCATGCAAATCTCCAAGCTGATCGGCGCGGAATACTACCGCTTTACCGAAGCCGTCACCATTGCCGGGATCTTCTTCCTGGTGATGAGCCTGATCGCCGCCTTCCTGATCCGCCTGGTTGAGAACTACGTCAAGAGGAGCATCCTGCATTGACCCATCCCATGATCCAATTCGACAAGGTACTGAAAGCCTATGGCGCGCTGCAGGTTCTGAAGGATCTCGATTTCAGTGTGGACAAAGGCGAGGTGGTTTCGATCATCGGCCCCTCCGGTTCCGGCAAGACCACGGTGCTCAGGGTGCTGATGACGCTGGAGGGGATCCAGGGCGGCACCATGTATGTGAACGGCGAGCCGCTGAACCGGATGCAGAAGAACGGCACGCTGGTGGATGCCAGCAAGGCGCATGTGCGCCGGATCCGTTCGAAGATCGGCATGGTGTTTCAGAACTTCAACCTGTTCCCGCATATGACGGCGCTGGAGAACTGCATCGAGGCACCGGTGCACACGCTGGGCCAGGCGAAGGCCGAGGCGAACGAAGAGGCGATGCGGCTGCTGACCATGGTCGGGCTGGCCGACAAGGCGGGCCATTACCCCAGCCAGCTGTCGGGCGGCCAGCAGCAGCGGGTGGCGATTGCCCGTACCCTGGCGATGCACCCGGAAATCCTGCTGTTTGACGAGCCGACCTCGGCGCTGGACCCGGAAATGGTGGGCGAGGTGCTGGAAGTGATCCGCGATCTGGCCAAATCAGGGCGCTATACCATCCTGCTGGTCACCCACCAGATGGGCTTTGCCAAGGAAGTGTCCGACCGGGTGTGCTTCTTTGACGGCGGCCGCATGGTCGAGCAAGGGGCGCCGGATCAGCTGTTCGACAACCCGCAGAACGCGCGGCTGCAGCAATTCCTGTCCAAGGTGCTGGAGGCGGGGTGAGCCGGGCTGTGGCATATCCTCTGCCGGAGGGTGTCCTGCCCGATGCGGTGGCGCTGCGTCGGGCGCTGGCGCAGGGGGCACTCTCCGCGCGCGCAGCGCTGGAGAGCTGTTTCGCGGCCATCGACCGGGCAAACGGCATCCTGAACGCGGTGGTCTATCAGGACCGGGCCGGGGCGCGTGCGGTTGCTGATGCTTGTGATGCGGCGCCTGCGCCCATCGGGCCGCTGCATGGGGTGCCGGTGACGGTGAAGGAGTGCTTTGACTGGCATGGCCATCCTACCACCTGGGGTGATCCGGCCCGGACGGATGACATTGCCGCCGAGGATTCGGCCGTGGTGGCGGCACTGAAACGGGCCGGAGGGGTGATCCTCGGGAAGACCAATATCCCGCCGTACCTGTCCGACTGGGAAACCGCCAACCCGCTGTTCGGGGCCACCCGCAACCCGCATGATCCGAAGCGCAGCGCGGGCGGGTCGTCCGGCGGGTCGGCAGCGGCGGTGGCTTCGGGCATGTCTTACATCGACATCGGCAGCGACCAAGGCGGCTCGATCCGCCTGCCGGCCCATAACTGCGGCGTGCATGGGCTGAAGCCGAGCTGGGGGTGGATTTCCCTTCGCGGCCACAGCCCCTTGGGCGAGCTGCGGGAGCCGGATATCGGCGCGGCAGGGCCGCTGGCGCGTTCAGCACGGGACGCGGCACTGGTCTATTCGGTTCTCAGCGGCGACGCTGGGGAGGCTGCAGTGGACATCGAAGAGCTGCGGATTGCGCTGCTGCCCGATTTGCCTGGCTGCCCGGTTGATGACTGCTACCGCACCGCCATAGAAATGTTTGCCTGCCGGTTGCGCTGCGCCGGTGCCGAGGTTGCGGAAACCGCACCGGAGATAGATTTTACCCGCGCAACCGAGCTGATGAACCTGCTGGTGCGGGCGGAAACCGCGCGCAAGGCGGAACTGGCGGCAGAGTTCCGTGCCCGCCAGGGCGCTGACGCCCCCGCAGGCGCCTATGCGGCGCTGAATGAACGCGGCAATGCGCTGAGCCACCGCGATTGGCTGGTGCTGCATGAAGAAAGGCTGCAGCTGTGCCGCAAGCTTAAGGGCTTTTTCGCAGACTCCGACCTGCTGCTCTGCCCGGCGGCAGCCGGGGCAGCGGCACCTCTGCGCCCAGATTGCGATGTCACCGCCCGCACAGTGGTGGTGAACGGGCGCGAAGAACCCATACTCAAGCAGCATATGCTGCACATGCTGGGCAGCCTGTGCTATCTGCCCGCGCATGTGATGCCAATCGGGGGGCTGCCTTCCGGCCTGCCGCTTGGTATTCAGCTGATTGGCGCTTTGGGGCAGGACCATAAGGTCCTGGCGGCGGCCGAGGCCTTTGGCCGCCTGGAATGTGACGAATAGGTACGGTGGATCATGAAGAACATCCTCAACTACGGTGATGGCCCCAAGGCGATCTATGAAGTGCTGAAGCAGCAGATCATTGCAGGCGAATTGAAGGCCGGGGAAGAGCTGAAGATCATGCCGCTGGCCAAGGAGATGGACATCTCCATCGTGCCGCTGCGCGAGGCGATCCGGATGCTGGCGGCGGAAAGCCTGGTGGAGCTGCGCCCGCGCCGCAGCCCGATCATTGCCAAGATGAACGAGCGCGAGCTGATCGAGATGAACCAGATCCGCGGCGCGCTGGAGCCGATTGTGCTGGCCGATGCGGTGCCGCGTCACACCGAGGCGACCATCGCCGCCTGCCAGGCGCTGATCGAGCAGGATGAGCGCTCCACCGACCTGTGGGAAAAGGTGGAGCTGAACCGCCAGTTCCACCTGGCGCTGCTCGAGCCCTCGATCATGAAGCGCTCGCTGGCGATTATTGGCGACCAGTATGACGGCATCGCCCGCATCACCCAGTTCCGGGTGGTCGATCACGGCGGCATGGTCGGCAAGCATAACTTCGAGCATGAGGCGATCCTGGATGCGGTCCGGGTGGCCAATGTGGAAAAGGCGGTGGTGCTGATGACCCGCCATATCGATCACGCAACAGTGCGTGCCAAGCACGAGCTGAGCCAAGCGGTGGAGGCGGGCCCGGCTGCGGGCGGCTCCGCTGCGCAAGCGACCAAGGGCTGATCCAGCCCTCAACAGGGAAGACAACAGATGAAGACCTGCGACTATGTCGTGGTGGGAGCCGGCAGTGCCGGCGCCATCATTGCTGCACGCCTTGCGGAAGACCCCTCGGTCTCTGTCCTGCTGCTGGAGGCGGGGCCGAGGGACAGCAGCCCCTTGTTCCATGTCCCGGCGGCGATGCGCTATGCCTACAACGCGCCGAAGTACAATTGGAACTACGAGACCGAGCCGGAGCCGTTCCTGAACAACCGGGTGCTGGTGCAGCCGCGCGGCAAGGTTCTGGGCGGCTCAAGTTCGATCAACGGCCAGCTGTACCTGCGCGGCCACCCGATGGATTACGAGGGCTGGGCAGAGGCGGGCGCACGCGGCTGGTCTTATGCCGACGTGCTGCCCTATTTCAAACGGCTGGAAACCCGGGTGGATGGCGCCAGCGACTACCGCGGGGGCGAGGGCAGGGTTCGCGCTTCGACGATGGGTGCGGACAATCCGCTGACCCAGGCCTTCCTGCAGGCGGGCAGCGAGGCGGGATATCTGCGCACCGATGATGTGAACGGCGGCCAGCAGGATGGCTTTGGCCTGCTGCCCAAGAACGTGGCCGATGGCCGCCGCTCCTCCACCGCGCACTGCTACCTGCGCAATCCGTCTGCCAACCTGACCATCGAGACCGGCTGCCATGTGCGCAGCATCGTGATGGAAGGGCGCAAGGCCACCGGCCTGCGGATGGTGCAGAACGGTCAGGAGGTGGCGGTCAAGGCCAACCGCGAAGTGATCCTGTCGGCGGGCGCCTTCAACAGCCCGATGATCCTGATGCACTCCGGCATCGGCCCCGCGGCGCAGCTGCGCGGGCAGGGGATTGAGGTGCTGCACGACCTTCCGGGCGTGGGCGAGAACCTGATGGACCACCCGCTGACCTCGCTGCAGGTGGCCTGCACCCAGCCGGTAACCCTCTACAAGCATCTGAACCTGTTCTCGCAGGCGAAGGGCGTGCTGGACTGGCTTCTGACCCGTAAGGGGCTGCTGGCCAATAACCACTTCGATGCGGTGGGTTTTGTGCGTACCAAGGCGGGGGTGCGCTTCCCCAACCTGCAGATCGCCTTGTTCCAGATCGCGGTGGCCGAGGGTTCGGCGGATTTTGTCAAGGAACACGCATTTCAGCTGCAATTTGCCAACCAGCGCCCGCAAAGCCGCGGCTATGTTCGGCTGGCGTCAAACGATCCCTTCGCCGCGCCGCGCATCCGTTACAACATGCTGGAGCACCCAGAAGATGTGGAGGAACTTAAGGCCGGCTTCCGCCTCAGCCGCGAGCTGGTGCAGCAGCCCTCGCTGGCGGCCTTTACCGGCAAGGAGATTTTCCCCGGCTCAAAAGTCGAAAGCGATGCGGATCTGGAAGCCTGGCTGCGCGAGACCTGCCATTCCTCCTATCATCCCTGCGGCACCTGCAAGATGGGCAGCGATCCGATGGCGGTGGTCGATCCCGAATGCCGGGTGCATGGGATCGAAGGGCTGCGGGTTGCAGATGCCTCGGTGATGCCCATCATCCCCTCGGCCAACCTCAACTGCCCGTCGATGATGATCGGCGAGAAGGCCGCGGACATGATTGCCGGCAAGGACCCGCAGCCGCCGTCGAACCTGCCCTATTACAGCGATCCGAACTGGGAAACCTCCCAGCGCTAAGGCGGTTGTAAGGCTTTCTGAGACGTCTTTGACCATCCGCCCGGCGGCAACGCCGGGCAGCGCCCGACCCGCCCCATGGGCGGGCGCTGCCCTAGTCCCATGACTGCAGGTGTCCGGCCTGTTTGCGCACAAAAAGAGGGCGCCCGGTTGGGCGCCCTTTCCAGTCGGGGGAGTTTCCGGCCTATTGCGCAGCCGCCGTCAGCCGCGGGAAGAGATACTCCTTCACTGCGGCTTCTCCTCCAACGCAGCCCAGCCCGCTCTGCTTAATGCCGCCAAAGGGCACGTCGATATATGCGGTCGTCAGCTGGTTCACCGCGACGCTGCCGACCTGCAGCCGGGCACCAACGGATTCGGCTTCAGCCTGATCGGGTCCATAGACATAGCCGGACAGCGCCAGCTCGCAGTTGTTGGCCTCGGCAATCACCGCTTCAAGGTCGTCATAGGGGGTGATGCAGGCAATCGGGCCAAAGATCTCCTCGCGCAGGCCCAGGGCGTCCCAGGGCACATCGGCAAAGACCTTGGGCGAGACCCAATTGCCGCCTTCCTGCGGTGCGGGGTCATTCACGATGGCGGTTGCGCCCTTGGCCATGGCATCTTCGGCAATCCGCTGCATTGAGGCGACGCGCTCGGTGGTGGCCAGCGGCCCCATGGTGGTCGCGTCTTCCAGCCCGTGGCCCAGAACCAGATTGCGCACATAGGCACCGGCGGCCTCGGCAAAGGCATCATGCTGGGCGCGGTTCACGAAGATCCGGTTCGGTGCGGTGCAGACCTGGCCTGCGTTCCAGAACCGCTTGGAAATTAGCGCTTTGGCGGCGGCTTCCACATCTGAACCCGGCAGCACAATGGCGGGTGCATTGCCGCCCAGTTCCAGTGTGCAGCGCATGATCTCGGCACCGCATTGCGCCGCCAGTTGGCGGCCCACCCGCACCGAGCCGGTATAGGACAGATGCCGGGTGGCGGGGTGCTTGATCAGCGCCTCCGACAGCACCGCCGAAGACCCCATCAAGAGGTTCACTGCGCCCTCCGGCAGGCCCGCCTCATGCATCAGACCGATCAGCCGGGCCACCGAGGCCGGGGTGGAGTTGTTGGCGATCACCACCGCGGTGCAGCCCGCCGCCAATGCTGGCGCCAGGTGCACGGCTGCGGTCTCAACCGGGAAGTTCCAGGTGGTGATGATGATCACCGGCCCGGCCGGGATCATGTCGATGGTGCGGTTGGTGCCCTTGTCGGGGCGCTCATAGCGGAACGCCATGGTTTCCGCGAGTGAGGCGAAATGCTCGAACATCTCGACCACTCCATCCATCTCCATCCGTGCTTCGGCCAGCGGCTTACCCTGCTCTGCGGTGATCAGGCGCGACAGCTCTTCATGCGCCTCCTGTACCCGCTGAGCTATGGCGCCCAGCATCCGTGCCCGCTGCTTTGGCGGCAAGGCAGACCAGGCGGGGAAGGCCTTGGCCGCTGCGTCGGCTGCCAATCGGGCGTCGTCTGCAGTCGCGCAGACCACAGTCCCAATAGGTGCACCTGTTGAAGGGGATAGATTGTTGCGAATTTCACGATCAGCTGACGGCTGCCAAGTTCCGTTGATCAAAGGTGCGCAGTTTTGGGCCATCGAGGTTTCCTGAAGTCGTTCCGAGTTGCGGAAGAATAATATATTATATGGAGTGATGGAAGGGGAAATCAGCCAGTATGTGCGTGAATCCTGATCGGATCATTGAAAATGATATATTATAAAGGCATGGATGATTGGTTGTAAGGGCTGGCCGTATGGCTCACTCGGATCTTGAACTTGCAATCCGCAGTAATCAGCACGAACCCAGCAGCCCGGAAATCAAAGAAGAGCCTAGGTATCTGCTCCTTCTTGACTCTTCATCCTTGCTTGCCAGCGCCGCTTCAGCCCGGAGGGAAACGGTTCTTCTGCCCCGCGCGCGTATGGCATGTGTTTTTGGTTTCGGCGCCAGGATGGGGTGATGCCGCAGTTCCTGGTTTGAGACGCGACGGCTTTGTCATCGTTCCTTTGAAAAGCGGCTCGGAGCCAACCCGCTGTTCTAAGAGAATTGGGCTGCATCTGCGGGACAAGAACCTGGTCAGAAGTGAAAGCGGAGTTTGGAGCCTTCTTCCAATGGGCATTCAAAAAAATCGCAAAAAGAAGGGGGCATTCCGGCAGGATGCCCCCCCAAACAAGTGTGCTCATTGCGGAGTTCAGGCGATACTCACATCATCGAGGCCAAGGATCGTAACCGTGACTACTTGGCTGTCGATGCCTCCATTTCCGTCGTCCACTGTATATGTGAACGTGTCCGTGGCGCTTTCACCCGCATTCAAGTGCTCAAAGGCGCCATTGGCGGAAAAGGTAAAGGTGCCGTCGCCATTGTTGACGACAGACCCCGAAGTGGCGCTGTCATCCAGGCCGAAGGTGAAAGTATCGCTGTCTGGGTCCGTGAAATCCGCCGAAACGGTGATGTCCGGGCTGGGGCCGTTGACCGTTGCCTCGAAGGTCATGGCATCGACGCCCAGATCATCTGTCGTGTTGATTTCGTAATCGAACGGCCCCATGTCGACCGACACATCCACGCTGCGGCCGTCTCCCAGATCGATACCTGTGAGGGTCAGCGAAATGCTATCGACATCCTGGTTCGTATCACCGAATGCGAGCCAGACAGGGTTGGCAAGCGAGGTGGAGCCGCCGCTGGTGTCGGTGATGTCATATTCCGTGCTGGATACCGGCTGGCCGACCCCGTCGACAAAGACCTGCGACCCCAAGCTCCACCCTGAATTATTCGGGTTAGGATGCACGATCAGGCCATTCCCGGATGATAGGTGCTGCGCAGCGATCTGATCGAATGTGTTGTTCGCGCCGCCGTCGCGCGGAAGCGTGATGGCCGTACCCGTATCAAAGTCGAACACATACCAGCGGCCGATATTGCCCATCGTCGTGCTGCCAATGTTGTCGGACAGGACGGTCTGGGGATCTTCCTGAACAGAAGCTGACACGGCTTCGGCATCCGGCGCGTCATTGGCGCCGGTAACAGTTACAGTTACGGTTTTTGTGTCGCTGCCGCCATTGCCGTCGTCAACTGTCACGTCAAAGCTTTCGGTTGCCGTTTCGCCCGGCGCAAGGTGATCAAACGCGCCATTGGCGCTGTAAGCGAAGCTGCCGTCCCCGTTGTTGACCACTTGCCCCGCAAGCCCGGCGGTATTTGCACTGTAGGTCAGGGTGTCGTTTGTATCCGCATCGGAGGCGTCAAACTGGAAGGTTGCGCTGCCGCTGTCCTCTGAGACCTGAGCGGCCTCGACTGGGGCATCGCTTTCAACGAGGCTGGTGCCAAAGTTGTTGACCGTGCGGCCGTTGGGGGACTGATCTTCGTAGCTGCCGTTCAAGGGCAGATACAATTCCAGGCCTGCCTCGCTGCCATCCAGGGGCTGATCATAGCTGGAGGCAATTTCCGAGGCATCCCGGGTAACGGACCAGATGCGGACATCAGCGATATCACCGTCAAAATAGTTGCCGCTAAAGCTGGAAGAAAAACGGCCGATGGCGATTTCCTGGCTGCCGGTCAGCGGGGAGGCTGAGCCGACGTCGAGCGATCCCGCAAACACGCCATCGACATAGAGCGACAGAGTGTTTGTCGTGCTGTCAAAGGTGCCTGCCATGTGGTGCCAGCCGCCGTCAGCAACATCCACCGCTTCGACCTGACGGCCTGCTCCGTTGTCAAGGCGGACATGCGCCTGGCCGTTATGGACCACCAGCGAGTAGGTCTGACCGCCTCCGACCGGAGCAGAAATCACACGGTTATAGGCCGCGTCATCATCCGTTGTGCGTACCCAGGCTTCGATCGTCCAGTCGTCAGCGCGCAAGCCAGGATCAGAGGCGATGCTGAGATAGGTGTCCGACCCGTTGAAGGCGGCAGCCTGACCGGTGATCACCGGGTCGCCGAGGTCAGGTTCGTCGTTCTGGCCAGTTACGGTGACGGTCACGGTTTCGGTACCGGTTCCGCCATTGCCGTCATCAACCGTGTAGGTGAAAGTGTCGGTTGCGGTCTCTCCGGCTGCCAGATGCTCGAATGCACCGTCTGCGTCATAGCCGAAGGTGCCGTCGCCGTTGTTGGTGACAGTCCCTTGCGTGCCTGCTGTATCGATGCTGAACGTGTGGGTGTCGGACGCGTCGGCGTCAGAGAAATCCGCACTGATGGTCACGGCCGGGCCGTCTTCGTTTGCATCGCCGCTGACTGCCAGCGCCACCGGAGCATCGTTCTGGCCGGAGACTGTGACCGTCACGGTTTCAGTATCAAAACCGCCATTGCCGTCATCTACAGTGAAGGCGAAGGTGTCGGTTGCGGTCTCCCCGGCTGCCAGATGCTCAAAAGCACCGGCAGGGTCATAGCTGAATGTGCCGTCGCCATTGTTTGTGACAGTCCCCTGGGTGCCGGTTGTATCGACGCTGAACGTGTGAGTGTCAGACGCGTCGGCGTCAAAGAACACCGCGTCAACCGTGACCGCCGGGCCATCTTCATCCGCCGTGGCAGATACCGCGGATGCAACCGGACCGTCATTTTCGCCTTGAATAGTGATCTCATAGCTGACTTCGGTTGTGCCGCCTTCACCATCAGACAGAACCAGGGTCACGGTCTCGGTGGTTGTCTCACCGGCGGCGAGATAGTCATAGCTGCTGCCGGGGTCAAACGAGATCTGGAGGCCGCTGCTGGACCCGGTCACGGCATCTTCGGAGGCGCCTCCCTGCACAACGGCAAGGCTGCCGCCGCCGGTCACGGTGGCGGAGTCGAGCGAAACGGGGTCGCCGTCCAGATCATAGACATCCACATTGAACGCAAATGAATCATTCTCGGCTGTCTCGAGGTATTCTCTCCGCAGAACCGCCAGAGGTCCGTTGTTGCTGTTCAGGTCCAGCGTGAAGTCATCGAACACCAGCACTTCGAAGCGGTGCAGGAAATCACAGCCGTCATCGCCTGAGACAAACATCCAGCGGCCGCCAGGGAATGTTACGATTTTGTAGTCCAGCACCGAACCGGAAAAGACTGCAGTATCCCGGCCTCTGCCGCCGAACATGACGTCGTTGCCGCCGCCGCCGGTCACTGTGTCATCGCCGGAGCCGGACATAATCCAGTCTCCGAACCCTGAACCGGTGATGTCGTCATCGCCCCGGTGTGTTCTGACAAAAGCACCATGACTGCTGCCGGATAAGTCGATCTCCTGATCCTGATGCCGGCTGTTGTTCAAATAACCGCGTCCGCGATAGCCCATTGGTGCAAACCCCCATTTACCAAAAAAGGCGGCTATCCAGCTCAATTCCGGTGCTGGCGCTGCCTTTTTTCCGGCACCCCCCGCGCCGGAACTCTCAGATACAATTCAATTTGAAGGTTAACTAGGCAATCACCCGTTTGGGTGATATTAGCGCTTTCGGACTAATTCTTGTGGTATTTGCGGCGTCAATTTCAATACTTAGGGGGTATTGTCGCCTGTTGACCTATTCGCATGGAGTACCTACAGCGTTGCGGCCCTCTGGCGGCGTGGAAGCAAAATGGTCCGGTCTGGCCAGCGGAGAAGGCGAGGAAAAGGGTCTACAGCTTAAATCAGCATCAGTTCCTGGGCGCGGCGTACAGCAGCCGTGCGGTTGCTGACAGAGAGTTCTCTGAAAATAGCTTTCACATGGGTTTTGACTGTGTTTTCGCTGATGGACAGAGCTGTCCCGATTTCTCTGTTCGTCTGCCCGGCTGCAAGCAGCTGCAAAATCTTCAGCTGCTGCGGGGCAAGACGCGGTGCAAGCACGTGCTCGCCGTCCACCTTGTCCACCTGAATACGCTGTGCATTGCGCCGCATCTGTTCCTTGGACGAGGGACCGTGTTTGGCTGCAGCGTGAATCGCATTGAAAAGATCGCCGCGGCTTGCCGATTTATGTACGAACTGAAAGGCTCCGGCGCGCAGGGATTTTTCCTGAGTAGCTGCATCTTCTGATGCGGAAAGGATTACGACCGGAGCATCGAATTCCCGGGCATTCAATTCCCCGAGCAGCGCAATCCCGTTCAGGTTTTTCATGGCCAGATCTGAAATGACGACGTCGAATATGCACCCTTGATCCAGGGCGTCGAGAAATGCATTCGCACAGGAGTAGGTTTGCGGTGAAGCTGAAGGGTAGTAATGCTCTATCAGCAGCCGCATGCCATCAAGAAACAGGTTGTGGTCATCGACAATGGCAATACTGATCGGGGCCTTCGAGCTCTTCACTATCGCGGCCCCCTGTTTCAATTGCCCCGGGAACGACCTTAATCCAATTTCAAAAAATGATCTATGGTGCTGCAATTTCCCGCGGCTTTTGCAAGCTCAAACTACATGTTCATTGCCGCCCGTTAGGTCTCTGCAGCACTGCTGCGAGGAGACCGGCGTGGCGGGTTTGCTGCTGCAGTCTGACGGGGCCGTTTCCACCTTTGAGCGGCAGTTTTCACAGTTCGAAAAGGTTGTCTTCATAAGCGCAATTGGGATGGCGGGTATGCCCGGGCTAAATGAGCGTGATGGCGTGGCTTGGGCGGCAAGAGGTCTCTGCGGGACTGGAGGTCACCCTCTTACGATGGCATGCGCAGAGAATTCTGCGAGCTCGCCCCGCCAGATTTGACGGCCAAAGCAGAACGGCTTTCCGTTCGCCCCGTAGATTACCTGCTCCAGTTCAATTCCGGCATTATAGGTGGGCAGGCCCAGCAGGCCGGCTTCGTCCTCGTTCAGCGCGCGCATCCGTATCGTGATGTCACCGGAATGCGGCGGCATGTCATACTCCTTCTCCATCAGCGTCGTGGTCGATTGCTGCAGATTGTGATCAAGCAGGCCGGGAAAGAGACGGGCGACAGCGTATTCCTCTTCAATGAAGGCAGGATGATCCTTGAGAAGAAATACCCTGGTGTATTTGTAAAGCGCCTCGCCTTCGGCGACAGCCAGTTTGGCAGATAAAGCTGCATCAGCTTCAATCGTCTGCTGTGAAACTACCTTGATCGTCAGGCCAAGTTCTTCCTTGCCGGCCAGAGCAGAGAGGCTGACTGTCCTGCTGATATCGTAGGTCAGCCGCTGCGGTGAAACGAATCTGCCGCGGCGGCCGGAACTATAGGCCAATCCTTCCATTTCAATAGCCAGGAGCGCGCGTCGGGCGGTCATTCTGCTGATCCCGAACTGCTCTCCGATGGCTCTTTCCGAGGGCAGCGATGCGTGCGGAGCCAGTCCGCCGCTAAGGATCTGTTCCCGCAGGTGGTCAATAACCATCTGAAAAGCAGGTGTTTTCTTTTCTTCGTCCGAGTCGGTTCGATTCATCATG
This sequence comes from Leisingera sp. ANG-Vp, assembly GCF_000813725.1. GTDB lineage: Bacteria > Pseudomonadota > Alphaproteobacteria > Rhodobacterales > Rhodobacteraceae > Leisingera. The sequence continues at coordinate 54,416 of NZ_JWLD01000022.1, forward strand.
CACAGGTCCGCAAGTTTTCCTTGGTATATACCAGCCTATTGGTATATACCAGATTCCAAGAGCTCTTCCCCTCTGACTGCATGGTGAGCCTGCAGTTTGCAAGGGAAGGGCAGGGGGGGCAGGCAGAAATCCCGAAGGTTTTGGAGGAAGGCCAATGAATGCAGTGCCGGACATTCAATCGCTGCAGTTTGACAGTGATGGAGGGCTGGGTGGCAAAGCCAGGATTGGTCTGATCGTTCTTCAATCCGACCAGACTCTGGAGCATGAGCTCTCCGGTGTTCTCCGGCAGCCGGGTGTGGCGCTGTACCACGCGCGGATCCCGAATGAGATGGAAGTCACTTGCGGTACGCTGCAGAAGATGGAGGCGGACCTGCCGGCCGCAGCGGCGCTGCTGCCTGCTTCCTTTGAGCTGGATGCCATTGGCTATTGCTGCACTTCCGGGGCAACAATGATCGGCGAGGCGCGTGTGGATGCAATCCTGCGCAGCGTGCACCCGGCCGCAAAAACCACAAATCCACTGACCGCCTGCAAGGCGGCGCTCAAAGCGCTGAAACTAAGCCGGATTGCGCTGATAACGCCCTATGAGGCCGAGGTCACGGCCGGGATGCGGAACAATCTGGCCGCGGCCGGCATTGAAGTGAACGCTATTGGCAGCTTCAACCAGGCCGATGATTTCAAAGTCGCCCGGATTTCCTCTCAGAGCATTCTGGCGGCGGTTAAGGAGATCGGGCAGCGGACAGATTGCGACGGCGTGTTCGTCTCCTGCACCAGCCTGCGGGTCATGGGCATCCTGGCCGAGGCTGAGAGCGCACTCGGGAAACCCGTTTTGTCCAGCAATCAGGTCACAGCCTGGCATCTGGCCCGGCTCGCAGGGCTGCGCAACGGCGTGCCTGGAGCCGGCATGCTGTTCCACACCCAATTGAAGTTGCAGGATTGACACGATGACGGACATGCACCCCGCTGCGGACCGCGGGTTTACCACACAGGAGTTCGAACAGCGCACCGCTGCAGCCCAGAAGATCATGGCGGGTCTCGGGCTGGATGCACTGCTGCTCACCACAGAGCCGGAAGTGCGCTATTTCACTGGCTTCGACACCATCTTCTGGCTCAGCCCCACCCGGCCCTGGTTTGTGGTGATCCCGGCAGAAGGTGCGCCGATTGCGGTGATCCCGGAGATCGGCGGCCCCAGCATGTCGCTGACCTGGATTTCGGATGTCCGGACCTGGCTGGCACCCCAGCCAGAGGATGACGGTATTTCCCTGCTGGTGGAAACTCTGCGCGAGGTGATGCCCAACGGCGGCACGCTGGGGCTGCCGATGGGCCACGAAACCCATGTGCGCATTCCGGCTGCGGATTTTCAACGGCTGCAAGAGCGCCTGGACGGTGTTTCGGTCGCCGACGGCACCGATGTTGTCCGCCGCCTGAGAATGGTGAAATCCCGCTCTGAGATCGCTAAAATCGCCCGGATTTGCAGCATTGCGTCTTCTGCCTTCGAAGAATTGCCGAATTACATCAAGGCCGGTGACACCGAACGCCAGGCCTTTGCCAAATTCAAGATCGACCTGCTGCAAAAAGGTGCCGATGACGTGCCGTATCTGGTTGGCAGTTCGGGGCTTGGCGGGTTTGAGGATGTGATCAACCGGCCAACGGACCGGATGATTGAGGACGGCAGCATGCTGCTGCTGGATACCGGCGCGCTCTGGGGCGGTTACAGCTGCGACTTTGACCGGAATTATGCTTTTGGCCATGCCTCGGATGAGGCCAGGTCTGCTTACGATCTGGCCTGGCGTGCAACTGAGGCGGGATTGCAGGCAGCGCGTCCGGGTATCACCACCACCTACCTGTGGGGCGTGATGGCCAAGGTGCTGGAAGACGGCGGCTGCAGCGGCCATCAGATCGGCCGCATGGGGCACGGGCTGGGCATGCAGGTGACCGAATGGCCCTCGCTGATGCCTGGAGACAATACGGTGATTGAAGAGGGCATGGTGCTGACACTGGAGCCCGGACTCTCCTTCGGCGGCGGCAAGATGATGCTGCACGAAGAAAACATCGTCATCCGAGAGGATGGTGCCGAACTGCTGTCGCGCCGGGCGGCGCGTGAGCTTCCGATTATTACCTAATCCACGGGTTTCACGAGAATGACCAAACAACTCCCGTCCCACGCTCAGGTTGTCATTATCGGCGGCGGCATTCACGGCTGCTCCGTGGCTTACCATCTGGCAAAACAGGGGCTGACCGATGTTGTGCTGCTGGAGCGTAAACAGCTGACCAGCGGCACCACCTGGCATGCGGCCGGGCTGGTGGGGCAGCTGCAGGGCAGCCATGCCACCACGGCTTTTGCAAAGTACGGCATAGAGCTGCTGGAAGAGATCGAGGCCGAGACCGGCCAGAACCCTGGCTACCGGCGGTCGGGATCGATCTCGATTGCTGTCAACGAAGAGCGAATGGCCGAATTGAAGCGCAAAGCGGATTTTGCTGCTCTGTTTGGTATCGAAACGCATTACATGGAAACCGCCGCAATCAAAGAGCGCTGGCCCCTGATGAATGCGGAGGGGGTTCTGGGCGGGATCCATATGCCCAGCGACGGCTCTGCCAACCCGGTGGATCTGACCACTGCCCTGGCCAAGGGGGCACGGATGCGCGGCGCCAAGATCTTTGAGTACACCAAGGTCGAGGAAGTGCTGACCGAGTGCGGCAAGGCTGTCGGCGTGCGTACCGATATGGGCACGGTCAGCGCCGACTATGTGGTGAACTGCGGCGGTATGTGGGCGCGTGAGCTAGGCCGTCAGAATGGTGTCGGTGTCCCGCTGCACGCCTGCGAGCACTACTATCTGGTGACGGAAACCATCAAGAACCTGCCCGCTGACCTGCCAGTGCTGCGGTCCTATTGCGACGGTACCTACTGGAAGGAAGACGCAGGCAAGCTGCTGTTCGGCTTTGCCCATTTCCAGGCCAAGCCCTGGGGCATGAAGGGGATCTCCGACAGTTTTGAATACGACAGCCTGCCATTTATCGAGGACGATGTGATGGAGGTGCTGGAGCTGGCGATGAACCGGGTTCCGCTGTTGCAGGAAACCGGTATCCGCACCTTTTTCAACGGACCGGAAAGCTATTCCTATGATGGCCGGTTCATCCTGGGTCAGGCGCCAGACATCCCGAATTACTTTGTATTGGGCGGAGTGAACTCCACTGGAATCCAATCCGGGTCCGGAGCGGGCCGGGCGCTGGCGCAATGGATCATTGACGGCCACCCACCGATGGATCTGAGCGAGATGGATCCCAAGCGCTGCGAGGAATTCCAGGCCCGCGACCCCTACCTGCAGGAACGCTGCCCGGAAACCCTGGTTCTGACCTATGCGATGCATTGGCCGAACCGCCAGCGCGAGACAGTCCGCAATCTGCGCCGCACGCCGTTCTATCACCCGATGAAAGCCCGCGGTGCCTGCTTCACCGAGACCCAGGGTTGGGAGCGGCCGGGCTGGTTTGCGCCCGAAGGTGTTGAGCCTGAATACGAATACAGCTTTGGCCGCCAGAATTGGTTTCCCTATGTGCTGGAAGAACAGAAGGCCGCCCGCGAAGCGGTTGCCATGATCGACTATACCATGCTCGGCAAGCTGATGGTCGAAGGCAGGGATGCCGAGAACTTCCTGCAGCGGGCCTGCACCAATGACATGGCGCTGGCAAACGGCCGGGTAGCCTATACGCTGATGCTGAATGAACGCGGCGGCATCGAAAGCGATGTGACTGTGGCCCGTCATGGCGGCGAGAGCTTCATGGTCATGAGTTCTATCTCGCACACGCGCCGCGATTGCTTGCATCTGCGCGACCTGATCCTGCCCGGCGAGGATGTGCGTCTGCGGGATGCGACCGCTGAATATGGCGTGCTGGGCATTATGGGGCCAAGAAGCCGGGAACTGCTGCAGCAGGTCGGCGGAATTGATGCCTCAAATGAAGCGTTTCCCTTTAACAGCTTGCAGCATTTCCACATCGGTCACGCGAAAGTCTTTGCACAGCGCCTGTCCTACTCAGGCGAGATGGGCTGGGAGATCTTCATTTCGCCTGACTTCGCCGAACATGTGTTTGAAGTGCTGGTGGAGGCCGGAGAGCAGTACGGCCTGCGGCTGATCGGCGGCGAAGCCTTGAATGCGCTGCGTTTGGAAAAGGGCTTTGTCCATTGGGGGCACGACATGGCCTATACCGAGTCTCCGCATCAGATCGGGATGGAGTTTGTCTGCAAGACCAAGAAGGACATCCCCTTTGTCGGCCGCGATGCCTATCTGGACCGCAAGGCGGAAAACACGGGGCCGTTCCTGTGCCACATCCGGCTGAGAGATCCGGAGCCGCTGCTTTATCACAACGAACCCGTTCTGCGCGACGGGCAGATCGCAGGTTATGTCACCGCCGGCGCCTGGGGGCAGGCGGTCGGCGCGGCTGTTGGCCTTTGCCTGCTGAAGCTGCCGGACGGCGCAGCTGAAAAAGCAGCAGCGGCGCAGGGGAACTTCACTGTCCTGGTAGAAGGCCGGAGCGTTGAAGCCGAGGTCAGTCTGACGCCGTTCTACGACCCGAAAAGCAAACGGATGCTGTTTGGGAATGATGCGGGGAAAAACGCGTGAGCGCATCAAAAACCATAACATGAGGTTGTCATTAGATGCCAGGAAAGGTCGTTTAGCGCTTCAGATTTCCTCTTCTATCCTGCTGGTGAGACGCTTGGAGGGGCGGGCAGGGGGAGAGGTCTGGAGGCTGGTTGAGGAGAAGCCGCCTTTGGAAAGGAGGCAGCTGCCGGGTCGCAGGTTTTCGGATGGAGCCAAAGCGAAACTGTCAGAAGCACATGCCTTCCTCAAAACTAGAAGCACTAGCGCAAACAGCACAAAGACACTGCGGGACGAGTGTTCGCACGGCCCGCACAACGCGGAACACAAGTTAAACTCTGGGAGGACACAATGACTTGTAAACTGATGAAAACTCTGGGCGCCGCTGCTGCCGCCGTGGTTCTGGGCGCCGTTTCGGCTGTGGCCGGCCCCATTGAGGACCGTATTGCCGCCGGTGAGCCGATCCGGATCGGCTTTTCCAATATTCCGATCTGGGGTTTTCCGGATGAAAACGGTGATGCCAAAGGCTTTGTGAATGAAATTGCGCTGGGCATCCTGGCAGAGATGGGCCACACCGACGTGGAAACCACTGTCACCGAATGGGGCGGACTGATCCCAGGGTTGAAAGCCAACCGGTACGACATGATCACCGGCGGTCTTTATATTCTGAACAGCCGCTGCGAGAACATCTCCTTTTCAGAGCCAATCGGCTCCATGGGCGACGCTTTCCTGGTGCCTGCAGGCAATCCTAAGAACATCAACAACTATAAAGATGTGCTGGCTCAGGACGATTCCATCCTCATCATGTACTCTGGCGCCAACACTGTTGAAGCCTCACGCAAGGAAGGCCTGACCGACGCGCAGATGATGCAGGTGCCGGGCCCGACCGAGACCCTGGCGGCGATGAAGGCCGGCCGCGCCGACGCGGCAGCTCTGACCTATTTCGAAGCGCTCTACCTGGCGGAGCAGTCCGAAGGAAAATTCGAGGTGACGGACCCGGCGGCGCTGCCGGAATGGACCAAGAACTGGGTTGGCATCGGCTTCCGGGATGAGGATTCCGATTTCATGGCCAAATTCAACGCAGCGCTTGCGGGCTATATCGGTTCTGACGCAATGCTGGCGGCCGTTTCTGAGTATGGCTACACCGCATCGCATCTGCCGGGTGACAAATCCGCAGAATGGGTCTGCGGCAACCGCTAAGAAAACTGGCGGCGGGCCCGGGCTTCTGCGTCCGCCGCATCAGGCACGTTTCTCACACGATTGAGCGGACCTATGAATATCTTTGAATTTGCCGTGCAATACTGGCCGCGTCTTGCGGCCGGAACCGGCATGACGGTTGCCCAGTTCTTTCTGGCGGCCATACTTGGTGTTGCGATCGCTCTGGTCATGGGGCTGATGAAGCTCTCCTCCAGCAAGCTGCTGCGCGGCACTGCTGTCACCTATATCGAAATCTTCCGCGGCACCTCGCTGCTGGTGCAGCTCTACTGGATTTTCTTTGTGCTGCCGCTGTTTGGTTTTTCCATTGATAAATTCACCGCCGGCTATGTGGCGGTTGGAATGAACATCGGCGGATACGGGGCGGAACTGGTCCGCGGCGGCATCCTGTCAGTGCCCAAGGGGCAATGGGAAGCTGCGCTGGCCATCAACATGTCGCCGGCCCAGCGGATGCGCCGGATCATCCTGCCGCAAGCTTTGGTCAACATGCTGCCGCCCTGGGGCAATCTGATGATCGAGCTGCTGAAAGGCACGGCGCTGGTATCGCTGATCTCGGTTGCCGATCTGATGTTTGAAACCAAACAGATCAATGGCTCCACGTTCCTGTCGGCGCAGGCCTTTGGCGCGGCGTTGATAATCTACTACATTCTGGCCCGCTTCATGGTGACACCTTTCATGCGCTGGCTTGAGGCCTTTATGGCCCGCAAGATGGGGAGGGCGTGATCCATGTTCGATTGGAAATGGGAATTCGCCTGGGAGATCCTGCCGCGGCTTGTGTCCGCCACCGGCAACACGCTGCTGGCTGCGGGAGCTGGCTATGGCATTGCGCTGGTGCTGGGGCTGGCGCTGGCAGTGGCGCAGCGCACGCAGTACCGGGTGCTGACCTTTGCGGTGCGCGAGATTGTTGAATTCGTCCGCTCGACGCCGCTGCTGCTGCAGATCTTCTTTGTCTTCTATGTGGGGCCGCAGTTCGGGATCCGGCTCAGCCCCTGGACATCGGGCATGATCGCCATTGGCGTGCACTATGCCTGCTACCTTTCCGAAGTCTACCGGGGCGGCATCGACAGCGTGCCCAAGGGGCAATGGGAGGCTGCAACTGCCCTGAATATGACCACGGTGCAGAAATACCGCCGGGTAATTATTCCCCAGGCCATTCCCCCGGCGCTGTCGGGCATGGGCAACTATCTCGTTGGTATCTTCAAGGATACGCCAATGCTGTCGGTGATCGGGGTTGCCGAGCTCATTCACACTGCCAATGCCATCGGGTCCGAGCACTACCGCTTTCTGGAACCCTTCACGATGGTAGGCATCATCTTCCTGGCGATTTCCCTGCCTGCAGCTGGTCTTATCCGGCTGTTCGAGGGACGTGTGCGCCTCAAACTGGGATTGAAGTAATGCAGGACATGTCTGGCTTTCCGCTTGAACTGACAGGCGAAAACAAACCGATGGTGAGCTTTCGCAAGGTGCGCAAATCCTATGGGTCGCTGACGGTTCTGGATGATTTGGATCTCGATGTCTCCGCCGGAGAGATGGTGTCGATCATCGGTCCCTCTGGTTCAGGCAAAACCACCGTGCTGCGCATGCTGATGACACTGGAGGAAATCAATGGCGGCGTGATCTATGTGGATGGCAAGCCGCTGACCCACATGGAAAAAAACGGCGTACTGGTGCCCGCCAATGAGCGCTATCTGCACAGCCGCCGTTCAGACATTGGCATGTGTTTTCAGCACTTTAACCTGTTCCCGCATATGACGGCTCTGGAAAACTGCATGGAGGGGCCCGTTCAGGTTCTTGGCCTGTCCAAGGCTGAGGCACGGGACCGGTCGGAAGAGCTGCTGGAGATGGTAGGTATGATCGCCAAGAAGGATCAGCACCCCTCGCGTCTCTCGGGCGGGCAGCAGCAGCGGGTGGCCATAGCCCGGGCGCTGGCCATGCGGCCCAAAGTGATGCTGTTTGACGAGGTGACCTCCGCCCTGGACCCGGAGGTGATCGGCGAGGTGACCAATGTCATCCGCCAGCTGGTGTCCGAGCATAACCTGACCATGCTGATGGTCACGCATCAGATGGGCTTTGCTTTGGATATCTCCGACCGTGTCTGCTTTTTCTACGGCGGCAAAATCGAAGAGCAGGGCCGGCCGGCAGATCTGTTTGGCAATCCGCAGCGCGAGCGGACACAGCAGTTCCTCAGCGCGGTCAAGGAGGCGGTCTGAACCTCAAAGAGGGATTGCCACCTCCGACAAGAGGCTGCGGGTCTGCTCGCTGAGCAGGCCCGTGCGCCAGATCACGAAATAGCTGCGCCCGGTTTTCAGCTGATAATCCGACAGCGCCACCAGCCGCCCGGCTTCGATTTCAAAATGCAGCACGTCGGGACAGCCGAGCGCAATGCCCCGTCCCCGGATTGCCGTGTCCAATGTGCTGCCGTATGAGCCCAGATTGACCTTGTTGGCCCGTTCGATCTGCGGATCGCCGGAAAGCGCCGCGAAATCACCCCAGTTGACCCACTTCGGGGTCAGCTTGTCAAAATCCAGCAGGGTTGCGGTTTCCAGGCTGGCGGTCTGCCGGGCCATCTCCGGAGCCGCGATGGGCGTCCAGATCTCCTCAAACAGCAGTGATCCCTCCCAGCCGTCGGGGATCTCCTTGCCATAGTAAATCAGCGCGTCGGCCTCCAGGGCAAAGAGGTCTGCGTCTTTGTCCGAGGATGTCAATGTGACCGGCGCGGCGTCCTGCCCGAGTAGGTACTCATTGATTCTGGGGGTGAGCCAGAACTGGGAAACAGCGACATTGGCTGCAAGCGACAGCCGTCCGCTGCTGCTGGTCCGGCGCAGCTGCTGAAGGCATGAGTGCAGGAAATCCAGGGCCTCGCCTGAATTGGCCGCCAGCACCTGGCCGTTCCGGGTCAGAGACAGGTTTCGCCCGCTCCGGTTGACCAGCGTCATGCCTAGCCATTCCTCCAGAACTTTCACCCGCTTGCTGACGGCAGCCTGGCTAACATTCAGCTCCTCTGCGGCGCGGGTAAAGTTCTGATGACGGGCAACAGCTTCGAAGAACAGGAGATAGTCGAGCGGCGGCAGGGCACGGCGGTAGTTTTTCATAACTACTGGTTATCATAATCTCAAACGGAAAGTCACTTTGTAAAGTTTGGTTTTCCGTCTAGCCTTTTGCCTAAGCGCTGCTTTGGGCCGAGGCCAAGCTGCATGACTATCAGTAAAAACAGGGGCTCCGCATGTTCTCAGAACGACTCTCCCGCTTTCAGGCGAATCTGGCCAAGGCCGGCATGGATGTTGCGCTGATCACCGACGATGACAATGTCTATTACCTGACAGGGTATTATGACTATCTGCATATGGAGTTTGGCCGTCCAACCATCCTGGTGGTGCCCAAGGATGGCGAGACATTGCTGATCACCCCGACCATTGACCTTAACAGCGCAGAAGCCGCCGCACGCGTGGACCGGATCGCTGCCTGGAACGACGGCATGGGCAGCGAATGGCGCGAGGAGCTGCCTGCCGCTGTGAAGAATGCGGGTTCTGTTGCAATTGAACCGGGCCATATGCCGCCGCCGGTGCGTGCCTATGTGAATGATCTGGTGGATGCAGAGAAGATCACCAGCGCCACGCCGATCCTGAACGAGATGCGGATGATCAAATCGGCGGAGGAGCTGCAGCTGGCCCGCCATGCAGGGCAGGTGGCGACTGCCATGATGCAGGCGGGCCGCGCCGCAATCGGCGACGGCGTGCCGGAGTTTGAGGTGGCGATTGCCACCAGCCAGGCGGGCACCCGCAAGGCGGCAGAGCTGCTGGCGGCGCATTATGACGACGGCGACATGTCGCCCAACACCCATTTCCTGCAGATCATGGCCTCGGGCAAGGACATCGTGAAAACGCACCACCGCGCCTCGACCCGGATCATGCGGCGCGGTGAGCCGGTCTTCCTGTGTTTCTGCGGCATGACAAATTTCCACCGCTTCAAGCTGGGCTTCGACCGGACCTTCTGGATCGGCGAGCCGGATCCGGAGCAAGTGAAAGTTTATGAGGTGGCCGTGGCCAGCCAGAAGGCTGCACTGGATGCGCTGCGCCCCGGCGTTACCGCAGAAAGCATCCATGCCGAGTATGCGGAAGTCATTCAGGGCGCGGGCTACGAATACCCCTTCCGCTGCGGCCGGGCGACCGGTTTCAGCTTCCTGGAGGCACCGCAGCTGGTGACCGGCGACACCACCATCATCCAGCCCGGCATGGTGCTGGCGGTGGACGGCTCGGTCTCGGTTGAAACCTTCCGCGCCCAGGTCGGTGACAGCTTCATCATCACCGAAGACGGCTGGGAGCCGCTCACGCATCACCCGAAATCCGTCGAGGAGGTCATTCTCTGATGTTCCAGCCAGGCCAAACCATCCAGTCCAAGCCCCGCACCCCGGAGATGGATGACGGACGTTTCCACCGCGCCAAGCTCGGTTTTATCCTGATGTCAACGGACCCTTCTGCCGAAGGCGACTTCTGGGACATGGCGCCGGAAGGCGTGGCGGTCTACGTCACCCGTCTGAAGACCGACGACCACACCACGACTGAAACGCTGGCCAAGCATATCGAGCACATGGCAGACGCTGCATCGCGGATCCAGCCGGAGGCAGAGCCGGACGTGGTCAGCTACAGCTGCACTTCGGGCTCCATCGTGATCGGCGAGCATCGCGTCATGTCCGAGATCAAAAAGGGCGCGCCCTGGGCGCAGCCGATGTGCCTGGTGCAGGGCGTTCTGGATGCCTTGAACGAGCTGGGTGCCAAGAAGCTGGTGGTCGGCACGCCCTATCTGGATGACATCAACACCGCCGAGGCAGAGTTTCTGGTAGAGCGCGGCTTTGACGTGCTGGATATCCAGGGGCTCAACATCGCCAGCGGCTGGGACATGGGGCTGGTGACGCCCGAGTACTGGAAGAAATTCGCGCTGGAGATCGACCAGCCGGAGGCCGATGCGATTTTCCTCAGCTGCGGCGGCGTGCGTTCGCTGCCCGCGGTCGAGGAGATCGAGCAGATCACCGGCAAGCCTGTCATCACCTCGAACCAGGCGCAATTCTGGTCTTGCCTGCGCCGCGCCGGCATCATGGATGAGCTGGAAGGCTTCGGCCAGATTTTCAAACACCCGGGCAAGACACTGAAACCCACCGTCTGAGGCCCCCGAAAGACCCAAAAATGACCCGTTTTTCCGCATGGAATGTGCTCTGGCAGGGTATCACCGGCCAGAAGGGGTGGACTCGTCAGTGGCGGGACCCCGAACCCAAGAGCCATTACGACGTAATCCTCGTCGGCGGCGGCCTGCATGGGTTGGCCACCGCCTACTACCTGTCCAAAAACCACGGTGTCCGCAGCATCGCGGTGCTGGAAAAAGGCTGGATCGGCGGCGGCAATGCCGGGCGCAACACCACTATTGTGCGCTCCAACTACACCCGCCCCGGCAACCGCGAATTCTATGAGCATTCGCTGACGCTCTGGGAGGAGCTGAGCCATGAGCTGAACTACAATGTGATGTTCAGCCAGCGCTCGCATATTGCGCTGCTGCACAGCCCGGGGGCCATCGACGCTGCGGCGCGCGGTTATAATACCATGCGGCTGACCGGCACGCCGGATGCCGAGATCTGGGATCTGGACCGCTTGCAGCAGGAGGTGCCGCATCTGAACTACGCTTCCGGCGCCCGGTTCCCGATCATGGGGGCCGCAGTGCAGAAGCGGGCAGGCACCGCGCGCCATGATGCGGTGGCCTGGGGCTATGCCCGGGCAGCCGACACGCGGGGTGTGGACATCATCCAGAACTGCGCGGTCACGGGTGTGGAGCGCAACGGCGGCCGGATCACCGCACTGGAGACCTCACGCGGGCGGATCACCGCAGGCAAAGTGGGTTTTGCGGTGGCGGGAAATACCTCGCGGCTGTGGAACATGGCCGGGCTTGGCGGGCTGCCGATTGAATCCCACAAGCTGCAGGCCTTTGTGTCGGAGCCGCTGAAGCCTCTGCTGGATCAGGTGGTGGTTTTCGGCATGGGCGGCGCGCATTTCTACATCTCGCAGTCCGACAAGGGCGGCATGGTCTTTGGCGGCGACCTGGACTGGTACAAATCCTATGCGCAGCGCGGCAACCTGCCGATTGTGCAGGACGTGGCCGAGGCGGCGATGTCGGTGATGCCCTGCCTGGGCCGGGTCAAGCTGCTGCGCCACTGGGCGGGCGTCGTCGATATGTCGATGGATGGCACCCATTTCATCTGCAAGACACCGCTGGACAACCTCTACCTCAATGCCGGCTGGAACTACGGCGGCTTCAAGGCAACGCCGGCCGCGGGCTGGTGGTTTGCAGATCTGATCGCCAACGGCCGCCCTGCGCCGATGATCGGGAACTTTGACCTGAAGCGCTTTGAGCGCGGCCTGCAGATCGACGAACGCGGCGCCGGTGCCGACCCCAAGCTGCACGGATAACGGAGGCAAGAGATGATCTGGATTACCTGCCCATTCTGCGGGCCGCGCGATCATGCTGAATTCAGCTATGGCGGCGACGGCTCGATCCAATACCCGGCGCTGGATGCGCCGGTGCAAGACTGGCACGACGCGGTGTTCCTCCGCGCCAACATCTGCGGCGTGCAGACCGAGACCTGGCAGCATGTGCATGGCTGCCGCATGTGGCTGAAGGTCGTGCGGGACACGATGACCCATGAAATTCACAGCGTGACCCCGGCCCATCCCGGCCTGGCAGCAGTTCTGGAGGCCGAAGCATGAGCGCGCGGCGTCTGGAAAAGGGCGGGCGGATTGACCGCTCCAAACCGCTGACCTTCCAGTGGGACGGCAAGGCGCTGCAGGGCTATGCGGGCGACACGCTGGCTTCGGCGCTGATGGCCAATGGTGCGCGGGTGCTGGGCCGCTCCTTCAAATACCACCGCCCGCGGGGCATCATGTCGGCAGGAGTTGAGGAATCCGGAGCCATTGTCTCGGTCGGCCGCGGCGCCCGGCTTGAGCCCAACGTCAAGGCCACCATGCAGGAGCTCTATGACGGGCTGCAGGCGCAGGGCCAGAACGCCTGGCCCAACGTGCGCTTTGACATGGGCGCGGTGAACGGGCTCTTCGGCCGGTTCTTCTCGGCCGGGTTCTACTACAAGACCTTCATGGGGCTGCCGCCGTTTGAAAGCGGCCGCGGCACCGGCCTTTGGATGAAATACGAGGCTCTGATCCGCAAGGCCGCCGGCATGGGCGCCGCCTCGCGCGAGGCGGACCCGGATCATTATGACCACGCCCACGCCTATTGCGATGTTCTGGTGGTGGGAGCCGGTCCCGCCGGGCTGCGCGCCGC
>NZ_JWLD01000023.1:0-11091 GCF_000813725.1 Leisingera sp. ANG-Vp
TGACCCCCGCCCCCCCCGCAGGCACCGTCTGGGTCAACCCCTACCGCGCCGTCAGCCCGATCGCCCCCTTCGGCGGCCACGGCCTCTCCGGACACGGCCGCGAAGGCGGCCTCCAGGCCGCCCTCGACTACACGAAAACAAAAGCCGTCTGGCTCAGAACAACAGACGAACAAATCCCAGACCCCTTCGTCATGCGGTAGGGCGGGACTGATCCCAGCAGAGGAAAATTGCATCCCCGGCAGCGCATCCTGCGCCGCCGGAAACACTGGTCATTGCCTAAGGGAGGAAACCATGGCGAGAGACTACAGGCCCGGAGGCGGGGACCATCTGGTCGCCGGCAAAGGGCTGTTCAAAGGGCTTCACAACGGCATGAGCATCGCCTCCAAGGCGATGGTGGCGGCCTTTGTGGTGTTCACAATCCTGAACGTGGAATACGCAGGCAAGATCTATGGCGGCATCCGCGCCTGGGTCGAGGGCGCGCTGAGCTGGTATTACATCAGCTCGGTGATCATCATCCTGTTTGCCTGCCTGTTCCTGATGTTCAGCCGGTTCGGCTCGATCCGCCTGGGCGATGATGATGCCAAGCCGGAATTCAGCCGGTTTTCCTGGTTTGCGATGCTGTTTTCGGCCTCGGTGTCGATCGGCATTATGTTCTTTGGCGTGGCCGAGCCGCTGTTTTACTTCGACAATTCGGCGGGCTGGGGCTACCCCAACAATCCCTTTGCCGATGCGGCGGGGCATACGGAAATGGACGTGCAGCGTGCGGTTGACGCGGTGCGGGTGACCAACTTCCATTGGGGGCTGCACGGCTGGGCGATCTATACGCTGACCGGGCTGGCGCTTGGGTATTTTGCCTTCCGCAAGAAGCTGCCGCTGACCTTCCGCTCGGCGCTCTATCCGATCCTGGGCGAGCGGATCTATGGCCCCGCAGGCCATGCGGTGGACCTGCTGGCGGTGTTCGGCACCGTTTTCGGCATCGCAACCTCGATGGGGCTGGGTGTCAATCAGATGGCGCATGGCATGAATGTGCTGTTCGGCATCGATCCGGGCACCGGCACCCAGGTGGCGCTGGTCATCATCATCTCGATCATCGCGACCCTGTCGGCGGTCTCGGGCGTCGGCCGCGGCATCAAGATCCTGTCGGAATGGAACATCGTGCTGACCATCGCGCTGATCCTGTTCTTCGTGATCGCAGGGCCGACCCAGTGGCTGGCAGGCTTCTTCCTGAACGCCACCGGCGATTATGTGACCCAGTTCCTGTCGATGGGCTTCTGGACTGCCTCTGCACCGGGCGACGTGGCCTGGCAGGGCGGCTGGACCATCTTCTACTGGGGCTGGTGGCTGAGCTGGGCTCCCTTTGTCGGCATGTTCATCGCCCGTATCTCCAAGGGCCGCACTATCCGCGAGTTCATGTTCGGCGCCATGCTGGTGCCCACCACCATGGCCTTCATCTGGATCTCCATCTTTGGCGGCAACGCGCTGTTCTTTGAGCTGAACGCCGAAGGCGGTGTGGGCACCGCGGGCCTGATCGACATGGTCAACAGCTGGAACCTGGGCGGTACCCTGTTCGGCACCATCGACCGGCTGGCCGATGGCGGCACCCTGGCCTGGGTGGTCTCGGCGCTGACCACTTTCCTGCTGGCCACCTGGTTCATCACCAGCTCGGACTCCGGCACCCTGGTGGTGACCACGATCCTGTCGATGGGCAACGCCCATCCGCCGAAGATGCACCGGGTGATCTGGGGCGCGGCGCAAGGCCTAGTGGCCGCGGTGCTGCTGATGGCCGGCGGGCTGTCGGCGCTGCAGACAGCAGCAATTGCCGCCGCGCTGCCGATCTCGGTCCTGGTGGTGATGATGGCCTGGGGCGTGATCAAGTCGCTGATGGAGGACCCGGCTGCGGTCTCCAGCGCGGCTGCGAGTGCGCCGGACGGCACTGCGCTGGACGGCGACCTGCACGCCTGAACCGGACCCTCAAAAATCCGAAACCGGGCGGGGGAGACCCCGCCCATTTCCTTACTGAACAGGAGTTTTGCACATGCTCTCTCTCTCCCGCCCTGACCTGCTGCTGAGCGACGCCTATCTAAACGGCGAGTGGCAGCCCCGCGATGCCCGCTTTGCGGTCAAGAACCCCTCCACCGGCGAAGTGCTGGCTGAAGTAGCCGACTGCACTGTTGATGACGCCAAGGGCGCCATCGCCGCGGCACAGGTTGCGCAAAAGGACTGGGCGCAGCGCACCGGCAAGGAGCGCGCGGCAGTGCTGCGCAAGTGGTTCGACCTGATGGTGGCCCATGCCGATGACCTGGCCGCGATCCTGACCGCCGAAATGGGCAAGCCGCTGGCCGAGGCCAAAGGCGAGATCATGTATGGCGCCAGCTTTATCGAGTGGTTTGCGGAAGAGGCCAAGCGGATCTATGGCGACACCATCCCCGGCCACCAGCGTGACAAGCGCATTCTGGTGATGAAACAGCCGGTGGGCGTGGTCGGCGCGATCACACCGTGGAACTTCCCCAATGCGATGATCACCCGCAAGGCGGGCCCGGCGCTGGCGGCGGGCTGTGCCATGGTGGTGCGCCCTGCCAGCGAAACCCCGCTGTCGGCGCTGGCGATTGCCAAGCTGGGCGAAGAGGCGGGCATCCCCGCGGGCGTGTTCTCGGTGCTGCCGTCAACCGACAGCCGCGGCGTTGGCCTTGAGTTCTGCGAGAACCCGGCGATGCGCAAGATCAGCTTTACCGGTTCCACCGGAGTGGGCAGCATCCTGATGCGCCAGGGGGCGGACCAGATCAAGAAACTGTCGCTGGAGCTGGGCGGCAACGCGCCCTTCATCGTGTTTGACGATGCAGACCTGGATGCCGCGGTCGAGGGCGCGATGATCTCGAAGTTCCGCAACGCCGGCCAGACCTGCGTCTGCACCAACCGGATCTATGTGCAGGATGCGGTATACGACGCCTTTGTTGAAAAACTGTCGGCGGCTGTTGCGGCCCTGCCGGTGGGCGACGGCTTTGCCGAGGGCACTGCAATCGGGCCGCTGATCAGCGAGGCTGCGGTGGAGAAGGTGCGCGAGCACATCGCCGATGCGGTGGCCAAGGGCGGCCAGATCTCCACCGGCGGCGCAGAGCATGAACGCGGCGGCACCTTCTTCCAGCCAACGGTGATTGCCGGCGCCACCCAGGACATGGCGGTGGCGCGGGAAGAGACCTTTGGCCCGCTGGCGCCAGTGTTCCGCTTCTCGGAGGTGGAAGAGGTGCTGGCGGCGGCCAATGACACCGAGTTCGGCCTGGCCTCCTATTTCTACAGCCGCGACCTGAGCCGGATCTATCAGGTGATGGAAGGGCTGGAATACGGCATGGTCGGCGTCAACACCGGGCTGATCTCCACCGAAGTGGCCCCCTTTGGCGGCATCAAGCAGTCCGGCCTGGGCCGCGAAGGCTCCAAATACGGGATCGAGGATTATCTCGAGCTGAAATACTGCTGCTTGAGCGTGTGACCCTAGTACGTAAAGCGCTGTGGCCGGTCCTTCCGGCCGCAGGCACGAGAGCTCCTCCTCGAAAGAAGGCCAATTTTCTGGCTGTGAAATGCCGCGTTAAGGCATTGCTAATAATGAGGAAAGCGCGTGTGGCGCGTCTCCCTTTACCCACTGTTTTGCGGCCGGGCTTTGGGAAACAAGTGCCAGGACGCGCCAGTTGCGCCTTGGCAGCCGCAGCAGGTCAGACTTGCTGCCGCCACGTTCTGTGAAAGCTGCCCTCCCCTTGCCGGCCAGAATCGATGGCACCTGACCGCAAGTCGGTTCTTCCCGCTCAAATGTCGCAAATACTGATCATTCCGGCGCGCTGGCATCGAGTCCGGGACGCGGATCTCTGGTGTTTGGCCGCATCCGCCTCGCACAGGCGATCTGACCCAAGGGAGGAGAAACCCCGTGTCACAATCTGATCCGAATATTGCAAAACCCGGGCTGGGAATGGCGCTGCTGCCGATCCTGCTGACGCTGGCCGTTCTGGGCGTCCAGCTGTTCTATTTCGGGGATTTCACCCCGCATATCCCGCTGGCCATCGGCATCGCCATCACCGCTCTGGTGGGGCTGAAGCTGGGCCACAAGTGGAACAACATCGAAGAAGGCGTGTTCCACGTCATCAACATCTCGCTGCCGTCGGTGTCGATCCTGATCACCGTTGGCATGATCGTGGGCATCTGGATTGCCAGCGGCACCGTGCCGACGCTGATCTACTATGGCCTCAAGATCCTGTCGCCGGAGCTGTTCCTGGCCGCAGGCATGGTGCTGTGCTCCATCGTATCGGTATCTCTGGGCACCTCCTGGGGCACTGTGGGCACCGTTGGCCTGGCGCTGATGGGCATTGGCGCAGGCTTTGGCATCCCGATGTACTGGACCGCCGGCGCGGTGGTTTCGGGCGCGTTCTTCGGCGACAAGATCTCGCCGCTGTCGGACACCACGAACCTGGCCCCCGCCGTCACCGGTACCAATCTGTTCGACCACATCCGCAACATGCTGCCGACCACCGTGCCGTCGATGCTGATTGCGCTGGTGATCTACCTGGTTGTGGGCTTCACCCTAATCGACACCTCGCAAGTGTCGTTTGAGCGGATCGACGCGATCACCGCAGCGCTGGACAGCGCCTTCTGGATCTCGCCGCTGATGCTGCTGCCGGCCGTGCTGGTGATCATCCTGGCGGTGAAGAAACAGCCGCCGATCCCGTCGCTGTTTGCCGGTGCTGTCGTGGGCGGCATCATGGCGATGGCCTGTCAGGGCGCGGGCCTGCACGAGACCTTCACCTTCGCCAACAGCGGCTATTCCATCGACACCGGTGTTGCGGAAATCGACCCGCTGCTGAACCGCGGCGGCATCCAGTCGATGATGTGGACCATCTCGCTGGTGCTGCTGGCACTGGGCTTCGGCGGCGCGCTGGAGCGCACCGGCTGCTTGCAGGCGATCATCGAGGTGATCATCGCCCGGGTCAAAAGCTTTGCCGGCATCCAGACCTCGGCCATTCTGACCTCGGTCGCGACCAACACCGTGGCGGGTGATCCGTATCTGTCGATTGCCCTGCCGGGCCGGATGTATGCGCCGGTTTACCGCGGCATGAAGTATTCGCCGCTGAACCTGTCGCGCGCCATCGAGGAAGGCGGCACGCTGGTCTCGCCGCTGATCCCCTGGAACGCCGGCGGCGCCTTTGTGATCTCGGCTCTGGCGCTGGGGATTGCCGACGGCAACTTCGAGAACCTGCTGTACATCCCGCTGGCCTTTGCCTGCTGGCTGTCGCCGCTCATCGGCATCTTCTACGCCATGACCGGCCTGTTCTCGCCCAAGGCGAGCGATGAGGAAATCGCCGAATGGGAAGACAGCGGCGAGCCGGTGGCGCAAGTGACCGCCTGACCGCCGACGCGCGCCGGGTCCTCCCCCCCGGCGCGCATTTTGATGTAAACACCCCATCTGTTAGGTTACCGATATGCTTTCCCGCAGCTATGTCCCGAAAGGTGCGGCCAGTTTCCGGGTTGATTACGACGGGCCGCCAAAAGACATCTACTTCCTGCTTCTGCCGAAGCTGACCATGCTGGCGTTCAGCGCCGCCGTGGAGCCTTTGCGGATTGCCAATCAGGTGACGGGCAAGGAGCTGTACCGCTGGTTCCTGATGAGCGAGGACGGCGCACCGGTGCTCTGTTCCAACGGGATCGGGATCAATACCGATCTGGATCTGGAGGACCTGCCCCGCGGCAGCTTTGCCTTTGTCTGTTCCGGCATTGAACCTTCGGACAGCACCAACTCGCGGACACTCGCGTGGATCCGGCGGCAGAACGCCCACGGCAGCCGGTTCGGCGGCATCTGCACCGGCGCCTTTGCCTTGGCTCAGGCCGGCATTCTGCAGCAGCAGCGTTTTACCCTGCATTGGGAGAACCAGCCGTCTTTCTCAGAGTATTTTCCGGGACTGGAGCCTACCGCAAACCTCTATGAAATCGACAACGGGCTGATGACCTGCGGCGGCGGCAATGCGGCCACCGACATGATGCTGGAGATGATCGAAACGGACCACGGCAAGGACTTGGCCGTCATTGTCTCTGACATGTGCATCCATTTCCGCTCCAACAACCGCGAGGCCCTGCAGAAGTCGGCCTATTCGGTGGCGCTGAGCAGCCGCAACCAGCACCTGATCAACGCCATGCAGTTCATGCACGAAACCATCGAGGAACCGGTGGATATTGGCGAAGTGGCGGATCACGCCCAGATTTCGCGGCGCCAGCTGGAGCGGCTGTTCCAGCGCTACGTCGGCACGTCGCCGGGGCAGTTTTATATCGAGCTTCGCGTAGGGCGGGCGCTGGCGCTGCTGAATGAAACCAACATGACTGTCGCCGAGATTTCAGCAGCGACCGGGTTCAGCAGTGCAACGCAGCTTTCGATCCGGTTCAAGAAACGCTACGGGCAGTCACCCGCGTCCTTCCGCAAGAGCTGGAGCAGCGCACCCGAATAGGTGCAGCACGCGGCGCGGCTGGATGAGGACCAAAGAGGTCCCCGGAATCCCGGCCGGGCTTTGCTGGCGTCTTATGAAAAAGCCTGTGCCGAGGAAAACCCGGTCTGATCCCGGTGGCCCGCAGTTTCACTGGGACGCAGTCCAATAGGCGGCGATGTAGTGGGCCTTTGTGTCCAGACCGATGGATTTGCAATGCGCCCGCAGCTTTTGCGTTTGCGCGCGTTCGGCAGTGAACCAGAGGAAATGCTGCGGGTCTTGGGGAAGTGCCGAAATAGCGGTTTCGGCCAGGCAGCCCCCGTCCGGCCGGGCGGCCCATTCAACTGTCAGGCCGGGATGGTGCGGCAGGTCATAGGCTCCGGCTTCTCCTGCTTGCAGAATGACATGGCCGGAAACTGTTTCAGGCAGGGCTTCCATCAGCCGGGCAACAGCTGGAAAACCGGTTTCGTCGGAATAGATGCTGATCTTCTCTGTCTGCGGCACGCCGCCGCCGCCGGGCCCCGTGAGCCCGATCACTTGCCCCGGCGATGCGCTTTGCGCCCATGCGGTTGTGCGGCCGCCTTCATGGATGAAGACATCGAAGGTCAGGATGTTGGTCACGGGGTCGGCAAAGCGGGCCGTGTAAACCGGACGGTGCAAGGATTTTGCGCCTGACGGCCACCTGGTGGTGCCGCCTTCGGTTACAACCGGCCATTCCGGTTCGGTATTCCCCGGCTTAGGCAGGGCCAATCGGAAATGTATCGAGTCTTCATTGAAGCTGGAAAGATCCTGAGCCTGGGCTTCGATCCGCAGAAAGTTCCGGCCAAGCGGGGTTACAGAGAGAATGCTCATCAGCTGGAAATTGGCGGGACGGGCCCCGGCCCCCTCGGCATCGGACCAATGGATTGCTGCAGCGGTGTCCGGCGCATAATGTTCCAGCATGTCGGCCAGATTATCCTTGAGCATCCGGTGCCAGTCGGCGCGGGAAGCCGAGACTTCTGCCCTCACCCCGGCATCTTCTGCGACAAACCGGTAGGTTCCGTAACTGGTGCCGACCGAGATCCAGCTGCCATCGTCCAGCTCTTGAGCCAGCTCATGCTGCCGGGCGTAGCCGCTCACAGCCTCCTGAACGGCCGGATAGGTCAGATGGGGGAGGGGGCTGGCGGCAAAATAGGCCGGCTGATGCGCGCGGGTCATCGGAACCTCAGAGTTTGATTGTGCGGGAAATGGCTGCTTCTGAGGAAGTGGCTGCGGGCAGAAAGACATGCCCGCCAGATTAGTCAACCTCAGAGAATTCAAACCTGGATGGTGATGGCTGAGCATTTGCGGGCGGAGCGGCTGCTAACGCTAAGCGGGGTGAAGGATGAGGTTGCAGCGCAAAATTGCCGCTTAACATGCTTGTTTTACGGGAGAAATCCGGCAGTTCCTCTGGTCCGGCATGTTTCAAAAACTCCGGGTGCCGGCGGGGCGCACATGCCACCGCAGCGCAAAATCAGCAGAAGAAAAATGTGATCTCTGGTTCACTTTTTTATTGATCGGCGCATCCTTTTCGTGCAGGAAGCGCCGCAACAAGCCCAGCCCGATGCCAGGCCGAGACGCATCAAAACATCTGAACTGGGACATTCTCATGAAAATCTGGACTACGGTGAGCGTACTGGCGCTGGCCGCCGCAACCTCTGCCTTTGGCCAGGAGGATGTGGTGGAGCTTGCGCCGATCCTCGTCAGCGCAAACCGCGGAACCGAGACGCTTGTTGAAGAGGCGACGGTTTCTGTTTCCGTGATCGGCGAAGAGGAAATCAAGGAACGCGCCACAGTAAACACGCAGGTCGGCGAGATCCTGGGCAAGACCGTGCCCGGCTTTGCCGTGCCGACGGCAAACCTGACCGAGTACGGGCAAACGCTGCGCGGCCGCAACTTTCTGACTTTCATTGATGGTGTTCCGCAGACCAACACGCTGAACAACGACTTCCGTGCCCTCAGCGGCATCGGCTTGTCGGCGGTTGAACAGATCGAGGTGGTGCGGGGAACCACTGCGGCTTATGGCTTTGGCGGGGCCGGCGGTCTGGTCAATGTGATCACCAGAAAACCCAAAGATGGGGAGCGTTTCACCGAGCTGTCCTTTGGCCTGAGCTTCCAGGATGAAGAGCCGGGCGACTCGCTGTCATACCGGATGCAGGCGCTGACCGCGCAAAAGGCCGGACGGTTTGACTACCTGCTGTCGCTGGCGGTGAAAGACACCGGCAGTTCCTTTGCGGCCACGGGCGAGCGGCGGCCGCCGGACAGCTTTGGCACTCAGGGCGGGACCGATGACATCCGCGCCTACGACCTTTTGGTAAAGGGCGGCGTCGATCTGACAGAAAGCCAGCGGCTGGAGGTCTCGCTCAGCACGTATGATTACGAGCAGGACAGCAATTGGGCCGGCCGGGTTGCCGGCGGCAGCATTGCTGCCAACACCAGCGCAACCCCAAGTGCGGGCAGCCTGAACACCCGCACGCCGGGCACCGAAAACCGCAGCCTCAGCCTGAAATACCTCAACGAGGATGTGCTGGGGGGGTCGATGGACCTGCTGGTCTACCACAACGACCGCACCAACACCTTCACCCGGACCGAATTCCTGGGATTTGAGTATCCTCAGTATGAGACCGAAAGCCAGAAGACCGGCGCGCGGCTGACCTTCAACACGCCGGTCTCCGGGGCCACCCGGGTGGTTTGGGGCCTGGACGTCCTGCGGGATGAAACCAAGGTCAATCCGATCGATACTGCAGTGGCCACCACACCGGACATGAAGATGACCGGCTATGCGCCGTTTGCCCAGCTGACATACGACGCGGGCAGGCTGAACCTGACCGGGGGCCTGCGCTATGAAGTGCTGGATGTGGATGTCGCCACCTTCTTCAACGGCACGTCCACTGTGCAGGGCGGGGAAGTCAAATACCGGGAGCCGCTGTGGAACGCCTCGGCGTCCTATGAGATCACGCCTTCTGTGACCGTGTTCGGGGGCTATGCCGAGACCTTCCAGCTTGGCGCGCTGTCACGGGCCCTGGCGGATTCGACATTTGCCAGCGTCGATTCGATCGACGGCGAAGGCCAGCGCACCGAGAGCTATGAGCTGGGGATCCGGGGCGGTTTTGGCGGGTTCGACTACTCCGCCGCTGTGTTCCGCAGCGACTCCAATGCGGGCGAGACCTATGATGCGGACCTGAACCTGGTGCTGGCGCCGGAGCGGATCGAAGGGATCGAGCTGACTGCAGACTACACGTTCAACGAGACCTGGAAGATCGGCGGCACCGCGACCCTGCTGGACGGGGATTACGACACCGATGGCGACGGTGTGCGGGACAGCGATCTCGGTTCTGACCGGGTGGCGCCGACCAAGCTGACGGCTTATGTGGCCTTTGCACCCAATGTCTGGTCCGACTACCGTCTGGATGTGCTTTACTCGGGCAGCCACGATCCGGACTCCAGCCAGTTCACGGGGTTGCAGAATATCGAAAGCTACATGGTGGTCGACAGCACCGCGCGGTTCGATGTCGGACCGGGAACCCTGCGGGTGGGCATCCACAACCTCTTTGACGAGGACTATGTGCCTGTTCTGCAGCAGTCCTATTCGGTTCAGGCATTTGGGTACGACGATTACTACTACGTCAAGGCGCCAGGCCGCACGATCTCGGCTGATTACACCATCAGGTTCTGATCTGCATGTTCCAGCTTGAAAACATCTCTGCCAGCTACGACGGGCGGCAGGTCCTGGATATTGCCGGGCTGGAGCTGGATCCGCATGAAATCACGGTTTTGCTCGGCCATAACGGATCGGGCAAATCCACCCTGCTGGCGGGGCTGGCACGGCAGCAGTGGCTGGCCGGTCAAATCCGTCTGGGCGGCAAGCCGCTCAGCGACTATGGCGCGCGGGGGTTTGCCCGGCAGGTGGCCTATCTGCCGCAGATTCTGCCGCCGGCGCCGGGGCTGACCCTGCGCGAGATGGTTCTGCTGGCGCGGTTTCCCTGGCGCGGGGCACTGCGGGGCTGGACGCGCGCGGATCACGCCGCGGCGGACGCCGCGATTGAGCGGGTCGGGCTGCCGGACTATGCGGAGCAGCTGACCGATGCCCTGTCCGGCGGCGAACGGCAGCGCGGCTGGATTGCCGCGATGATTGCGCAGGACACCCGCTATTGCCTGCTGGATGAGCCTCTCTCGGCGCTGGATATCCCGCATCAGCAGCAGGTGATGCAGCTGCTGCGCGGGCTGAACCGGGAGAGCGGGACCGGCCAGCTGATCATCCTGCATGATGTGAACATTGCTGCGGCCTATGCCGATCGCATCATCGCGCTGCGGCAGGGACGGGTCGTCTTTGACGGCGGCGCAGATGCGCTGATGCGGCCGGAAGTGCTGCAGCAGGTCTACGGGCTGCAGCCCGCCATTTTGACTCATCCGGATCGGCAGCAGCCGGTCGCGGTTTTCTGAGGGAGCTCTTTGATGCGGATGATTATTGCCTTTCTCTTGGCCTTGATGCCGCTGGCGGCGCCGGCCGCCGGCGTGACCATTACTGACAGCCGGGGCGAGCAGAGTTTTGACGTGCCGCCGCAACGGGTGATCGTGTCCAACTGGATGCTGGGTGAGCAGCTGCTGAGCCTGGGTGTGG
>NZ_JWLD01000023.1:11529-94933 GCF_000813725.1 Leisingera sp. ANG-Vp
GCCGGTGGGCATGGCGGATGTTGCCGGGTATGAAAAATGGGTGGTGTCCCCGCCGGTGCCGGACAGCGTCACGGACATCGGCTTGCGCGGCGAGCCGAACCTGGAAGTGATCATCGGGCTCAAGCCGGACCTGATTCTGCTGACGGATGAGGGCATTGGCATGGCCAGGCAGGCAGAGCGCATTGCGCCGGTGGTTCATTTCAATGCCTTTGCCAAGGGGCAGGACAATATCGCTCAGGGCCGCGAAAACTACCTGATGCTGGCCCGGCTGTTTGGCAAGGAAGATACCGCCAGGGCCAATTTGGCGGCGATGGATGCAAGGCTGGCAAAACAGGCGGAGCAGATCAAAACGCATTTCGGAGGAGAGGTGCCGAAGGTCACTCTGGTTCGGTTTGTCGATGCCAAACGCGCGGTGGTTTACGGCAAGAACGGCCCGCCGCATGCGGCGCTGACAGCTTTGGGGCTGAAAAGCGCCATCGAGATTCCCAGCAGCCGCTGGGGGCTGGCCTATAAGCGGATCCGCAAGCTGGCAGAAGCCAGCAGCGGCAAGGTTCTGTATTTCGAGCCCTTCGATCAGAAGGCGGAGCTGTTCGAAACCGCCTTGTGGCAGGCCATGCCGTTTGTGAAGTCGGGCAGCTTCGAAGCACTGCCGCCCTTGTGGAGCTATGGCGGGCCTCTGACTGTCGGGCAGATCGGCGATGCCATCACTGAGGTGCTGCTCAAGTGATCCGGGCACCGGTGCAGACGGCGCTGCCTGCGGCGGCCATGCTGCTGGCAGCAATTGCGCATCTGTGGGCCAACGGCGCAGGGGACGCAGATTGGCTGGCTTTGCTTGCAGGGGCTGCGCCTGGTCTTGAGGAGATCCTGCTGCTGTCTTCGGCGGTGCCGCGGGTCGCGATGGCGCTGCTGGTGGGCGCCGCGATGGGACTGTCCGGCGCGATCCTGCAGGAGGTTACGCAGAACCGCCTGGTGGCACCAACAACGCTGGGCACCGCTTCGGGCGCTTGGCTGGCACTGGTGGCGGCTGCGGCGCTGGCCCCGGCATTCCTTGCGGCGCATATGATGCTGGTTGCCATGAGCGGTGCTTTGGCGGCAAGCGCGCTTGTGCTGCTGGTAGCGGGGCTGCGGAACATGGCCGGCCTGTCGCTGATCATCGCCGGCATGTGCGCCAACCTGCTGTTCGGCGGCATTGGTCTGACGCTGCTGCTGCTGGACATCGAAGGCGCGCAGCAGCTGTTCATCTGGAGCGCGGGCGACCTGACCCAGACCGGTTGGGAGCAGGCCCGCTGGCTGGCGCCGCAGCTTGGGCTGGCTGCGGCGGGTGCATTGCTGTTGGGCCGCGGCATTGCGCTGATGCGGCTGGGAGCAGCGCAGGCGCAGAGCAAGGGATTGTCCGTGGTGCCGCTGATGGCGGCAGCTGTGGTTCTGGCTGTCTGGATGACCGCCGCTTCCATCACCGCAGTTGGCGTGATCGGTTTTGTCGGCGTGCTGGCCCCGAACATCGCCCGTGCTCTGGGGGTGCGCCGGGTGCTGCCGCTGCTGGCTGCCAGTGCTGCCACCGGAGCGCTGAGCCTTCTGGCTGCGGATATTCTGCCGGTTGCCCTCAGCGATTGGAGCAAGGAATTGATCCCAAGCGGGTCGGCCACCGCATTGCTGGGGGCTCCGGCCTTTGTGATCCTGGCCTATGGACAGCGCGGGCGGCTTGTACTGGCTGCGGCGCAGCCGGAAACCCTGCGCCGCGGCACTGGTGCTTTGGTGCCTTTGCTGATTCTGGCGGGACTGGCAGCCGCCTGTCTCGCGGCGTTGTTTGTGAGCCGCAGCATATTTGGCCTTGAACTGGGCACCGGTGACCGGCTGGGGTTTGATTTCCGCTGGCCGCGGGTGGTTCTGGCCATGGCTGCAGGCCTGGCCATGGCGGTGTCCGGCGTGGTTCTGCAGCGGTTGCTCAAAAACCCGCTGGCCAGCCCGGATATCGTCGGAGTGACCTCCGGTTCGGCGCTGGCGGTCGTTTTTGCCGTGATCTTTCTGGGGCTGCCGTTTGAAAGTGCTGCCCTGCCGGCGGCAATAGGCGGCGGCCTGCTGGTAGGGGGCTTGCTGATTGCGTTGAACCGGCCGCCGTTCGGGGCGCCGCAGCTGATGATTTTGCTGGGGATTTCAGTTGGTGCGGCGCTGGATGCAGTGATGCAGTTCGTGCTGGCCAAGGGCGGCGACGAGGGCTATCCGCTGCTGCCCTGGCTGGCGGGCACCACGGCGCGCGCCGATGGCTTTCAGGCGCTGGCATTGCTGGCAATCGCCCTCGCCGGGCTGGCGGCGGCTTTGATGGGATCGCGGGTTTTGAACCTGCTGGTGCTGGGCGAGCCTGCCGCAGAAACCCGCGGCCTGCCGGTGCGTCTGGCGGTTGCGGCATGGCTGACCCTGAGCGCCGGGCTGGCGGCAGCGGTCACCGCCTTTGCCGGACCGATCAGCTTTGTCGGGCTGCTGGCGCCCCATATTGCACGGATGCTGGGGGCGCAGGATGCAGCCCGGCATCTGCTGGTTGCCGGCCTGGCCGGGGCGCTGGTGATGGTGGTCTCGGATCATCTGGGGCGCATTCTTTTGTTCCCGCAGACGCTGCCCGCGGGCGCTGTCGCCACGGTTGCCGGCGGGGGGTACCTGTTCTATCTCCTGGTGCGGCAACGGAAAAAGTAGCCCGAACATGTTTTGATAATCCAGCGGTTTGCCGAAAACTCAGACACAATAGACCTTACGCCGGGACATCCCACGCAGGCCAGTATGACATCCAGAGACACCTTACATCTTTCGCCCCGGAAAACGGCTAAGCAGGAACGCTCGCGCCGCAAGGCAGAACATATCCTGGACACCACTCTGGAGCTGCTGGCCGAAGGCGAGGGTGATCGGATCACAACCAAGATGATCGCCGCGCGCGCAAAGATCAGCGTGGGTAATCTGTATCAGTTCTATCCCAACAAGGAGGCGCTTTACTGGGATCTTTTCCAGCGCTGGATGGAGCAGATTATAGCGGCGCTGGACGGGCTGGAAGAGGAACTGCAGGCCGGCGGCTCGCCGGAGCGGTTTGTTGACGGGATCCTCCGGGTGCTGGGCAGCAACAGGGCCATAAACTCCAAGGGCTACTGGAACCTGCGCGGCCTGATGGAGCGGTCTCCGGAGCTGTCGGCGGAATCCTGGCCTTTCCATCACAAGCTGGTGGCCCGCATAGCAGAGCTGCACACGATGTGCAGCGCTCAGCCCGGCGAGGCGCCGCAGGAGGAATTGAAGCTTCTGCAGAACCAGGTGGTCATGGCCTGCCTCTATGTGCTGTCCGAGACACCGGAGGGGCAGAAACAGGCACAGGTCCTGGGGTGGAGCCGGCAGATCATGCTGTCGGCTTTCAGTGCTGGGGCCGCGGATAAAATTTAAGGCAGCTGGGGCCGCTCAAAAGCGTCGGCCGCCAGCTGATGGGCAGCGGCAATCCGCTGTCAGGCGCCAAAACCCTGTTGAAAGCCAATTGGCCTGCCAGGTTTGTTTGCCCGGGCTTCGCCTAGGGTGATCCCGAGCATGGCTCATCCTTCGAATTTTATGAAAGCGGTGACTTGGAAGGGCAGCCGTGGCCGGGTCGCGCCTGGGTCTATTAGCAAGCACACTGGGTTGGGACTGCAGACCTGGACCGGCTACGATCTGGAGCGCCGCGGCGGCTCAGAGGCGATTTCAACCGATTGTTTCCGGCCGCGGCCCGGTGGTGAATTGGCAATCTTCCGGGGCATTGCCACGGTTGTTCTTGACGCTGTAGGCGCGCTGCAAGCCGCGGTTTTTTCAAGCGGGGCATGGCATTGTGACGGTGTGCGCTGGCACGGGACGGAACCGATCCGGTCACGGGCGCCTTTGTGATGACGTCGCGGACTTCGGTGGAGCTGGTGCAGAATAGCGCGATGGCGGGCTGCCCTATTCTGATCGCGGTGTCTGCACCCACGGCCCATGCCGTGCGGCTGGCCGGAGAAGCGGGTCTGACGCTTGCAGCCTTTGCCAAGGGGCATGGCTGCGAGATATACACGTGGCCGGAGAGGGTAGGAGGCTGCGATGCGGAAACCGTTTGATGACGCTGGGGCGGAGAATGAAACCCCTGCAGCGAATGAGCTTGAGTTCAGCAACCGCGTGGCCGGCAATCTGGAAAACAAGAGCGGGCTGCTGGCTGCAATCCTGGGGGAGGATGAAGAAGAGCCCTGTCAGGACAGCCATGCAGAGAGGAAGGCCGGGCATCCTTCCAACGGTTCCAAGGTGGTTGCTTTTCCGGCCAAGCCCAAAGGGTGAGCGGCGAAGATCTGCCTCCGCCACTATTCCGGGTCAGCCGCAGCAGCTGTTTCTGGACCGGCAGGTCCAGCGCCGAGACGGTGTCATCTGCGATCACCACGTCAGGGTTCATTGCCAGCGACCGGGCAATGCCGATGCGATGGCGCTGGCCGCCGGAAAAGCTGCGCGGGGTGCGGCAGTAGGCTTCGGGCTTTAGACCAACCAGCTCCAGCAGTTCCATCGCCCGCTTCCGGCCGCACACCGGCGCTGCACTGATCACCGGCGAGCGGAGTGCTCTGTCCGAAGATGCTGCTGCAGGGCAGGCAAGGCATGCTGAAGCGGGAAAAAATCTGCCAGCGCAGCGTGTTCGGAGTTTCGGGAAACACCACAGGCCGCGGATTTGATCCGCGGCCTGTGGCTGGTTCGCTGGTCAAACGAACCGTCTGATCGATGAAAGCCCTGACCGGCTTTGCCCGTTTGCAGCAGAAGGTTCTTAGAAGTGAACCGACCGGGCGCCAGCCGGTTTTTCCAGCGGCGGGGCAAATTTGGTCAGGTCAATTCCTTCTACAGCCGTCTTGTACTCCTCCAGGGTAGGTGTGCGCCCAAGGATAGCGGAAAGCACAACGACCGGTGTCGACGCGAGCAGGGACTCGCCTTTCTTCTCGGCGGAGTCTTCCACGACCCGGCCTTGGAACAGGCGCGTGGAGGTGGCCAGGACGGTGTCGCCCTTTTCGGCTTTCTCCTGGTTGCCCATGCAGAGATTGCAGCCCGGGCGCTCCAGATAGAGAATGTTCTCGTATTCGGTGCGCGCCTTGCTCTTCGGCATGAAGTCGTCGAATTCAAAGCCGGAATAGCGCTGCAGGATTTCCCAGTCGCCCTCTTCCTTCATCTCGTCGATGATGTTGTAGGTCGGCGCGGCAACAACCAGCGGTGCGTTGAACTCGACTTTGCCGTTGGCTTTTTCCAGGTTCTTCAGCATCTGGGCCACGATCTTCATGTCGCCCTTGTGCACCATGCAGGAGCCGACAAAGCCCAGGTCCACCTTTTTCTCTGCCTTGTAGAAGGAGATCGGGCGGATGGTGTCATGGGTGTAGCGCTTGGAGACATCAGCGTTGTTGACATCCGGGTCAGCAATCATCGGCTCAACGATCTCGTCCAGGTCGACAACTACTTCGGCGAAATACTTGGCATTTGCATCCGGGGTCAGCGCGGGCTTTTCGCCGGAACGGATTTCGGCAATGCGGGCGTCCGCCTTGTCGATCAGGCCCTGCAGGGTGCCTGCGGTGTTTTCCATGCCCTTGTCGATCATGATCTGGATGCGCGACTTGGCCAGCTCCAGCGAGCCGATCAGGGTCTCATCGTTGGAAATGCAGATGGAGGCCTTGGCCTTCATCTCAGCGGTCCAGTCGGTGAAGGTGAAGGCCTGGTCCGCCAGCAGGGTGCCGATGTGGACCTCGATGATGCGGCCCTGGAACACGTTGTCGCCGTGCTGTTTCAGCATCTGCGCCTGGGTTGCGTGCACCACGTCGCGGAAGTCCATGTGGTCTGCCATGGTGCCCTTGAAGGTCACCTTGACTGATTCCGGAACCGGCATGGTGGCTTCGCCGGTTGCCAGCGCCAGCGCCACGGTGCCGGAGTCGGCGCCGAAGGCCACGCCTTTGGACATGCGGGTGTGGCTGTCGCCGCCGATGATGATGTCCCAGTCATCCACGGTGATGTCGTTCAGCACCTTGTGAATGACGTCGGTCATCGCGTGGTATTCGCCCTTGGGATCGCGGGCAGTGATCAGGCCGAACTTGTTCATGAAGGACATCAGGCGCGGGATGTTGGCCTGGGCCTTCAGGTCCCAAACCGAGGCCGTGTGGCAGCCCGACTGATAGGCGCCGTCAACCGAGGGGGAGATCACGGTGGCGGCCATCGCCTCCAGCTCCTGGCTGGTCATCAGGCCGGTGGTGTCCTGGGAGCCGACGATGTTCACTTTGACGCGGACGTCGGAGCCTGCGTGCAGGGTGACGCCGGGCGTGGTGCCGCGGGCGTTGCGGTTGAAGATTTTTTCAACTGCAGTCAGGCCCTGGCCTTCGTGGCTGATTTCCTTGGCCGGCGCAAAGACGGGCTTCGGCTCAACACCCAGCGTTTCGCTGGCAAAGCTCTGCAGCTTCTTGCCGAAGACCACAGCGTAGGAGCCGCCGGCCTTCATGAATTCAACCTTCTGCGGGGTGAAGGCGGATGCGACGTCAGCCAGTTCCTTGCCGCCGTCTTCGCTGTAGAGCTTCTTGTCCTTGGTGTTGATGGTCAGCACAGTGCCGGTTTCGACCGAGTATTTCTGTTCCAGAACCGGGCTGTCATCGTTGTTGAGGATCGGGTTGCCCTCGCCGTCGACTTTCTTGACCCAGTTCTTCAGGTCGATGCCGATGCCGCCGGTAACACCAACGGTGGTCAGGAAGATCGGCGAGATGCCGTTGGTGCCCGCGACAACCGGGGCGATGTTCACGAAGGGCACATAGGGGCTGGCCTGCTGACCGGTCCACAGCGCCACGTTGTTGACGCCCGA
The DNA here is from genome assembly GCF_000813725.1 of Leisingera sp. ANG-Vp. Lineage (GTDB taxonomy): Bacteria > Pseudomonadota > Alphaproteobacteria > Rhodobacterales > Rhodobacteraceae > Leisingera. The sequence goes on from NZ_JWLD01000023.1 coordinate 18,365, forward strand.
CATGCGCGAGGAGCCCACGCCCATGGTGCCTTTCTCGGCCACCAGCATCACCCGCTTGCCGGGGTGCTGCAGTTTCAGCGCCTCGATTTCTTTCTGCGCCTGCTCGGAAATCAGGCATTTGCCGTGCAGCTCGCGGTCCGAGCGCGAGTGCGCCTGGTTGCCAGGGCTGAGAAGGTCAGTGGAGATGTCGCCTTCGGCAGCGACATAGGTGACGACCTGGATTTCTTCGTCAATGTCCGGAAGCTTGGTGAAGAATTCGGCCTTCGCATAGCTTTCCAGCACGTCTTTGGCGATGGCATTGCCGGCCGCAAAGGCCTCGGAAAGGCGGCCGGTGTCGGCTTCATAGAGGAAAACCTGGGTTTTCAGCACTTCGGCAGCAGCACTGGCAGCCGCGCCAGCCTCGCCCAAGGCCAGATCCAGCAGCACTTCGACCGATGGGCCGCCTTTCATGTGCGACAGCAGTTCAAAGGCGAAATCCGGAGAGATCTCAGCAACCTCGGTTTCCCCCAGGATGATTTCCTTCAGGAACTTGGCCTTCACTCCGGCAGCGCTCGTGGTGCCCGGCAGGGTATTGTAAATGAGATGGTTGAGGGAATCTTCGCGATGTTCGTTCCCGGCATCTTTAATTTGCGCGATGAGTGCGCTAACAAGAGCCCCGTCATCGATGGGCTTGGGGTTCAGACCCTGCTCTTTGCGCGTTTCGATCTCATTCAAGTAGTCTGTGTACAGGCTCATGGCTATCCCGGCGAGTAAGCGTTAGATTAAGCTTGAGCCCCAGGCTTCAGAAAGCGTCTGATGGACCCGGGGATGCTCCTTGTATGCCGCGGTATACTATGCTGCCAAAGTTTACAATATGTTCAATCGCGGCATGATGCCCCACTACGGCCCGGCGTGCGTGCCGGAACTGGGGTCCGTGTCCCGTAGTGGCCCCGGTAATTCCCTGCAAAAGCCAGCTCAGCCGGAAAGAGCCTTGTTTCGAGTATCATGATCAAAGCCAAGGAGTCGTCCTGACGGCCCAACTGATGATGCTCGCCCTGATTTTCCGCCTGCCCGAAGAGCTGATCATAGCGCTGGAGCAGAGTTTTCAGGTTGATGCCGGTTCCTTGCTGTCGCTGATCGGGCTGATCTCCCGCAGTCAGGCGGCCGTGGCCGGTCTGCTGGGGCAGGGGGCGGTATGCGGACGATCAGCCGCTGGGGGCTCGGCGGCTTTGAGCTGACTGGCGGAATGCGCTACGAAAGTTTTGCCCTGACGCTGGACAATTTCACCCGCCCGGACGTTGTGCAACTGACCGCAATCCGTGCCGCGGCTCTGCCTGCAGTGAATGTGACCGGCGGAGGTTTCGACTATGACGCAGTGGTGTTCAACCAGGGCGGTGTTTATCATCTGACCCGGGTAATCATTGTCTTTGCAGGCTTTTCGCAAGGGGGACGGCCTAGCGCAAGCGTCCCTATGGCGCTGGAATTGAAGTAACATAATCCTCATTATAAGAATTTTAATAGTGGCCAGAGAACAGTACAGCGCATAATCGGGGCTAGCGCCTGTTTTATGAGGAATTCTTACCCCATTAGCCTAGCAAATAGGAACATCGCCGGGCCGAGGGAGGTTTCAGGTAAGAACGATGCCGTCCTGCAGCGCGGCAATACTCGTGCTTTGGCCCGTCAGCGTATCTCCATTGCCAAAGTCAAAGACCACAGAGGACACCAATCGGTAATCTTCGACACGCGCAGGTGGCTGTTCCTCCTCTGCCTTGATTAGGTCAAAGGGAGCAAAAAGACCTTGGGTATTCCATGTTTCAGCGGTCACTGAGTGAGGCATCATCATCAGCATTGCGCAGCCAGAAACTGCGCTTTTCAATCGTAGCGGCATGCCAGCTCTCCTAAAGGAAATGCAGCCGCAATTCGCGCGTTCAAACAGACTTCCACTGCACACCCCCTATTCAGGGGAGTTCGATTTGCAGTTGGCGAACCTCGCCAGGCACGATGTCGAACGGTTCGATATGCGTCCGCTCACCCTCCACCTGGATCAACAGAGTGTATTTTCCTGCTGAGGCATATCCATGAAGTTTGGAAGATAGCGAGAAGCCTATGTTTTTGGCCAAGCTGCCGTCTTCATTGATCGGATTGAGCCACAAGCCATCAATCTTTCGCCCAGATTTTGAAGTGATCTCGTACTCAAACCGCCCCACATTCAGGTTGAAAGGGCCCTTTGTCGTCCCACCGGCCTTTACTTCTACAGGGAACTCAATTGTGGCCCCACCGAGGAACGATGGGGTGCGAAAATCAATCTCCAGATCGTATCGACCAGGCTTTGCAGCCATCGCAGGGCTTCCTTCCCCCACGGCTGCAGCCGTTTCAACCCCGGTTGAGGCGTCTCTCAACCGATAGAACATATTGCTGCGCCGAATTTCTCCACCGGCAAACAAGACGACATCCGGCTGGACATAACCGGTTCTGAGATCAAACTCATACTCGGTTTCCTTGCCAGCAATAATCTCAATCTCGGCTTCACCTGTCACCGCTTTGTGGGCAACAGTGACCTTGTAGCGGCCTGCAGGCAGCCAGGTTTCCGCATTCGATGCGGCATTCTCGGCAATGACATCCTGCACTTGCCCGTCAATGATGGGAGCAAATCGATAAAGTATCGGATCCGCCGGGATAGATGTGTCATCGGTCGCAAAAGCAAAGAGCCGTGCCGCGCCGCCGTTCAGGTTCAGCGGGCTGATTTGCGCACCATCCTCGCCAATGGCTATCCGGCCTTTGCGCACCAACACGCTGCTTTTGTAGCGGACTTCAACATCATATTCTCCCGGGGCGAGTTGGGGTGCGTCCGGGTAGATATCGCTTAACCCGTCATGCAATACCGTCTCCCCGTCACGAACGATCCACCGAAAGTCACCGGCTGTCGCTTCGCAACTTTCACAAAGTTTGGCAAAGAGTGTCAGGGAAGGCTCCGGTTCTGCTGGCACGGCATCCGGAACAGGTACAGGTTTGGGCGGCACACTCGTGACCACTTCCAGCGTTTGCTTCAAAGCGTCCTGCAACTCATCTGCATTGTTAGCCCGGAAAAACAATCCGCCAGACTCCTCGGCAATACAGGCCAAGGCTTTGGATTCCTCTTCATTCACATCAAACCCGATTACATGAACATCAAAGCCAGGGTTCGAATAGTTATAGGCATACGCCATAGCACATGGGTCACCCTCGCAGGTTTCCAATCCATCGCTGACCAAGACCACTTGAGGGTTAGCAACCTTGCCCTCAAAAGAATTTGCGGCAGTGAAAAGGCTTTGGGTAATTGGTGTTTTACCCCTCGGGGAAATCGACTGCACTTCTTCAATCAGCCGCCGGCGGTTCTCCGTGCCAGGCGTTGAGATCACTTCTATGTCGCGACAATCATTTTTGTTTCTGTGGCCATAAGCGACCAGACCTACAGGAATTTCCTCATCCCAGTCTTGGATGAGATCTGTCATGACCTCTTTAGCGATGGAGATTTTGGCGACGCCGTCAATTTGGCCCCACATTGAATTTGAACCATCAAGCACGAACATGACCTGGCTGTCGGCCCGCGTCGGCGCGGCACTCTGTGCAACAGAATGTGTTGCAATTGTGCTGCTTGCCAAAGTTACAATCCCTGCCGTGACGAAGTTCGATTGAAACACGATCATGCCCCCAAAATACTTAAATAAATCAACAATCTAGATATCTTCAGTTTGAGAGAATTTTCTTTTCCCAGGAGAAAATTAAGAAATTCAATCACGTTCGGGAACCCCCGGTGAAATCACAATTTCGGAACACAGGATTGGATAGCGCACTTTCCGATGACGCGCTCCTATTGCGGCTTTGCAGATTGAGTGTGACTGACCCGCGAATTGAGACTTGGAGCCTAGGGGAGCGGCCCTGTCTCACGCTCGTTGCGTCTGTGGCTTCCCATCGACCCGCAATTCTGGCCCAGCTTGTCAGCACCTCTGGCTTTCCCGGCTAAGCATAAGGCAATTCTGTCCCGTTCTGCGGCCTGTCGTTTAGCGACCTGTCAACGGCTGCTTGGCGCCGCCCTTTGCCTTCTGCATGAGGGAGCGCCTGCAATGTGGTCAGTGACCGCAAAGGGCTCTAAGCGCCAAATTGTAATGCCAGTACATGTGGGGCTCAGAAACCACTGGCCGGATCGCCTGCCTCATGATTAGCTATGCTCTGGCAGACATTTAACAGCCAGGAGGCGCTCCATGACCAGGCGGTACAGCTTTCCCGAGGGGCACTGGGACTGGCCCGTAAAGCTGACTCATCGTCATGCAGTGCGTGCGGGCGATATGGTCTTTACTGGCGGTCAGGTGGATCTGGATTCCCTGGGAACCGTACGCAACATCGGCGATCTGGATGCCCAAGTGCGTAATTCGATGGCCTATACGCAGGATCTGCTGGCTGACCTTGGCGTCGGATTCACCGATCTGGTGCGGCTGGTGGTCTATTACGTTGGCGGCGCGGATGACGAGGCCCGGCTGTTGGACCTGCTGGCCGGCATCATCGGGCCTGAGGTGAAACCGGTTGTCAATCTGATCAGCCTGCCCGAACTCTGCTACCCTGGCATGCTGTGCGAAATCGAAGGTGTCGCCATGCGTGCTCCCGATGGCAGCGCATTGCCCCGCCGCAATTACCATCTCGATGACCTGCCGTTTTTGCCTCAGGCCTTCTCGCATGCGGTGGCATGCGGCGGCATGATCTTTACCGGAGACATGAGCGCCCGCTGCGCTGACGGATCTGTTGCCCATCCCGGAGATATCGTGGCGCAGACCCGGTTGATGATGGAGCGCCTCTCCCGCGCGCTTCAGGCTGCAGGAGCGGAGATGCAGGATGTGGTCAAGGTCAACACATTCTACCTAGGCGACGGCACGGCGGAAGACTGGGAAATCTCTGCCCGCATCCGCGCCGGTTACTTCCGGGACCCCGGTCCGGCGCCCACAGGCATTCCGGTGCCGTCCTTTCCCCATGACGGGCTGACCACCCGCATCGCCGCCACCGCCTGCGCTCCCGGCGCGCGCCGTATCCGGCACGTCTGGCCCGGCGGGCATTGGAACTGGACCGCCGCGCTGCCTTACAAACACGGTGTCGCCTCCGGCCAGCTTATCCATGTGGGCGGCCAGGTGGCGCTGGATGCGCAGGCCAAGGTGCTGGAACCCGGCGACATGGTCGCCCAAACCCGTATCGCCATGGACAATGCGGCCCGCGTGCTGGAGGAATTCGGCGCCGCCCTGGACGATGTGGTCAAGGTCACCACCTTCTATCAGGGCAATGCCTCGGCCGAAGCGCTGCACGAAAACCTGCTGATCCGCTCCAATTCCTACACCGCGCCCGGCCCTGCAACGACCGGTATCCCGGTGCCCAATCTGGTCTACGAAGACATGGTGATCGAGATAGAGGTGATCGCGATGCTCGAGAACCATACGGAAGCTTGATCTCGCGTCACAAGATACAGCCCCATTCTGAACAGCTTTGCATCCAGACCACTCCGCAAACGGTCCGAATTGGTTATGGCCCCTCAATCTCGGCAGCGAGGATTAAAAAGCCGAGCCGCTCAGAGACCGTTGAAATGGAGGCAAGCGAAACTCATTCCCCACTGCAGTTTTCTTTGAACCGGGGCGCGAACGCAAAAAAAACAGGACGAGCCACGTACTGATCGGCGTTTGTTGCCGCCAGTCCACTTCCAGCCCCACATGCAAAGACGAATACCGTGTCAAATGTCCAGCGGGAGCTCAAAACCGTCCTGCGACAGTATGTTCGTTTAAGTGGAAGGAGACATATTCTGAGCGGCAGTTAGATGGCAGGCTTGCTGAGTAGCGCCGTTTCCGGGCCCGCTATTCGAGGTGTTTAGCGTTGTCCAGAAGTCTAAACGTTGCAAGGGATGCCTCTGAAACAACAGTGTTCCGGCGTCTTTCAATTGCCAATCCGGCAAAAAGTTAGCCAGTCCGGGGCGGAGGCCGGCAACTTCCGGATTGTTCGAACCCTAAAACCTGTCCGGGCTGAAGGCACGGATTTCCTCGCTCAGCGGCCGCCCTGCAATGACGTCAGCAATGATCCGTCCGGTGGTGGCTCCCAGCGTCAACCCGAGCTGACCATGACCAGTAGCAAGAGACACATTGGCCAGATTGACAGTTCTCCCGATTATTGGACGGGTGTCAGGGGTGAAGGGGCGGCGGCCCATGCGGCGGCTGTGATGGCGATCCTGCAGCCCTGGCAGAACGCGATGTGCGCGTTTGACCAGAACATCGGCCCGGCGCCATTTCGGGGCGGCGGCGAGGCTTGCAAACTCCACTGTCCCGGCAACCGCCAGCTCATTTTCATAAGGCGTGACGCCGAAACCGCCCGCCGGGTAGAAAACCGTGTGTTTCAGATCCAAGCCAGGATCCTGCAGGCCGGTCGAATACCCCATGACGCCTTCCAAACGAAGCTTGATTCCCAGATTTTTAGCGAGAGGTTTCGAGTGGGTGCCTGCCGCAATCACCACTTCATCGGCGGGCAGCAGCTGGCCATCAGCGGTTTCGACACCGGTCACCCGCGCACCGTCGCGCTGAAAACCTTTGCACGCGAGTGGCAAAACCGTGCCCCCGCGTTGCACAAAGGCTTGCATCAGCTTTTTCACCAGCCGTTTGGGGTCGCTGACAAAGCTCCAATCTCGCAGAACCGCAGCGAATTTGAAATCGGTGGCAATGGCCGGTTCCATCTCATGGGCTTCCCGCCCGGAAATGTCGTCGATTGTGCAGCCGAGTTCACGCGCCAGATCAAAGGCGGCGCCCATGACCGCTTTGTCGCGCTCATCATCAAACAGCTTGATCACCGGGCGCTCCACCAACAGCTCCGGGGTTTCGATGTCTGCAAGCTGTGCTTTGAAGTCGGCGGTGGCGGCGAAGGTCAGCCGTGCCAGATCGGCAGCAATCGCCCGCATCCGGGAAGGCATTGAGTTGGCAGTGAAGCGGGCAAACCAGGGCAGCAGCCCCAGCGCAGACGCCGGACGCAGTGACAAGGGTGCCTCAGGGTCCAGCAGCCAGCCCGGCACTTTCATCAGCATGCCCGGCTGCGACAGCGGCACGATCTCTCCCACTGCAATGCAACCGCAAGAGGCCCAGCTGGCGCCTTCGCCTATCGGGCCGGGTTCCAGCACGGTGACGCTGTGGCCCTCGGCCTGCAGCGCCAGCGCACAGGAGATGCCGACAACACCGCCACCCGCAATCACGACCCGTTTCATGCAGGCTGAGCCAGCTGGTTCAGCTGCGCGAGCAGCTCGGTGCTGACCTCAACGCCGCCGGCTTCTGCCGACGCGCGTTTCTTCAGCCGCCCGTCGCCGGGCACCCGGGCGGCGCCATTGCCCTCGATCTCGGCGCAAATGCGGGTGATGTAGTCGCCAAAGGCAGCATTCCCGAAGCGGCTTGGGTCAATGGCAATCAGGGTGGCGCCACCCTTGATGTTGAGGGCACCGAAGGACTCCCGCTCCTGATTGTCGACGGACAGGGTGCCGCCGGCCAGCGCCGCGCCCAGCACCTCGATCATAAAGGCAATCGCGGCGCCCTTGTGCTCGCCGAAGGGCAGCAGGCTGCGGGTTTCCAGAATGGCGTTCGGATCAGTGCTGGCATTGCCCTCGGGGTCCAGGCCGGCCGGGCGCGGCAAATCGTGGCCTTCAGCTGCCGCCATGCGGATATCCATCAGCGCCACCATCGAGGCCGCCTGGTCCCAGACCACAGGTTCAGCGCCCTCGCGCGGGCAGGCAAAGGACATCGGGTTGGTGCCGAACACCGGCTTGACGCCGCCCTGAGGCACCACCATCGACAGCGAGTTGATCACTGCCAGCGCCACCAGCCCCGCCTCGGCCAGCGGCTCGGTGTCAAAGCGCAGGCCGCCCAGGTGGTGGCAATTGGAACAGGTGAAGGCGGCAATGCCGTTCTCGCGAGCCAGGGCAATCAGCTCATCGCGCGCGGCGGCAGCAGCGATCTGGTAGTAACCGTTGTCCGCATCGCCGCGCAGCACGCCCGGTGCGATCTTTTCAACCGACGGCGCTGCGGCGCCATTGGCATAGCCCGAGGTAAAGCTTTGCGCATAGACCGGCAGCATCCGCAGCCCGTGGCTGCGCGGGCCGTCGCGTTCCGAGCAGGTGACGATATCGGCTATTACATCGCTGCCCGCCTCATCCATACCCGCGGCCACAAGGACAGACTTGGCCAAAGCCCGAACCTCGGCGAGTGAGAGCATTTTTGTCGAAGATGCGGTCATGGGCTCAAATCCTGTCCTTGTGTCGGGTCAAAGGGGCGCCTTGGCGCCCGCTCGTGTCAGGCTTGGTACAGCGCGCGCTTTTTGGCAACAAATTCATCCAGCTTGCCGCGCTGATCCTCCGGCATCGGCGGCTGAACGTAGCTGTCCAGCATCCGCCGCGCCTCTTCGCGGCCCACCAGTTCCGCAGTCTTGGCGCCTTCGGCCTCCCACTGCTCAAAGCTGTCGTTGTTCTGCAGCGGGTTCATATGCATCGGGTTTTCGCGGGTATGATCAGTGCCGAGGAAATGGCCGCCGGGGCCGATCGCCGCGATATCGCCCAAGAGCGCATCCAGGTTTTCTTCCTGCAAGCCGCTGAAGAACCGGTGGAAGTTCTCGAGCTGCAGCGTGTCCTGCACCCATTTCGAGTAGCTGACCCCCAGCGCGCCTTCCAGAAAACCGGCCGAATGCACGATGTAGTTCGCCCCGCCCAGCAGCACCGGCCACATGGTGTTGGCGGTGTCGAACCCGGCCTGCATGTCCGGCGATTTCGAGCCGGTCCACATAGTGCAGGTCCGCCAGGGCACGCCGTAAAACCGCGCCATCTGTCCCACCAGCAGATTCATCAGCCCCGGCTCGGGCGAACCCATCATCGGGGCGCCGGTCTTCATCGAAACGCCCATGATCGCCACCCCCAGGACCATCGGCGCGCCGCGGCGGATGATCTGGCTGTAGGCCATGCCTGCGAGGCTCTCGGCGATCAGCAGCGCTACACCGCCCTGCGGGCTGGCAGGGGCCGAGGCGCCTGCCAGTACAAAAGGCGACAGCAGGCAGGGCTGGTTGGCCGACGCATAGACCCGCAAGGACTGCAGCATGGTCTCGTCCCAGACCAGCGGCGTGTTGCAGTTCAAAAGTGCCGCCAGCACCACGTTGCTGTCGACAAACTCCTCGCCGAAAACGATGCGGACCATCTCCACCGTGTCGCGCGCCGCCTGCTCCGACAAAACCGAGCCCTTGATCGGCTTGTCGGTCAGCGTCAGCGCCGCATGGACCAGTTCCAGATGGCGCTCCGGCACCGGCACGTCCTGCGGCTCCACCGGCAGGATGCCCGGCACCATCATCGACTGGCTCATCTGGCTCAGCTTGAAGAAGTTATGCGCATCCTCCAGCACCGAGGGGCGGCGGACGCCGTCCAGGTCATAGACAAAGGGCGCACCATAGGCGTTGGCAAAGACCGAGTGCCGTTTGCCCACCCGCAGCGAGCGTTCAGGGTTGCGGGCGGCATAGCCCCATTCCGAGGGCACCGAGGAGATCAGATCCATCAGCATATCGCGGCCGATGCGCACCCGCTCGCCCTGCACATCGGCGCCAGCGCGTTTCCAGTCCGCCAGCGCCACCGGGTCCCGGAATTCTATGCCGGTGGTCTCCAGGATCGTCATCGCCGCATTGTGGATCTTCTCCACCCCTTCCGGACCCAAGAGGTCAATGGGGCCTACCCGGCGGTTCAGCGCGGGCAGATAGACCGGGGCCGGGTTGGTGCGGGCTTTGACGCGCGCAGCCCGTCCGCCCCGGGCGCCGCGCGGCGCCCGTGTGTTCAGTTCCGTCATGTCATGCTCCTGTGGCTAGGCCGGGCTCAGGCCCGGGCCCGTGCGCTGGTTGGGTCGACCGCGCAGATGCCGATCACCTCAGCTTCGCGCATCTCGTTGTGGACCATCACCTGCAGGCGCGTGCCCTCAGCGGTGAGCTCCTGCGGCACCAGCGCCATCGCGATGTCGTGGTTGCAGTAGTAGGAGAACCCGCCCGACGTCACGCGGCCGACAAGCGTGCCATCCCTGTAGACGCTCTCATCCGCCAGCACCGAAGTGTCGCAGAACGGCAGCTTCAGGGTAACCAGCGTGTTGTAACCGCCCGCCTCCTTCTGCCGGACCAGCGCATCGCGGCCGATGAACTCACGTCCTTCCAGCGCCACAAAGCGGTCCAGCCCAGCCTCAAACGGCGTCATGTCCTTGCAGATCTCCCGGTTGATCGCGCGGTAGGATTTCTCCAGCCGCATCGATTCCAGCGCCTCCAGACCAAAAGGTTTCACACCCGCCTTCAGCAGCTGATCGACCAGATGCCGGTTGTATCCGACCGGGTGATGCAGCTCCCAGCCCAGCTCGCCGGTGTAGCTGACGCGCAGCAGGTGGACGCCCTTGGCATAGCCCACCTCGCCCATTTGGGCGCTGAGCCAGGGGAAGGCTTCGTTTGACAGGTCGTTGTCGGTCAGCTGCTGCAGAATCTCACGCGATTTCGGCCCCGCCAGAGCAATCACGCCCACCTGTTCCGAATTATCTTCCAGGATCACCGAGCCATCATCCGGCAGCAGGCGCGACAGGTAATCCCAGTTGTAGACTTGCCCGTTCGGGGTCGAGACCAGGTAGAAGTCGTTCTCGCCATAACGGACGATGGTGTATTCGCCCTCCATGCCGCCCTGCGGGTTCAGCGCCACCGCCAGGGTCATGCGGCCGACCTTGGGCAGCTTGTTGGCCATGATTCCGTCCAGCCACTTGGCGGCACCCGGGCCGCGCACGGTGAACTTGGTCATCGGCGACATCTCGATAAAGCCGGCCTCCTCGCGGGTCACCCGCACCTCTTCCTGCACCAGCTCCATGTGGCTGGTGCGGCGGAAGCTGTGCTCAGGGATGGCCTCAGCGGGCGACTTGGCGAACCAGCGCGGGAACTCATAGCCGTTGAATGTGGTCCAGACCGCGCCCTGCGCCGTCAGCAGATCGTAGGACGGCATCGTCTTCATCGGCCGCGCCGAGGGGAAATCCTCGCCGGGAACATGCGCATCCATATGGGTGCCCCAGGTCTCGCGCACCTTGTCCATAGTCCAGCGCTTGGAGGCATAGTCGCCAAAGCGGCGCGGGTCGATTTCGGACATGTCGATGCCGGGATGGCCGTCAACGATCCAGCGTGCCAGCCGCTCGCCCATGGTGCCGCCCCACAGGATGCCGCCGGGCACGCCCTCGGCCAGCCACAGGTTGTCGTGCCCCGGCGCCGGGCCGCACAGCGGCAGCTCGTCCGGGGTCATCTGGAACGGACCGCGGGTGTTGGCCTTGATGCCGACCTCGCCCAGGGCCGGCACCCGCTCCAGCGCGCGCTCCCACTGGGTTTCCACCGCCTCGAAATCCTCGGGCAGCAGGTCGGCGCCGAAATCGGCCGGCACCTTGTCCTCGGCAAAGAGCTTGAGGTCCTTTTCGAACTCGTAAGGGCCGAATTGGAAGCCGCCCACATCCTCGCGCAGATAGGCGCCGTAATCCTCGTCGCGCAGGATCGGGAACTCCGGCAGGCCTTCGGCGCGGCGCTCTTTCAGCAGCGGCACGGTCTCAGTCGTCCAGTACTGATGCACGATCGGGATGCAAGGCAGGTCCAGGCCGACCCGGCGGGCGTTTTCACGGGCATAGTTGCCGGTGGCAAAGATCAGATGCTCGCAGGTGATCTCGCCCTTGCTGGTGGTCACCTTCCAATGGCCGTTGTCCAGCTTCTCATAGGCCTGCGCCTCGGTGTTCTGATAGACGGTTGCACCCTGATCGCGGGCCAGCTTGGCCAGCCCCATGGTGATGTCGGCCGGGTTCACGTAACCGTCCTGGTCATGCAGGATGCCGCCGCGGATGGTCTCGCTCTGCGCCAGCAGCGGGTGGATCTCCTTGATCTCCTCCGGCGTCACCAGGCGGCAAGGCACGCCTGCGGCCTCAGCAATCGAGATATAGGACTGGAACTCGTCCCAGCGTTTCTGGGTGTTGGCGACCCGCAGCTGGCCGACCTGCCGCAGGCCCACGGAGCTGCCCAGTTTCTTCTCCACCTCGCCATAGATGCGGATGGTTTCCATCGTCATCTTTGAGATGTTGTGCGAGCGCACGAATGTCACCAGCAGCCCCGCGGCGTGCCAGGTCGACCCGGAGGTCAGCGTGGTACGCTCCAGCATCACCGCATCGGTGCAGCCGTGCTGGGTCAGCCCGTAAAGGATCGAGGCTCCGACACAGCCGCCGCCGACGACCACCACTTTTGCATGCGACTTCATAGACCAACTCCTGTTTGCGGGTGTCCGGCAGCCTCGGCTGCTGCGGCAGAATTCCTGAATGCCTCCCCTGCCCGGCACGGATCCAAAGCCGGGGAGTGATGCTGCATTTTGGCGTCATTCGCGCATCCAGCAATTGCAAAAATTTTCATCTTGGCTTAGCTGAATTTGCCCAAAGGCTCGAAAAGAGACATGCTGCAATCAACATTTCCGGACCAAGGATAAAGCCGCCTTGCCCAACCGTCCCTATGACCTGCCCCGGATGAGCTCCCTCGTCAGCTTCGAAGCCGCCGCCCGAAACTCTAGCTTCAAGCTTGCGGCCACAGAGCTGAACGTTACCCCCGCTGCGGTCAGCCACCAGATCAAGGCGCTCGAGCGGGAGCTGCAGTGCAGCCTGTTCAACCGCTTTCACCGCGGCGTCGAGTTGACGGAAAGCGGCGCCTATCTGCTGGTCGCTTTGCAAAGGGGATTTGAGGGGATCAACGACGCATTTGAGCAGCTGCGGGCCCAGCACGGGCGCAGCTCGGTGACCATCCGCTCCAGCACCGCTGTGAGCTCGCTGTGGCTGACGCCGCGGCTGGCGCATTTCTGGAAAAGCTACGAGCATATCTCGGTGGCACAGATCGTCAGCGATACGGAAAAGGCCGCCGGCGATTGCGATCTCAGCCTGCATTATGCGGATATGTCCCGGGACAGCGGCCATTGCAGAGCGTTGTTCAGGGACCGGATCATGGCACTGTGCAGCCCGCGGTTTGCCTCCCGGCACCGGATTTCCAGCGTCGCAGACATCGCAGAGGTTCCGCTGATCCATCTCGACTCGCTGGAAACCGGCGGCACCGACTGGCAGGTGTGGGCGCAAGCCTTGGGCTATTCAGGGCCGCTGAAGTCCGCCCATCGCGTCAACAATTATGTCATCGCACTGCAAGCCGCACAGGACGACATGGGGGCCGTGCTCGGCTGGGAGGGATTGACTGCAGATCTGGTCGCATCCGGCAAGCTGGTCAGACTTCTGCCTGACACAATTTCGGCGCCTCTGGAATTCTATGTCAAACTGCACAACCGGTCATCTGACCGGGCGCAGCTGGTTTTTGACTGGCTGGCTGGAGGACATCAGGAGATGCGCTAGTTCCGTAACGATACTTCCATGTCGCAGTTGTGTCGTCGAGCGCGCCCTATCACCATTTTCCGGCACCTATTATCAACCACATCTCAGTTAGTATGAGCGGGCTGAAAGCTGGCTATTCAGGTGCATATGATGCCGTCGGTAGATTGAAGTGTGCTGTGAAAAGTTGGGAGATGATTTCTGACAAAACTAGCCTAAGTAAAAGCGCAATCCGCCGGTGAGCAGCCCCTTTGCTGCCGTCGGCCATCAATTAGCTCTTCACTTGTCCAGCTCGGCGCAAAACGGGACGAAGCTGACCTTCGCCGCACGTGCAACCAGGACGTTCCCACATGTCCGCAATGTGCAGTTGCCTGGCTTTGCAAAGCAGGACTGACCGACAGGCCTAGTCGGTCTGACCGGCCATTTCCCGACCTTCGAAAAGCATCTTCATCGCCGCATTGCAGCCCATCGAAGCTGTCGTGCGTGCATGCTGCAGTAATTCCGTCAGATAAAAGGCCCCGGCGCCGACCACCTGCGCCACACCATGAAAGGGGCCGCCGATAAATGGCCCTGCTGCTATTTCATTCAGTGCCGACACATTGGTCAGCAACGTATAAGCGATCATTACTATGTTGGACGGATTGTGACGCTCAGCACTGTGAAGATCAGATTGCGGTCGGATTGTTCATTCTTCGGCGGAAACGCCGCAAATTGCCACTGAACCGCCAGTGAGTGTTCCGAAGCGCCAGCCGCGACCCAGCAGCGCCACCCCGATCCGCAAAACGGTACGGGAGGCCAGCTCACCGCCAGCGACGCAGACATTACCTGGCTCCGCAACCAGGAAATGCAGTGCAATACCCAGAAGCAAAGCCATCAGCATAGCAGGTGCGCCACAATGTTCGGCCAGGAATTGTGCGGTCAGGGCAATCAGCGCTGAGACCAGCAGCCCTTTCCCATAAACCCCAATCAAATTTCGCGCCTTGAAGATCGCCTGCTGTGCCATTGCAACCTCATGAAAATGCGTCTCTTCCTATCCTGGCAGGACGGGCAGAGACGCCGTACGCAGCGGAAGGGGCAGCGGCAGAAGCAAAGCCTGGGTCAGACCACCGGCGTGATCGTCATCTTTGCACTGATCGAGTTGGCAACGAAGCAGTAGCGATGCGCGCGCTCGTGCATCTCCTCCACCTTGGCAGGGGTGACGTCAAAGCCGGTATCAAAAGTGACCCGCGGCGACAGTTTCAGCTCGGTCACCGCCATCATGCCCTTTTCGGTTTTGCCCAGGGCAGCTTCAGCGTGATCGGCATAGGTGGCAACCGGCCAGCCGGCCTTGGCTGCCAGCGCCAGGAACGTCATCATGTGGCAGCTCGACAGCGAGGCGGCCAGCGCTTGCTCGGGATTGGTGGAGTCCGGATCACCGCCCCAGTCCGGCGCTGCATCTCCCGGCAGCGTGAATTGCGAATTGTAAAGGATCTCATGGGCCTTATCGACCTGCCCCTCGATCAAATGGGGAGTGTTGCGGAACCAGGACACGTCAACAGAGAGTTCAGACATCAGCCTCACCTCTTAGCATTAATCAGATTGCGGTTTTTGCTTGAGGGCTCAGGGCGCCGGCCACTCTGGAGCACGCTTTTCGATAAAGGCCTGTATGCCTTCCTTGGCATCGTCGATCATCATGTTTTCGACCATCACGCCAGTGGCATAATCATAAGCCTTTTCCAGGCTCATCTGGGCCTGGGCGTAAAACGCCTCCTTGCCGATCTTCAGTGTGCGCCCCGATTTGCCGGCGATCAGAGCGGCAAGCTTTCCGGCTTCTGCCTGCAACTGCTCCATCGGTACGATATCGCTGATCAGGCCCCAATTGAGGGCGGTTTCCGCATCGGTCATCTGCCCGGTGAGCAGCATTTTCATGGCCTGTTTGCGCCCGACATTGCGCGACAGCGCCACCATTGGGGTGGAGCAAAACAGGCCGATATTCACCCCCGGCGTGGCAAATCGGGTGCCTTCTGCGGCAATCGCCAGATCACAGCTGGCCACCAGCTGGCACCCGGCCGCTGTCGCAGTGCCATGCACCGCAGCAATCACCGGCTTGGGGCATGTCACAATGGCCTGCATCGTGGCCGAGCAAGTTTCCATGGTCACGCGGTAAAACGCCCGCCCCCCGTCCGCGTTTTCGCGCGCTGCGGTCATCTCCTTGAGGTCATGGCCCGCGCAGAAGGCAGGGCCATTGGCGGCCAGCACGATCACCTTGATGTCTGCGCGCGCCCCCCAGTCTTCAAACGCATTTTGCAGCGCGTGCAGCATGTCCAGCGACAGGCTGTTGCGGGCCGCCGGACGGTTCAGAATTAAAGTGGCAATGCCGTCTGCAGCGGAAACCTGCAAAATCCGGGGATCAGAGGTCATGGGGTCAGTCCTTCAACAGGTCGCGGGCAATCACGAGTTTCATGATTTCATTGGTGCCGGCGTAGATCCGTTCAATACGGTTGTCGCGGTACATGCGTTCCAGCGGGTATTCGGTCATCATGCCGTAGCCGCCAAAAAGCTGCAGGCAGCGGTCGATGACTTTGGCCTGCAGGTCGGTCAGCCAGTACTTTGCCATCGAGACCTTTTCGGTGGTCAGGCGGCCTTCGATATGCTCGCTGATGCAATGGTCCAGGAAAACCTTTGCGATGGTGAATTCCGAGGCGCATTCCGCCAGTACGAACTGAGTGTTCTGGAAGTCGGCGATTTTCCTGCCGAACGCCTTGCGCTCGTTGACATAGTCCAGTGTCAGCCTCAGGGCGCGTTCCATGCGGGCCACCGCATAGACACCGATCAGCAGGCGTTCCTGGGGCAGCTGTTCCATCATCTGATAGAACCCCCTGCCCTCTTCCGGACCGATCAGCGCCGAGGCAGGCACCTGCATGCCGTCAAAGAACAGCTCGGACGTGTCGTTGGACTTCATCCCCAGCTTGTCGAGGTTGCGTCCCCGGCGGAAGCCATCAACCTTATCAGTCTCAACCGCAAACAGCGAGATGCCCCGCCCGCCTGCCGCGGGATCGGTCTTGGCGGCAACTATAACCAGATTGGCCAGCTGGCCGTTGGTGATAAAAGTCTTGGAGCCCGAAATCGAATAGTGATTGCCGTCCTTGCGGGCCACTGTCTTGATGTTCTGCAGGTCCGAGCCTGCACCCGGTTCGGTCATCGCAATGGCGCCGATCAGCTCACCCGAGACCATGCGCGGCAGGATCGAGCGTTTCTGATCCGCGGACCCGTAGTGGATGATGTAGGGGATCACGATGGAGTTGTGCAGCCCGCCGCCCCAGCCGTCGATACCGGCCAGGTTGCCCTGATAGGCAATCACCGCGTCATAAGCAAAGCTGGCACCGGGACCGCCGAATTCCTCGGGCACTTCCGCGCCCAGCAAGCCCATCTCGCCGGCCTTTTCCCAAAGGGAGCGCGGGAAGCTGCCCTGTTTCTCCCATTCCTCGTAATGAGGGGCGCATTCCTTTTCGTAAAACTGCGCACAGGCGTCCGACAGCATCTGAAGCTCATCGTCCATCCAGGGTGAAGCTGGTACTTGAAGGTTCGCCATTTCCGCCTGCCAATCTGCAAGACAGCCGCTGGGGCTGTCGTGGATACTGGCTGAACCCTAGGCAGATGGACCGGGGCAAACTAATTTTTTGTGGCGATTGATGTGATCTGTTTTTGTTATGACAAACCACCTGCCGCAGGCTGGCAGCTCACTGGGAGCTGATGACTTCGCCCTTCCAGTTGCCATTACGCACCTCGGCCGCCAGAACCTCGCGCACAACGTCATATACGGCCTGTGACACGGGCGTCAGCGGCCGGATTTTTGGGATTGCCAGAGAAACATTCCGGGACAGGTTCGGATTGATGATCCGGCGGGCATCAACCTCCCCGGCTGACAGTAGGTCAGCCATGGAAGGCCAGTTCAGCACCGTCGCTCCGACCCCGGCCAGCACCATGCCGCGGATCGTCAGAAGCGACTGCTGCTCATACCGCACCCGCAGCTGGCGGCCGGTCTCCATCATCGCCTCCTCCAGCGCCCGCCGCACGTGAACTTGCCGGTTCGGCATCACCAGATCAAAGCCCGAGAGTTCGGCCAGCGGTATGTCTGAACTGTCCGGCTCGCTGTGCCGGCGCTTGCTGAACAGAAACAGTTCCTCCCGCACGACGGGCTCGAACTCGACGTCCTGCAGGCGGCCAATGCTGGGGAGAATACCAAAATCGACCTTGCCGGCCTCGATTACCTGCCCGGCTTCAAACCCAAGGCCGTCCAGAATAGAAACATTAATGCCGGGATACTGCTGTTCCACCGCCTGAATAATCGTGGCCGCCAGCATGCCCGCAATCCCCACCGGCAGCGCAATAGCAATGTCACCCGCAAGCTTTCCGGCGGCGCTGCTGGCATCGTTTTTAGCCAGTTCGACCTGCTCCAGTATCGATTTGGCATGGCTGTAAAAACGTCGGCCGGCCTCGGTTACCTTGGTGCCGCTCGGCCCGCGCATCAAAAGGCCCACCCCGACTTCCGCCTCCAGGTCGACAATCTGACGGCTGAGGGCCGGCTGGGCGATAAACAGCTCCCGCGAGGCTGAAATGAAGCCGCCGTTTTCAACAATCGAGCAGAAATAGCGCAGCTGGATGAGCTTCATGGGCGGTCTCCGGGTCGGTCTAAGCCTGATCAAAGGCGGGATGCGGTTCCGTCATATCAAACCGCTATTACAACAATCACTCAATAGAATTTGTGCAGCCCGGCTCCCAAACGCAAAACTCACGCCAACCGCAGACAGCCCGGCCTGTGCAAGACGGCCGCTGCTCTGCGCATTTGAGGGATTGAAACCGGAGGTTCATCATGAGCACGGAAGCCAAACGCATGATCCGCGGAGGCGCGCTGCTGGCGCGCGCCTTCAAGGAAAAAGGGATCGACCACGCCTTTACCCTGGCCGGGGGCTTCTGCAATCCGGCGCTGGAAGGCTTCATGGAATGCCAGATGCCGGTGATCAACTGCCCGCATGAACAGATTGCGGGCCATCTGGCCGACGGCCACGCCCGCATCACCCGCAAGCCCACGCTCTGCCTGGTCGGCCCCGAAGGCTTTGCCAATGCGGTTCCGGCGATGCTGGAAGCCTGGGGCGAGCGATCGCCGGTGATCTTCGTGACCGGCTCCTCGACCCTCAAGCGCCAGGGTTCAGGCGGCTTCAAGGAAATCGACGATGTGGCCATCGCTGCGCCGCTGACCAAATACTCCGAACAGATCGTTGACGGCAGCCGCATCAGCGAGTTTGTGGACCGCGCCTGGAAGGCCGCCACCACAGGCTACCCCGGCCCGGTGCATCTGGCGCTGCCGGTGGACATCATGTTTTCCTCCTTCCCGGAGGACGCAGGCCAGCAGGAGCGCCCCTTTGACCGCACCGCGCAGCCTCTGCCGCGCGCATGGCCTGACCCGGACGCGCTGGCGCCGTTGCTGGAAGCCATCAAGAACGCCGAACGCCCGGTGGTGATCGCAGGCCACGGTGTGTGGTGGTCCAAGACCGAAGACAAACTGGCCGCGGCCTGCAACAAGCTGCGTGTGCCGGTCTATAACGTGCCCTACCACACCAAGAACCTGGGCGAAGAAAGCGAATGCTACATCGGCCTGGCGGACTTCCACCAGTTCCACCCCTCCAAACCGGCGATCCATGAAGCAGACGTCGTGGTCATGGTCGGCTGCCGCCTGGACAACCAGATGAACTTCGGCAATCCGCCCTTCATTCTCGAAGGCACCAAGCTGATCTGCGTGAACGGCAGCCACGAGGAGCTGGAATACAATCACGGTGCCGATATGCCGCTGCTCTCGGACCCGGGCGCATTCCTGGACGCCATGGGTGCGCTGGAAAACAGCTGGGACGGCTGGTTCAACCTGCAGGTCCGGCGCCGCACCGAATGGGTGCAGGAATGGAGCGCGCATCTGGAAGACGAAGACGCCAAGCATCAGGCCGGAGACTGCAAGATGCACCCACTGCAGCTGGGCGTCGACGTTCAGGCCGAGATGAAAGACGGCGACTGGCTGGTCTTTGACGGCGGCAACACCCACTTCTGGAACGAGATTGCCACCAACATCGCCGCCAAGCGCGGGCTGAAACTGGGCGGCATCATGCATCCGGGCAACTACAGTCTGCTGGGTGTCGGCGTCTCCTTCGGCCTGTCGGCCAAGAACGTGCATCCCGACAAGACCGTGGTTGTGGTCTCCGGCGACGGCGCATTCCTGTCGGGCGGCCTCTCGGTCGAGGCCTGCTTCCAGGAAAACCTGCCGATTGTCGTTGTGATCGACAACAACGGCGGCCTGGACTGCATCAGCCAGCAGCAGGAAAAACTGTTCAGCAACGGCCAGCACTATGCCACCGACTTCCGCGACATCCCCTTCCACACCCTGTTTGAGGGCATGGGCGGCCACGGCGAAGTGGTAACAAAGCGAGCAGACCTGTCCGGTGCGATCCAGCGCGCGATTGCCAGCGGCAAGACTGCCTGCGTCAACGTCAAATGCCGCGGCGTGATCAGCCCGATCGTGGCAGCGACCGCCGACAAGCGCGACAAGGCGTCGATCGAATAATGGCGACGGTTTCCTCGCATACTTTGAACGGCGTTGATGGCACCCACGCGGGCGGCATCAACGTCTCCCTCTACCAGCTGTCCGGCAGCGGCATCCGCAGTGTCATCTTTGACACCGAAACCGATTCCGGCGGCCGCCTGCGGGAGGACATCGACCCCAGCAGGATCGATACTCAGGCGACCTATGAGCTGGTTTTTGAAACCGGCCCCTATTGGGTGGCAAAGAACGGGGCGCCGCTGGCGGGGCGCCACATCCGGCAGATTGTTCTGAGGTTTGAGATGCCGAAGCCCGAAGGGCTTTACCACATGCCGGTGATCCTCGGGCCGAACACCTACTCGACCTGGGCTTCCAGCTAACATTCACTGCGACGCCTGCAGCTTGCCTGCCGGCGCTGCTTTCTCAGGAGCCGCACCGCCTTGCACGCAGCCTTGGCCTCTGCGGTTTTGCAGGAAAACAACATGACACAGAAACCTTCCCCCATGAACATCGCTATCCTGTCGGGTGTGCGCACCGCTATCGGCGGCTTTGGAGGCGCGTTGTCGGGCATCGCGCCCTGCGAGCTGGCCACCAAGGTTGCGGCTGAAGCGATCTCACGCGCAAACATTGCACCTGAACAGGTTGAAACCAGCGTGTTCGGCAATGTGATCCATACCGAGCCGCGCGACATGTACATCAGCCGCGTTGCCGCAATCGGCGCAGGCGTGCCCGAGACCGCGCCGGCCCTGACCTTGAACCGCCTCTGCGGCAGCGGCCTGCAGGCGGTGGTGACTGCGGCCGAGCAAATCGCCCTGGGCAACGCAAGCATCGCGCTGGCAGGCGGGGCCGAGAGCATGAGCCGCGCAGGCCATATGATGAGCGCCTCCCGGTTCGGTGCGAAAATGGGCGATGTCACCGCCGTCGACATGATGACCGGGGCACTGACCGATCCATTCGGCAACGGCCATATGGGTATCACAGCGGAAAACATCGCCGAGCGCCTGGAGATCAGCCGCGAAACCCAGGACGAACTGGCCGTCGAAAGCCACCACCGCGCATCCACTGCGATTGAGGCAGGCTACTTCAAAGAGCAGATCCTGCCGGTTGAGCTGAAGTCGCGCAAAGGCGTGATCCTGTTTGACACCGACGAGCACGTGCGCTGGGACGTGAAACCCGAAGACATGTCCAAACTGCGCCCGGCCTTCAAAAAGGACGGCGGCGTGACTGCGGGCAATGCCTCGGGTATCAATGACGGCGCCGCTGCACTGGTTCTGGCAATGGCAGATGCCACCGATGCAGCGCCGCTGGCGGTGATCCGTGCAGCCTCCGTGGGCGGTGTCGCGCCTGAGGTCATGGGGCTTGGCCCGATCCCGGCCACAAACAAGGCGCTGGAAATCGCAGGCCTCACCATTGCGGACCTCTCGGTCATTGAAAGCAACGAAGCCTTCGCCGCGCAGGCCTGCGGCGTTGCCCAGGAGCTGGGCTTTCCGGCAGAGATCACCAACCCCAACGGCGGCGCAATTGCGCTTGGCCACCCGGTTGGCGCTTCCGGTGCCGTCATCCTGATCAAGCTGATCTATGAGCTGCGCCGCACCGGCGGCCGCTATGGCCTGGCCACCATGTGCATTGGCGGCGGCCAGGGCATTGCCGTGATTGTTGAAAACCCCGAGGCGGCAAAATGACCATGAAGACAATCGGAGTACTGGGCGCAGGCACCATGGGCAGCGGCATTGCGCTGTCGGCGGTGATGGGCGGCTATCAGGCGGTTCTGTCGGACAATTCCGGCGCCGCCCTGGACCGGGCGCAGACCAAACTGGCCAAATACCTGGCCCGGCAGGTCGAAAAGGAACGGATCACCCAAGCCGAGGCCGAGGCCGCCTCTGCCCGCCTGGCCACCGTCAAAACGATGGACGGGCTGGCCGAGGCCGATCTGGTGATTGAGGCGGTGTTCGAAGATCTCGCCGTCAAACGCGGCGCCTTTACCCAGCTGGAGGCCATTGTCCGGAACGATACGGTGCTGGCCACCAACACCAGCGCATTGAAAGTCGGCGACATCGCCGAGGCCCTGACGCACAAGGGCCGGTTCTGCGGCATGCATTATTTCAGCCCTGCCGAGATCAATCCGGTGGTCGAATTGATCCGCGGCGCGGAAACCTCAGACGCTGCGATCGACGCCGTGCTGCCGTTCCTGGCTCAGACCCGCAAGATCGCGATCCGCTGCAAAGACCAAAGCGGCTTTGCCCTGAACCGCTTCTTCTGCCCCTACACCAACGAGGCGGTGCGCTGCCTGGAAGAGGGCATGGGCAGCACTGCCCAGATCGACGCGGTGGTGAAATCGGCGCTTGGCGTGGCCATCGGCCCCTTTGCGGTGATGAATATCGTCAAGCCCTTCATCAATCTCAGCGCAGTGCAGACCCTATCGCACCTGGGGGCCTTCTATGCCCCGGCTGTTCTGTTTCAGCAGGTTGGCACCGCCAAGCAGGACTGGGAGATCGACGCTGAATTCACCCCGCTGGCTCCGGCGCAGGCGGCAGCAGTGTCCGGCCGTATCCGCGGTGCAATCTTTTATGCGGTGCTGGACGAGATCTCCGAGGGCGTAGCCTCGCCTGAGGACATCGACGCAGGCGCGCAAAAGGCTTTTACCTTTGCCAAAGGCCCGGCGGCAATGATGCGCGAGCTGGGTTTTGAGGAGACCACGCGCCTGCTGAAGGGCGTGAGCCCCAATGGCACGGCGCGGCTTCAGGACGCTCTGGGCGCTCTCCTGGGATAGAGCCACCGCCCCCCTCTCCCCCGACTTTCAGGCGCCTTCGGGCGCCTGTTTTTTTGCCGGCGGTGACTGGCCAACACATGACGGCCGCCCCAGCAAAGCACAAAGGATGACAGCGCGCCGGGCAGACCACGGCGCGCCGTCTAGATGTTCTGCTGCAAGAAGAGCCGCATGCTATGGTTTATTCAATCGGCAGCTTGGCAATCCTGCCCGGGCGCTCAAGCTCATCCGGTGTCAGCACTGTCAGCTCCTGGCCGATATCCCAGAAACCGCGGTCGATCAGCGACAGACCAACATTTGCCTCTAAACGCGGCGACCACACGCCCGAGGTGATCTGCCCCACCTGGCGGTCCCCCACCATCACCGGCCAGGGTTTGGAGCAGGTCGGCACCCTGCCGCCGCCAAAGACGATACCGCGGATTTCGCGGGAGACACCTTCCTCCGCGATCCGCTGCAAAGCCGCCAGGCCGATGCAATCCACTGAGCCGTCCAGCTTGATGAACTTGGCCATGTCGTATTCCAGCGGGTTGTTCTCGCGGGTCATCTCGTTGCCGTAAGAGAACAAACCGCCTTCGATACGTTCAATCAGGTTGGGGCAGCCGGGTGTAATACTGAAGGCCTGGCCTGCTTCCCAAAGCGTGTCCCATAGGTCGTGGCCCAGCGAGCTGTCGTCCAGGTAGATCTCAAATCCGCCCTGGCGGGAATACCCCGAACGCGCAATCACCTGGCTGGTGCCGCGGAAATCAAAGCGCTTGTATTTAAAGAAGCCGATGCTGCGGATCTCCTCGCCAAAGACTGAAGCCATCAGGTCTTCGGCCTTGGGCCCCTGCACCGCCAGCGGCGACACGTCGGGCTCGTCAATCTGCACGTCAAAGCCTTTGGCCTCGGCCAGGCCAAGCGCATAGAGCAGCACGTCGCTGTCGGCGATGGACAGCCAGAAGCGGTCATCTGCGATCTTCAGCATGACGGGGTCATTGATCAGCCCGCCATCGCGGTCGACGATCGGGATGTAGTAGCAATCGCCGATCTTGGCGGTTGAAATCCTGCGCGGGGTCATCCACTGCACCAAACGCTCGGCATCCGGGCCGGCAATCTGCACCTGGCGCTGGCAGGAGACGTCCCAGAGCTGCACATGTTCCCGCAGATGCCAGTAATCTTCTTCGATAGAAGGCTGAAACGCCTTGGGCAGCAGCATGTGATTGACAACCGAGAACCCGCGCACGCCGGCCTGTTCGACACGGTCGGTGTAAGGGGTGCGGCGGATGCGCCGGGACATGTTCAAACCATCAGCCATTTTGGGTTTCCTCGTACTTAGCTGAACCCCCGGCCGCAGCAGGCCGGGAGAGGAGTTTCAATTCTGTGGTGAACGGACAAAGGCCTGGATGGGGAACCGGCGCGTCCGGATTTGCGGTTCGGGAAAGGGGCATCATTGCGGCACCTGCCTCAGCAGTCATTGGCAGCCGCGGCTGCCAATGCGGGAATGGGATCGGGCCAGGCATCGGTATGGCGGTGCGCAAGCATTGCGGCGGATACCTTGCCAATATCGTTCTGCCCGGTTTGGGCCAGCACTATGCTCGTTTCCTCAGTCAGCAACCGGACCAGAGCGTTGACGCCCCGGGCGCCTTCGGCACCGGCGGCATGCAGGAAAGGGCGGCCCAGCATGACGAAATCCGCACCCAGCGCCAGCGCCTTGATGATGTCTTCGCCGTTGCGCACTCCGCTGTCGAAGATCAGCGGATAATCCGCGCCGACCGCGCTGCGGATGCGGGGCAGGATGTCGATGGCGGCAGGCGCGCTGTCCAGCTGGCGGCCGCCATGGTTGGACACATAGATCGCATCGGCACCCGCCTGTTTGATCCGCTGGGCATCGGCGGCAGAGGTTACGCCCTTGATGATCAGCTTGCCCTTCCAGATCCCGCGCAGCCGGTCGAGGAAACCCCAGTCGGCCCCCGCCCGGCTGGCCCCGCGGTCGAAGCGGGAGCCGCCGCCTGCGGTTTTGAAGTTCTTCGGCTCCGGCGCGCCTGCCTGCAGCGAAGCCCATGCCCAGCGGGGGTGGGTGGCAAAATCCCAGAACTGCCGGGGACCTATGCGGAAAGGCATCTGAAAGCCGTTGCGCAGATCGCGCACCCGGCGCGAGACCTGCGGCACATCCACCGTCAGCAGAAGGTTCTGGTATCCGGCCTTGCGGGCACGCTCGACCATTTCCAGCGCCTGCTCAACCGGGCCGCCGACGTAAAGCTGGAACCAGGCGTTGTCCCCGGCCCACTCCCGCATCTCCTCGATAGAGCTGGAGGCGGCGGTAGACAGGCAAACCGGAATATTGAAACCGCGCGCGGCGCGGGCAAAAGCCAGATCGGCGTTGGGCCAGGCCAGGTTGCACATGCCCATCGGCGCAATGCCGAACGGACGGTCAAAGGCTTGCTCCAGAAAGCTGGTTGAGAGATTGCGCTCGGCAACATCCGCCATCACCCGCGGCTGCAGCGTGATCTCGTCAAACCGCGCGCAGTTGCGCGCACAGGCCACCTCGCGGCCCGCCGCACCTTCAATGAAATCATGCACCAGCTTGGGCTGGCGGCGCTTGGCCAGCCTCATTGCATCCTCGGTCGAGAAGATGCGGCTGCCTTTGCTGGATAGATCGTCTGCCGGACTCATGCGGAGCCTCCGGGGATTGGGCGCACCTCTCCCGTCCGGAGCAGGGAGGCACTCCGGTCAGGTTCGGCTGTTGGCGTTTTCAGGGCGCAGGCCGCGGCCTAGGCACTCAGGGTTTCTTTCGGGGTTTCATCGCTTCGGGCTTCATCAACTTGCAGCCGGTTCAGTTCTTCCAGGCTGATGTGGCACCGCACGGCGTGCCCATTGGGCTGCTGCTGCCAGGGCGGGCTGTCAGTGTCGCAAATGGCGCCTAGCTTGCGCGGGCAGCGCCGCTGGAACGGGCAGCCCTGTGCAGGCGGCGCCAGTTCAATCACGTCATCCGCGGTCAGCTTGGGGGCATAGTCGGGGTCAGGTTCCAGAACCGCCCCCAGCAGCACCTCGGTGTAAGGGTGGGATGGAAGCGCGTAAACATCCTCAGATGGCCCGATTTCGCAAAGACGCCCTTGATACAGTACCGCAACCCGGTCTGACAGGGCACGCACCACCGCAAGATCGTGAGACACGAACACATAAGTTGTGCCCTGCTCCTGCTTCAGCTCGTTCAGAAGATCCAGCACTGCTGCCTGAACCGACACATCCAGCGCCGATGTCACCTCGTCGCACAGCACAAGTTCCGGCTCTGCTGCAAAGGCGCGCGCCACGGCGACACGCTGCTTCTCGCCGCCCGACAGCTGGCTCGGCAGACGGGTCATGTAGTGCGCCCCCAGACGAACCCGCTCCAAGAGCTCGGCACTGCGGTCGTGCAGCGCTTGGCCCTTCAGACCGAAATAGAGCTTCAGCGGCTGTTCCAGGATCTCGGCGATGGTGTGGCGCGGGTTCATACTGTCGTCCGGGTTCTGGAAGATCAGCTGAATGCGGCGCAGGTGATCATTGCTGCGCCTTTCCACTTCCTGCGGCAGATGCCCGCCGTCGCCAAAAGTGATCTCGCCGCCCGCCGGCGGCAGCAGGCCTGCGATGGACTTCAGTATGGTGGATTTCCCACTGCCGGATTCCCCGACCAGCCCCAGCGTCTCGCCGCGCTTCATCGCAACCGAGATACCGTCCACAGTGACCGGGCGGGTGTCCTCTTTGCCCAGCAGCTTTTCAATCAGCCCCTGTTTGGCATAGCTGATCGAAACCTTATCAAGCGCCAGAGCCGCCGGTGCATTTGGATCGGATCGTTCCGGATCGGCTCCTGTTGAGGTCATCGGCAGCTGGTTCGCCTGTTCAGCATGGTGGCAGCGCGACATCGCTCCGCCGGGGCCGGCAGCCAGCGGCGGGCGGCTGCTGCGGCAAAGACCGCTGGCAATTCCGCAGCGGTCTACAAAGGCACAGCCTGCCCCTGCTTTGCCCGGAGCCGGCGGGCGGCCGTCCAAAGCAGTGGGCAGATGCGGGTCGCTCAGCTTGGGGATCGAGGCCAGCAGGCCGCGGGCATAGGGGTGCGTCGGAGCGGTCAGCACCTGCTTTGCGGTGCTCTCCAGCACCACTTCGCCAGCATACATCACCACAACCCGGTCGCAGACACGGGCAATCGCGCCCAGATCATGGCTGACATAGACCATGGCCATGCCGGTTTCCGCTGCCAGATCCCGCAGGAGTTCCAGAATATGGGCCTGAGTGGTCACATCCAGGCCGGTAGTCGGCTCGTCAAGCAGCAGCGCATCCGGCTCACCTGCCAGTGCCATCGCAATGGCAACCCGCTGCTGCTGGCCCCCGGACAGTTCATGCGGGAATCGTGCGTAAATCGCCTCAGGATCCGGCAGCCGGACCTGACCCAGCAGCTCCAGCACCCGGGCCCGGTACTGCGCCTGATCCAGCTTGCTGTGCAGCCTCAAGGCCTCAGTCAGCTGCGCACCGATCCGCAAGGTCGGGGTCAGCGACTGGCCCGAGTTCTGCGGCACCAGGCCCAGCTTGCCGCCGCGGATATGCTCCAGCGACTTGCGGCTCTGGCTGAACATGTCGTCGCCGTTGAAGTGGCTGGACCCGTTCAGAACCCGCAGGCCGCGTTTCAGATAGCCCATGGCGGCCAGCGCCAAGGTGCTTTTGCCGGATCCGCTTTCACCCACCAGCCCGACACTTTCGCCAGGGCGTACAGAAAGGTCGATATTTCTGAGAACCGGCAGTGTGGAACCGGACAGGCCGGTGAAGCCGATGGAGATATCCTGGATATCGATGATAGGAGCAGCAGTCATGTTACACCGGAGCCTTCTGTGCGCGGTCGATGCCCAGGGCCTTGGCCAATGCATCCGCCGTCAAATTGATCCCAATGATGAGAGAGGACAGCGCGATCACCGGGCCCAGTACGCCCCAGGGGGCAAAGGACATGTAGCCGCGGGCATCCGAAATCATCAGCCCCCAGTCCGGCGCCGGCGGCGAGACACCGAAGCCCAGGAAGGACAGCGAGGAGAACGCCAGCAGCATCCAGCTCCAGCGCATCGCGCCTTCGACCATCAGCGTATCCAGCACATTGGGCAGCAGCTCGCGGCGCATGATGGTCAGCCGCTTGTGACCGCGCGCACGGGCTGCCGAGACGAAGTCGCGGGCTACCACGTCATGGGTTGCAGCGCGGGCGATGCGGATCACCGGGATACCGTAAAAGAACGCCAGCGTCGGGATCAGAACCTCGATACCTGTGCCGAAGGTCACGATCAGCACCAGCATCTTGAGGATCCAGGGCAGCGATAGGAAAGCATCCACAAAGCGCATCAGTACCTCATCCACCCGGCCGCCGATCAGGCCGAAGAAGATGCCGACCATGCCGCCCCAGAACACGGCGACCGGGGTGGCGATGCCAGTGACCAGGATCGCCTCGCGCCCGCCCTGGATGGTGCGGCTGAACACATCGCGGCCCAGGTGATCAGTGCCGAGCCAATGGCTGGCGTCCGGCCCGGCCAGCATCATGGCTGCATTCATTTCCTTGTAGTCATAGGGCGACAGGTACGGGCTGATCAGTGCCATGATCAGATGGGCCGCAACCAGCCCCAGCCCTAAGGCGCCGGAGGGGCGCGAGATCACATCTCCCAGCACACCGGTAAAGCGGCTGAGCGCGGTGTTTTGCGGAACAGCGGTCGTACTCACGGGCTTACTTCCTTGTATAGAGGGTGCGCAGGCGGGGGTTGGCGATCATTGTCAGCATGTCGGCTGTCAGGTTCACGAAGACGTAGACAGTGGCAACAATCAGGGCGAGCGCCTGCACCACCGGCAGGTCCCGGTCAGAGATCGCATCGATCATCATCCGTCCCAGGCCCGGGTAGTTGAACACCACTTCGATCACCACCACGCCGCCCAGCAGCCAGGCAATGGTCAGCGCCACCACATTGATGGCGGGCAGCAGCGCATTGGGCAGCGCGTGGCGGAACACCATCTGCCAGTATGGCACGCCTTTCAGGGTGGCCATCTGGATATAGTCGCCGTTCATCACCTCGATCACCGATGAGCGCACCATGCGCAGAATATGCGCCGTCATCACCATCGACAGGACAATCACCGGCAGGATGATTTCCGGGAAGAACTCAGCCACAGGCGCATCAGCGGAGGTCAGGACAATCCCGGGCAGCCAGCCCAGCCAGACGGAGAACAGCAGGATCAGGACCGTCGCCGAGACAAACTCCGGGATGGTCATTGCAAAAATTGCTGCGGTCGAGACGATCAGGTCTGCCGGGCGATCCCGCCACAAACCTGCAATGACGCCCAGAACAATTGCCAGCGGCACACCGGTCAGCAGCGCACAGGCAGCCAGCAGCAGCGAATTGCCCAGCCGCGCCCCGACCAGGGAGCCGATGCTGTCCTCGCCATTGGCCGACATCCCCAGATTGCCCTGCAGAGCATTTGCAGCCCACTCAAGATAACGTTCAGCGGCCGGGCGGTTCAGCCCCAGTTCTTCACGGCAGTTTTCCAGAATCTTGCCTTGCGCCTCGCGCTCCAGGAAGGCGGTACAGGCATCGCCGGGCAGGAATTCGACACCGGCAAAGATGATAAGCGAGACAAGCGCCACGGTGATGAGACCCAGAAAGAGCCGCCGGATAAACATGCGCAACATGGGAGTGATACCTTGCATTCAGGGAGGCGCCCCGCCGATCCACATGCGGGGCGCGAAGGTACGGCCTGCAGATCAGTCAACGGTGATCAGATGCCAGCGGACAGCATCGTTTTTTACGTTGTCCAGGTTGGAAACACGGGAAGAAACGCCAACCAGACGGGTCACGTGATAGGGGATCAGCGTGCCTGCGTTCTCCCATAGGTGCTCCTGAGCGCCGACATAGATTTCGCGGCGTTTGCCGAAATCCAGTTCCCGGCGGGCGTCGGCCAGCATCTGGTCGAACTCCGCATCCTTGAAGTAGGATTCATTCCATTTTGCAGTGCTCAGGTAGATCTCATGCAGCGCCTGATCCGCAGGGCGCTCGTTCCAGCGGGTCGCGGCGATGTCCTTCTTCATCCAGACCTGGCTCCAATAGCCATCGGTCGGAGTCTGCACCACGTTGACGCGGATCCCGGCTTCAGCAGCCTGCCCCTGATAGGCAACAGCCAATGTCGGCCAGGTTGGCTCCAGCGTTGCCACATGCACGTCAATTTCGATGCCATCGGCATAGCCGGCCTCGGCCAGCAGCGCCTTGGCGCCTTCGATGTCCTGCTCACAGCTGAGCTCCGCGCGGTACTGGTCGTTCGGCTCCACCGGGTTGTCGCAGGCAACAACACCGCCGCCGCCCAGAACCAGGTCAATCAGCCCCTGCCGGTCTGCTGCCATCCGCATGGCCTTGCGCACCCGCGGATCGCTGAACGGTTCGACATCGGTGCGGAACACCAGCCCCTGCCAGTTGCCGGTGGGGATTTCCTGCACAGCAAACCGGCCGCTGCCTTCCAGCATGACGCGCTGCTGGGCAGTGATGCCGCGCTCCATATCCAGCTGACCGCTCATCAGTGCCTGCAAACGGGCCTGCGCATCGGGAATGCCGATGATTTCCATCCGGGCAACGCCAGGCTCGCCTTCCCAGTAATCGGTATTGGCGGCCAGAACAGTTGTGCCCTCGGGCTCGAATTTCTCCAGTTTGAAGGGGCCTGTGCCGATGCCCGTGGTGCCGATGGTGCCGCCAGTCCCTTCCGCAATCATCCGCAAACGGTAGTCCATCAGCTGCAGCGGCATATCGGCAAACGGCGTGTCCAGCGTGATCTTGACGGTCATGCCGTCGAGCTGCTCAACCGACTTGATCATTTTGACCGCAGACCGCGCCGGGGAATCCATTTCGGGGTCCAGCACGCGCTGCAAAGAATAGACAACATCGCCAGCGTCAAAAGAACTGCCATCATGGAACGTCACGCCTTCACGCAGTTTGAACGTCCATTCGGTGGCGTCTTCATTGGCGCTCCAGCTGACAGCCAGATCG
The DNA here is from genome assembly GCF_000813725.1 of Leisingera sp. ANG-Vp. GTDB lineage: Bacteria > Pseudomonadota > Alphaproteobacteria > Rhodobacterales > Rhodobacteraceae > Leisingera. The sequence continues at coordinate 49,097 of NZ_JWLD01000023.1, forward strand.
GGCTGCGGCGTGCCGTCCAGGCCGGGACGCACCAGGCGGCTCATCAGCTTCTCTGTAAGCTGGAAAACCCGCCCCTTGGCAATCGGATCAAGGCTGGACTGCTTGCCAAATCCCAGTTCATGCGCCTGGCGGAACGTCCCGCTCGGCTCTGCATGTGCCATGCCTGCTGCTGCAACGAGAGCGGCAGCTCCCAGAAGATGTCTCATTTGCGATCCTCCCTAGAATGACGGCACGGTGATGTGCTCTGTCGTTAACTGGGCACGAGGATCAGTGATGCGGCGGCTGTATCACAAACGAATAGTTGCGCCCTCATGGATGAAGAAAATTTAATCCATTGAGGGCAATCTTCCTGCGCCAGCGCTTTTGCACCCGCTGTTTCAAACCGGGCGCTGAGAAGGCAGTCTTTTGATTTTTCCGGCTTTTTGGAGATAGTCTTCAGCTTCTGCATTCAGCCAGCTGCAGACCTGAGCAATCTCCGGCTGAGAGCGGGCGCCGGGCCGCGACAGCAGATAGAACGACCGCTGGGGGGAGACTTCCAGCTCAAACGGGCACACCAGCTGGCCGGACGCTATTTCGGGCTGGTGCAGCGGAAACTGCCCCAATGCCACCCCGAGCCCCTCCGTCACTGCCTGGATCACCACGTTGGTGTCCATGATGGTGGACTCATCGTGGAACCGCAGATCGCCACAGCCGGCCTGCTTCAGCCAGGCGCGCCAGGCATCGTCTTCGTACTGGTGGATAATGGGAAAGCGTGCCAGGTCGCGCGGATCCTCAAGCCCCCCCATCTTTTTCCAAAGCGCCGGGCTGATGACCGGGCAGTACTGGATGTCCATCAGACGTGTGGCTTCCAGGCCGGACCAGGTTCCGTAGCCCCAATCAACGGCGATATCTGTTGTCATTTGCGCCCGCCCGGCAATCCGGGGGCCATGCACAAGCTTGAGGTCTATATCGGGATTGTCCGCCCGGAACCTTGCCAATCTCGGGATCATCCAACGCGCGCCGAATACTGGTCCAACTGCCAGCGTCACCCGCTGCCCTCTGGGAGTGATCATGCGCTCCAGTTCGCGGGTGATATCATCAAAACTCCGGGTCAAAGCGATGGAGAGCGACCTGCCTTCATCCGTCAAGTCGACAGCCCGGGTCCGACGGATAAACAACTGGCAGTTCAGCTCCTTTTCCAGCCGCCGGATCTGATTGCTGACGGTCGTTGCGCTGACACAAAGCTCATCCGCTGCGTCTTTGAAACTGAGGCGCCTGGCTGCTGCTTCAAAGGTTCGAAGCGCAGACAGCGGTAAATTGCTCCGTTTGATCTCGTCCACAGTTGCCACTCCGGCAGTTACGAATGTTAGTGACTTACAAGCAACTAATACTTGATTGTCAAAAGTTTGATGAGATTTCGCTACCCTGAACCTCAGTCTTTCACCGTGTTTCTTTGTTCCGCAATCAACAGGCAAAGCGGGTTGTCATTCGGTTTGGAAAAGTAGAAGACTCGTCTCGGAGCCTTCGAAGGTCTGCTTTAACCACGTTTGCTCTATTGTACTGCACACGCAGCGAATGACCGTTCTGCCGTCCTCTCTGTATGTGAGGTGCTCGCGGCTCCGAGGTAAGCGGATGGCCGCTTCGGGCTGCTAGTGCCCGACTGCGCCCGCAGCAATCCCACCTAGCGCTCATGACAGCTGAAGGAACCTCTTTTGATCGAACCCGAATACCTCTGGCCGGGGCGGTTTCACGAACGGTTGCATATTTCAACGCGCCAGTACGCACGTCAGGTCGGCGAATGGGTCAAGTTCATCGGCCTGGATCCGGCTTTCTACGGAACACATTCGATGAGGCGGACCAAAGATGCGTACATCTACCGAAAACCGGCAATCTGGGCGCGGTCCAGCTTCTGCTTGGGCACACCAAGATGGACGGCACAGTTAGGTATCTCGGGGTTGAGCTCGAGGATGCCCTAGCAATCTCCGAAGCCATTGAAATCTAGTTGCAAAGGGCCGCACCCTCAATCGGCATTCGCCATGAGCGCCAACGCCGCAATGCGGCTTCTCAAAAGCAAACTTTCACAATGAGGACAGCATCCAAACAGATTTGAGGGTTATTGAGGAAAAGGCCGAGGCCGCCCTGCAGAACAAGGCGGCCCTGGCACCCGCGCAATTACGCGACCAGGCCAACGCGTTTTCGAATGGCGTCAAAACTCTGGCGGGTGACGATCTCGCCGTCCCGGAACACCGGCTTCAGCGCGTCGTGGCCAGATGGAATGTTGCCGCATGGGCGTGTCACGAACCTGCCCGCATCCGTTTCCATCACGCCGAGGCGCCCTTTTTTCGAGGTTTTGCTGCCCGCGGCTGTGACCGGGTCTTTGAAGACGTCGCGCCACACCCCGTTCACGCGGATGGCCGAGGTTTTCATCGAGTATGAGAACGTATCCCGGTCCAGTTTCTGCAGCAGGCCTGCGCCCATGCCAAAGGCGATGTTGCCAATGGCAAGGCCGCGCTCGATCATCCGGTCCATGATCCGGACAATAGAGGACCTGTTTACCCCGTCGCCTTGGATCACCCGCACCTGGCCGGGCAGAATACGGAAACCGTTCGGGGTCAGGGAATAGCCGAACCTCTCCATCAGCGCCTCGATCACATCGGGCACGATCTGCAACGGGTCGCCGCTGTCAGGGCGTATGACGAGCACCCCGTCACGGGCCAATACCGTATCGCGCAGCTCAGTGCCCCAATACTCCCGCACCGCCCGCATCAGATCGTAGCTGTCCGAAACACAGGCGATGATCCCCTGGGGATTGTCCGCAAGGAACTGCCGCATGAAGTCCAGCTCTCCATCCGCACCGAAAGAGGTCACGGTGCTGTGCTCTGTCGCGGGGATTGAGAAACCGGCCATGCCGGCTCCGTAGACACTGCGGGCGAGTACAAGGCCGCCCACGGTGTCGGTGCCCATCGAATTCACCAAATGCGCAGCTCCGCCGACTGCAGCACTTTCAGCGCTGGTGGCGCCGCGCGCACCGAAGTCGTGCAATTTGAAGGCGAGGCCTTCATCGCTGCCATCGGTGCGGATCAGGCGGTCCCGGATTTGCCGCACAACGTAGTTGGAAATGGTCGCGACGGTGCTGGGATACCAGACACCCCGAAGCAACCGGGTCTCCAGGAAGCCGGGCAAGGCCCAGCACTTGGGATCGGTATTCACGATCCTGACCTGCGGGATCGAGGCCGGGGCAATCGTGCCCTCTGCCAGCGCATCAATCTGCACCGGCAAATGCCCGTCGTGCGCGTCGATGATGTGCTGGAACATTTCGGCGTAGAGCGAAAGGCCGTGGGCTTGGATAAAGGGGGCGGCCTCGTCCAGCATGGCCTGGGTGACGACGCACCCTTCCAGCTTCACCAGTTCAGCCTGAAGGCCGAAAAACAGGACCTCGTCGATCTCACCATTGGGGCGGCGAGGCTCGATATAGGCAAAGACTTGTTCGGTGCCTTCGGGAAATTGCTTGGGGTGGCTGTATTTGTAGCTGTCCGTGTCGAGCAGGAAATTGCCCGCGGCAACACTGTTTGCAAAATTTGATGTTTGCATCATCATGGCTCCAGTCCTCCTTGGATTGGATATGTGAAGCCGTACCGGACCTCCCGGCAGGCTGGGGATCATGGCCCCGGGGGGCCGATGAAATCAGTGCATGCGGCTCATCAGAACCGAAGAATAGGCAAAGGGCACATTGGGCACCAAAGCCTGGATGATGTCGAAATGATCTTCGAACATCACATCCGGGGTCAGTTGATTGACCGGCATCCAGAAGGCGCGCTTGGCATCATCGGCGCCTTTGACCTTTTCCTGCGCCTTGCCATCAATCAGCTCGAACTTGAACGCCTCGGTGCGCACCCAGCCGCGTTCGGAACGATCCGGGTGGTCGAACACCTGCCGCGCGGCAATCCGGCCTTCCAGCAGCTTGCGCGGAATGTTCAGGCGGGTTTCCTCGATCAGCTCGCGGATTGCCGCCTCTTGCGCGGTTTCCTTCTGGAGGTGCCCGCCAGGCAAGGCATACAGCCCTTGCCCCGGCGCCTTGGCCCGTTCGACCAGCAGGATATGCCCGTTCTGAACCACAACCGCATCGGCACAGTCCGCAGGGATTTCATATCCGAACGCGGCAACTGCCTTGCGATAGTTTTCGCGATAAGCCTGATTATACGCCGCCTCTGCGCGGATTTGAGCCACGGCGCCTGTGTTCTGCTCCATCCATGAAACAACCTGATCGGTTTCAACCGCACCGAAGGTGTCACGCAATTTCGCAACGGGAGCTGTATTCAGGAACAGCCCGGCGCGCATGTCGGTGGCATTCAAAACAGTGGATCCGTTGCGTTCCGCCTCTACTGAGACAGCTTCGAGCTCCGGGAACCAGCGCAGGTAGCGGCTGCTTTCATCCTTGTCATGCCCGACCAGCACAATCCGGGCATCCGCCCGCGCAATCCCTTGGGTGCGCAGGTGCAGATCAATCGCCGTGCGCACATTGCCTGCCCAGGTCTTGTCGTCGTACAGAGTGTCGATCAGCGGCAGGCACGTGATTTCCGCAGTGCCGCCAGCAGATTTCATTGCTGCAGTGATGAAATCCGCCCGTTCCGTCCATTTGAACGCATTTTTCTCTGATCTCGGCCGGAATGCCGACCCGATCAGCGTCAACGTTTGATCTGAGATTTGTGAAGCATGTTCGAACAGCTTACGGTGCCCTTTGTGAAAAGGCTGAAACCGTCCAATGATCACTGAAAGCGTGACCTGTGTCATAGCGCGACCTCCGCGATATCAATGTGTATGCAAGACCTCCTTGCATACTCAATTGGATATGTTGCTCAGATCGGGTTGTCAACTATAGGTGGCGCGCTCGCGCACCCACAGCCTGCTTCCATGTCCGGCCCCTTGCGGCCATTCGCTACCATCTAGCCACCGCGTTGCAACACTCATGACAGCTGTCATTGGCAACCTGATGCGGCATCCACTTACAGCTGCCTCCCATAACAGGACCGCCGTGAATTTCGACTGCTGATCAGCCAAACCTCCGCATCCGTCTTTCGCAGGTTAGCTCCTTTCTTAGGGTCATCCTGTTTCAGTGCGTGCTCTATTTGCCAGGAGCGTTCCAAACAGTCTTTGGCTATTTTTGGCCAGGCGGCCCCGCCAGGGAATTGCGGTTCACAAGCCTTGTATTGATACAGATAGACCGGCCTTCTGAATTGCCTTCAACCATGGCCGTCAGTTCGCGCGCAGCTTTGCGCCCCATTTCCCGGTGAGGGACATGAACAGTGGTCAAGGCCGGGCTGACGATCTCAGCCAGCTCAATGTCATCAAAGCCCGTTACCGAGACGTGCTCAGGCACACTTATACCCAGCCTTCCCGCCTCACGCAGAGCTCCGGCGGCAAGCACATCATTGCCGCACATAACCACTGTCGGCCTCGGAGAAAGGGCCATAAGCTGCTGAAAAGCCTCGGCGCCCTTTTCAATCTCATAGTCCGTTTCAATCAGCGTCAGGGAACCGGGCTCCAGGCCGTTCCCGGCCATGGTCTGCCTGACGCCATCAACGCGGCTTTGCGCCCGGTCGTTGCCCAATGTCCGGCCTGATATCATCGCAATCCGATGATGGCCGGCTGAAATGACGGTCTGCGCCAGCTCCCCCATGGCACCGGTATTGTCGAAACCGACAGACGGCCGCAGCGCTTTTGGATCGTAAGACCAGGCTACCAGCGAGGGAACCTGATGGCGTTCAAGATAGGAATAGATTTCCGGGTCGCGTGCGTGCCCGATCAGCAGCAGCCCGTCTGCGCCGCGCGCCACCAAAGTGCGGATCTGTTCCCGCTCCACTTCGGGATCATAGGCCGAGCTGGATACCAAAAGCGTGTATCCGCTTTCGCGCAGCTGGTCCTGAAACTCCTGCAGCCCGCGGGCAAAGATTGCGTTGTCCATCGTCGGAATGATGGCACCGATCGTGTAGCTGCGTTTTGCCGCCATCACCCGCGCTGCGAAATTCGGCGTGTAGCCCAGTGATTCGACCGCCTGCATGACCCGCTGACGGGTGGCTTCGATTACGCGGTCGGGCGAATTCAGGCAGCGTGAAACGGTTGCGGTCGAAACTCCCGCTGCTTTTGCGACATCGTTAAGTGTCGGAGCCGAACGGTTTTTTCCCATATGCTGCCTGCCCTGTCCTTGACTGCTTTCATAGCACAAAATCCCGGGGATGCCATCCGTCGATGTAAGCGCTTGCATTATCAATGTAAGCGCTTACAAATGGGTTCGGGATAAGAATCCGGAGTTCCAATATGTTCCTTTGGGCTGCTGCTGCCGTCTTTGCCGTGTTTTTTGCCAATGTCGCATTGGGGGCCTTTGGCGGCGGCGGGTTTCTGGGGGACGTCGGGGAAATGCTGGTTCTGTTTACCGCTTCGATCCTGTTCGTGGCGGGCATTCTCAAACGCGAAGCTGACCATAAGAACAACAACGGCAGCTGAAGGATTACCAGGGAGGAAGACAATGACGACTGCTAAGGATGGCCTCAAATCTGCTGAGCGCCGGAACTTTCTGAAACTGGCCTCAACCGGCTCATTCACCGCGGCGCTGGTGGCCGGCGCGGGCGGGATGCTGTGGTCATCCGAGGCCGCTGCGCAGACAGCCAAGGAAGAGAAAGAACGCGAACGCGCGGCTGAGCATATCATGACCGTTGCCACCGCCTATGTGCTTGGCGCGTCGCGCAGCTATCCGATCATGCAGCTGGATCTGAAGGAGAACATCCAAAACGCCACAAACGGCAAAGTATACGTCAAGCTGGCCCCAGGCGGGCAGCTGGGCGCAGGCGGCGCATTGGTGCAGAAGGTGCAGGGCGGCACCATTCAGGCGGCACAGCATTCGCTGTCGAATTTCGCACCCTTTGCCTCGACCGTCGACCTGATCAACATGCCCTATCTCTGCGGCTCCAACCAGCGGTTCACCAATCTGGTGAACTCGGACTTCTGGAAATCCGAAGTGCACCCCAAAGTGGAGGCAAACGGGTTCAAGGCGCTGTTCTATGTGAACATCGACCCGCGTGTGGTGGCGGTGCGCAAGGGCGGCAATGCGGTGACCTCGCCGGGCGACATGGCTGGCGTGAAATTCCGCGTGCCGGGCTCCAAGATGCTCCAGCAGTATTACCGCATGGTCGGTGCCAATCCGACACCCGTGGCCTGGGGCGAGACCCCCTCAGCCATCAAACAGGGCGTGGCGGATGCGCTCGATCCCTCTGTCGGCGCATTGTATGTTTTTGGTTTCAAGGACATCCTCAGCCACGTGACCTTCACCCAAGCCGTGCCGGACAGCCAGGTTTATTCCTGCAATCTGGAATGGTTCAATTCACTGCCTGCCGATGTGCAGGACGGAGTCATGTGGGGATCTGAACTGACCGCACACCAGAACCTGGCCAAAGTCCCATCTGCCCGCGCCTATGCGATGGCGGAGCTGGCCAAGGCCGGTGTCCAGTTCCACGCTCTCAGCGGTGACCAGCTGGGCGAGTGGCAGGAAGCCGGCGGCTATCAGCGCAGCGAGTGGGACAGCTTCAAGACCGAGCTTGCAGGGTCGATGGACAATTTTGCCAAGCTGGAAGAAGCGGCAGGCACGCAAGGAAAATACTACGTCCACGACGCCTGAGCAGCACCGGGCTGCGGCGCCTTGAAGCGGCGCCCGCCCCTTCATTCAACAGCCGCCTTTGCACAGCCCGCCGGGCTGGCTGCGGGGGTGCGCGTGACCGCCGGGAACCGCTATGAACCTTCTGCGAACCATCGACAAGAATGCAGAGCGCTGGCTGCTTCTGGTGTTCTACACGATGCTGGTCATCACAATGGCAATTGAAGTGATACGGCGCGAGCTGTTTGCCTTCTCCTCGATCTGGGGCGAGGAGATCGTCCGCTATTCCTTTATCTACCTCGCCTGGATCGGCGCCGCAGCAGCGGTCAAGGAACGCGCCCATATCCGCATCGACGTGATCCTGCACTACCTGGGCCCGCGCCCCAAAGCGCTGATCTACATCTTCGGCGACCTGGTTATGTTCATCGTGGCTCTGGTGGCGCTCTACTGGTCCTTTGAAACCGTGCTGGTCTCGGCCAAATTCGGTTCCGTCAGCCACGGGCTGCGGATCTCGATGGTCTGGTTCCTGATGGCGGTGCCCGCGGGCTTTGCCCTGATGATCTGGCGTCTTTTTCAGTCCTTCCTGCGCGACTACCGCAGCCTTCGCGACGGCACCCCCGTCTTTGAAGGCGACAAGCTGTTTGATTAAAGGGCCTTAAGCGATGCTGTGGAATTCACTTAATCAAACGGTTGAGCTTGGCTGGGATTTCTACGTTCCGGTGATCATGTTCGTGGTCCTCATCGCACTGGCGGTGCCGGTGTGGGCCGCCATCGGTGCGGCAGCCATCACCATGCTGGTGATGTCCGGCGACCTGCCGCTGAGCGCCATCGGTGAAAGTCTGTTTACCGGTATTGACGCGTTTGCCCTGACGGCGGTGCCCCTGTTTATCCTGACGGGCGATGTGCTGGTGCGTACCGGGCTCAGCAAGAAGTTTCTGGATGTGGCCGAGGCGCTGACCTGCTGGACACGCGGCGGGTTCGGGTCTGCCACGGTGCTGGTCTGCGGCATGTTCGCGGCGATCTCCGGCTCTGACGCCGCCGGGGCAGCCGCGGTTGGGCGTATGACCATCAACCGGCTGGTCGAAAGCGGCTATCCGCGCCCCTATGCCTGCGCGCTGGTGGCAGCGGGCGCCTGTACCGGAATCCTGATCCCGCCCTCCATCGCCTATATCATCATTGGCCTCGTGCTGGGCATTTCCGCCTCCACCCTGTTCCTGGCGGCGCTGATCCCGGGACTGGCGATCCTGGTGTCGATCCTGGTCACCAATATCATCATGAACCGGCTTTATACCTATGAGACCGGCGGCAACATGGGGCTGGGCGAATGGCTGGCCAACCTGGGCCATGCGCTGAAATCCGGCTGGTATGCCTTCATCGTGCCGGGGATCATTTTCTACGGCATCTTCTCCGGCCGCCTGACCCCGACCGAGGCCGGTGCAACGGCGGTTGTTGTCACGATCCTGATGGGATTCATCCTGGGCACGCTGAAGCTGTCGGACTTTCCGGCCATGCTGGTCAGCTCTGCCAAGGTGAACGGTGTGATCCTGCCGATCATCGCCTTCTCCGCTCCGCTGGCCGAGGCGCTGGCCATCATGGGCGTGCCGCAGGGGTTTGTGACTGCGGTGACAGGGCTGACCGATGATCCCTCGCTGCTGATCCTGCTGATGATCTGCATACTGATCGCCGCGGGCTGCGTGATGGAAACCACGCCAAACATCGTGATCCTGGCGCCGATCCTGAAGCCCCTGGCGGACAACATCGGCATGAACGAGATCCAGTTCTGCATCATGATGATCACCGCATTGGGTGTGGGCTTCATCACCCCGCCGCTTGGCCTCAACCTCTTTGTTGTCTCGGGCATTACCGGCGAGTCCATCCTCAAAATCGCTGCCCGCGCTGTGCCCTTTGTTCTGACCATGCTGATTGTGGTTCTGCTGATCGCCTACTTCCCGCCGATCTCGACCACGCTGCTTCCTGATATCTACAAGTAGGACCCCCTGGAATGACCCGTGAATACCTGAAAAAGGCTGCCCTGACTCCGAAATCAGACGCCTCTGAGACGCACAAGATCGTACAAGAAATCCTGGACGACATTGAGGCCGGCGGCGACGCCAAGGCGCTGGAATATGCCGCCAAATTCGATCAGTACGAGGGCAATGTGCTGCTGACGCCGGAAGAGATCGAGGCGGCCTGCGCCTTGGTGCCGGAAAAACTCAAGGCCGACATCCGCTTCTCCCACGACAATGTGCGCCGCTTCGCCGAGCTGCAGAAAAGCACGGTGCATGACGTGGAAACCGAAATTTCCCCCGGTTTCATCACCGGCCAGAAGGCGATCCCGGTGGATGCGGCAGGCTGTTACGTGCCCGGCGGCCGCTACAGCCATATCGCCAGCGCCATAATGACCGTGACCACCGCCAAGGTGGCGGGCTGCAAGCACATCACGGCCTGCTCGCCGCCGCGCCCCGGCGTAGGAGTCGCCCCTGCCATCATCTACGCCGCCCATATCTGCGGCGCCGACAAAATCATGGCGATGGGCGGCGTGCAGGGGGTTGCGGCAATGACCTTTGGCCTGTTTGGCCTGCCCAAGGCCAATATTCTGGTCGGTCCCGGCAACCAGTTCGTGGCAGAGGCCAAACGCATCCTCTTTGGCCGCGTCGGCATCGACATGATCGCAGGCCCCACCGACAGCCTGATCCTGGCCGATGGCACGGCAGACGCGCATATCGTTGCCACCGATCTGGTCAGCCAGGCAGAGCATGGCTACAACTCTCCGGTCTGGCTGGTCACGGATGACCGCGCTCTGGCGGAAGAGGTCATGCGGCTGGTGCCTGCCTGTATCGACGATCTGCCGGAAGTGAACCGCGAAAACGCCACCGCCGCCTGGCGCGACTATGCCGAGGTGATCCTGTGCGCGGACCGCGAGGAGATGGCGGCCTGTTCCGATGAATACGCGCCCGAGCATCTGACGGTGCAGGCAGAAGATCTGGACTGGTGGCTGGAGCGGCTCACCTGCTACGGCTCTCTGTTCCTGGGCGAGGAGACCACGGTGTCCTACGGCGACAAGGCCGCTGGCACCAACCACGTGCTGCCGACCTCGCGCGCGGCCAGCTACACCGGCGGCCTCAGCGTCCACAAGTACATGAAAATCGTCACCTGGCAGCGCGCCACCCGCGAAGGCTCCAAGCCTGTGGCAGAGGCCACTGCGCGGATTGCCCGGCTGGAGGGCATGGAAGGCCATGCCCGTGCGGCCGACGTTCGGCTGGCCAAGTATTTCCCGGATGAAACCTTTGACCTGACCGCCAATGGCTGACCCGCGCGCCCTGTTCGACCTGTCAGGTAAGACCGCCTGTGTCACCGGTGCCAGTTCCGGCCTGGGGCGGCGGGCAGCTGTGGCCCTTGCAGCCGCCGGAGCAAATGTGGTGGCGGTGGCCCGGCGCGCAGGGGCTTTGAAAAGCCTCTGCGCAGAAATTGGGCCCGCCGCCGCCCATGTGGCTGCCGATGTTGCGGACAGAGGCAGGCTGAACGCATTGCGGGATGCGGTCACGGCCCCTTTCGGTGCGCCGGAAATTCTTGTGCATGCTGCCGGCGTCAACACCCGGCAGGCCGCGGATGATGTGACGATTGCAGAATGGGACCAAACGCTGGCGCTGAACCTTTCCGCGCCCTTTTTCCTCAGCCAGGCGCTGGTGCCTGCGATGAAGGACCGGGGCTGGGGCCGGATCGTCAATTTTGCCTCGCTGCAGACCACCCGCGCCTTTCCCGGCGGCATCGCCTATGGCGCCAGCAAGGCAGGCATCGGCCAGCTGACCCGCGCCATGGCAGAAGCCTGGTCGCCGCATGGCATCACGGCCAACGCGATCGGGCCGGGCTTTTTCCCAACCGAACTCACGCAAGCGGTGTTCAGCGATGACGCCCGCGCCGCGCGCAACGCCGCCCAAACCTGCATTGGCCGCAACGGGCGGCTCGAGGATATTGACGGGCCGCTGCTGTTTCTATGCTCCGAGGCATCCGCATATGTCACCGGGCAGGTCCTGATGGTTGACGGGGGGTTCACGGCGAAATGAAGGCTCTGGTCTACGAAGGGGTTGAAGAGCTGGGGTTCCGCGACGTGCCGATGGCCGCAGGACAGCCGGGCGAGCACCTGATCCGTATCCATGCCTCAGGCATCTGCGGGTCCGACATGCACGCGTACCTCGGCCATGACAACCGCCGGCCCGCTCCGCTGATCCTCGGTCATGAAGCCGCCGGGGTGATAGAAGAGGGCCGGCAGGCCGGGCGCAGGGTCACGATCAATCCGCTTGTCACCTGCGGCAGCTGCGCGGCCTGCGCCAGCGGGCGCGAAAACCTCTGCGCCAGCCGCCAGATCATCTCAATGCCGCCCCGCGAGGGGGCTTTTGCCCAATTCGTGGCAATGCCGGAACGCAATCTGGTGACCGTGCCGGACGAAGTGCCCTTTGCAAAGGCCGCGCTGGCGGAACCGCTGGCGGTCAGCTGGCACGCCGCCCGGCTGGCGCTCGAGGCGCTGCATCCGGCGATGGAGCGCCGCGCATTGGTGATCGGCGGCGGGGCAATCGGTTTGGCCGCAGCACTGGCGCTGCAGGCGATGGGAGTTGAGGATGTGGCCATCCAGGAACCCAACGCCGCACGGCGGGCCTTCCTGACAGAGCGCTGCGGCCAAAAAGCGGCCGCAGAATTCCCAGGCATGGCGCCGCTTGTGGTGGACGCCGTGGGATATGCAGCCACCCGCGCTGCGGCCTCTGCTGCGGCCGCCCCAGGCGGGGTGATTGCGCATGTGGGGCTGGGCGAGGATGCAGGCGGGCTGGATGTGCGCCGCATGACGCTGCAGGAAATCACCTTCATCGGCACCTACACATACACTGCCCAGGATTTCCGCGACACCGCCCAGGCCATATTTGACGGCCGCCTCGGTCCGCTGGACTGGCCTGAGATGCGGCCGCTGTCGGAAGGCGCTGCCGCCTTCCGTGATTTGCGCCAAGGATCTGTTGCAGCCCCCAAGATCATCCTTGCCCCCTGGGCCTGAACCGCCTGCCCATCAAACGGAGAGAACCCATGTATGACAACATCCTGGTTCCCATGGCCCTGGACCACGGGATTTCCGGAACAACGCTGAAAGCTGCGGCCACCCTGTGCAACCCGGGCGGGCAGATCACTGCTTTGCATGTCTATGAAGCGCCGCAAGGGTCCGTCAGTTCCTATCTGGACGAGGATGCCGTGCGCGAGGGGCTGGAGACGGCCCGCAAGCAGCTGGCCAAGAAGACCGCAGACTATGGCGGCGTCTCCACAGAAATCGTCAAGGGCCGGTCCTACCGTGCCATCGTCGAATACGCCGGGCAGCACGGAGTGGACTGTATTGTTGTCGGCTCTCACAAACCGGGTCTCAGCGACTTCTTTCTGGGATCGACCGCAGCCCGCGTCGTCCGCCACGCGCCCTGTGCTGTGCATGTCTGCCGTACAGCCTGACCTTTTTCAGATACCCTAAGCAAAGGCTACCAATGATGAGTATTGACCAAAGGATCGCCGACGATCTGGCCGCGAATGGCGTCTCCTTCGTCACCACCGTGCCCTGCAAGCAGCTGGCCGGGGTGATCGAGGAGATCGACCGCCGCGGCGACATCTTTCACATCCCCTCCAACAAGGAGGATGAAGGCATGGGGCTGTGCGCCGGAGCCTGGATGGGCGGCAAGCGGCCCGCCATCATCATGCAGAACACTGCCATCGGGGTGACGATCAACACGCTGGCGACGCTGATCCAATACTACAGGATGCCGCTGCCCATGATCATCTCCTACCGCGGCGAACTGCGTGAGCCGGTCGCCTGCCAAGTGGAGATGGCGGTGCATACCAAGGCGCTGCTGGCCCAGCTCAACATCCCCACCTACCACTTCCACTGGCAGAAAGATGTCGAGGAACTGGACAACATCCTGAAATACACCTTCATGTGCAACAAACCCGTTGCCATCCTGACCGACGCCAATTTCTGGGGAGGCTATGGCGACCAATGATCCGTTCCGAAATCCTGAAAGAAATCGCCCCGGTCCTGCGCAACGAACTGGTGGTCTGCAACATTGGCATTCCCAGCCAGGAGCTGCACGCCATCGATGACCAGCCCACCAATTTTTACATGCTGGGCACTATGGGTCTTGCGTCCTCCATCGGGCTGGGCCTTGCGCTGGCGCAGCCGAAACCTGTGATCGTGATCGACGGCGACGGTTCGATCCTCACCAACCTCGGCACCCTGCCCACCATCGGCAACAACGCGCCCGGCAACTACATCCTGATGATCATCGACAACGGCTCCTACGGCTCCACTGGCGACCAGCCGACCTATACCAGCCAGCGCACCGATCTGGCGGGCATGGCCCGCGCCGCCGGCTGCGCCCGGGTGGTCGAGGTGCAGGACAAGGACACCGGCCCGGCGCTCGAAGAGGCGCTGGCCAGCAGCGAGGCCACGGTGCTGGTGGTCAAATGCGACAGCGGCAACGCCAAGATGCCGGTGATCACCATGGACCCGGTGGTGATCCGCGACCGGTTCATGAAGGCCGTGGCCGGCTGATGGGCGCAGGCGCCATCCATTCGGCCGAGGACGCCCGCCGCCTGGCCCGGCGGCGGCTGCCCTGGATGGTGTTTGACTACATCGACGGCGCAGCCGGGCGGGAGACCGGAGCGGCGCGCAACCGCGCTGCTCTGGATGCAGTCACTTTGCGCCCCCGCATCCTGCGCGATGTCAGTCAGCGATCCCTGTCAGCGCAGGTTTTCGGTGCCGAGGCTGACCGCCCGTTTGGCATTGCGCCCATGGGCATGTGCAACTTGGCCGCCCCTGGTGCCGACCTGATGCTGGCGCGGCTGGCGGCGCGCTACCGTGTGCCCCATGGCGTCTCCACCGTTGCTTCCACACCGCTGGAAACAATCCTGGAAGCGGCACAGGGATATGCCTGGTTCCAGCTCTATTTCAGCGGTGACGGCAGCGGCGCTTTCAAACTCGCCAACCGTGCCAAAGCCGCCGGTTATCAAACGCTTGTACTGACAGTGGATGTCCCCGAAGTCGGCCGGCGGCCGCGCGAACTGCGCCATGGTTTCACAATGCCCTTCCGTATCGGCCCGAGGCAGTTTTTCGACTTTGCCATGCACCCGCGCTGGTCCCTGAGAACGCTCTTCGCAGGCCGGCCGGAGATGGCGAACTTTGAAATGGAGGGGTATGATTTCGACCGCACCGAAAGCCGGGCCCGGGCCACATGGGACACATTGGCCCGGCTGCGGGATCTCTGGCCTGGAAAACTGGTAGTGAAAGGGGTGCTGGACACCGAAGATGCCCGCGCGCTGATGTCTGCAGGCGTTGATGCCATTCAAGTCTCAAGCCACGGTGCGCGGCAGCTGGAGGCAGCGCCCGCTCCGATAGAAATGCTCGCAAAAATCCGCGCTGGCTTGGGATCGGAATTTCCCCTCTTCTACGACAGCGGAATCTGTTCAGGAGAAGACGTTCTTAGGGCGCTTTCACAAGGGGCTGACTTCGTCTTCATTGGAAGGATACTGCAGTTTGCCATCGCAGCTGCCGGAGAGGCGGGGCTGGAAAAAATGTGGGATGTCCTAAGTCAGGAGCTGAGTATTGCCATGGCTCAAACCGGACAGATTATGCCGAATAGTGACAACTCGCACTGGTAACTCAAGCGCGGCATTGTGAAGGGCATTGTGCACCTGCAGTGCAGTGCTGATTGTCTTGCGCTTCGCACAAGCCGGCAAGATTTCATCGATTTCTATGAAATCCGAAATGTCTTGCATCAGAGCCCCTGATTGCAACTCTTGCGATTGGGAATACCTGCTTGCTTGGATTCAAAAACTTTTCTCGCAAGAACAGCGCACATTCTTTTCCCGCCCAGTCACCTCGGGCGGCGCTCACGGCCCTTTGCAGTCATCCATCGGACTTCCGCATGGGACAGCCGCCAGAGCTGGCCGCTGCTCACTGCGCCCGCGAGCGAAGCACCAGCTGCGCTGCCCCTCAGTTCGCCGCCATCCCTGCCGTTTTGAACCGCGCCCTGTAGTCCCTCGGCGACAGCGAGAAGCGTCGGCGGAACACCTTGCGCATCTGCTCGTCTGAGCTGAACCCTGATCTGAAGGCCACAGTTTTCATCGGCAAATCAGAATCTAGGAGCAGCGTCTTGGCCCGGTCGCAACGCAGACCTTCGAGATAGGCCATCGGCGTCACTCCAAACGCGGCAGTAAAGGCGCGCGTGAAGCTGCGGACACTCATCCTGGCCTGCGCAGCCATATCGTCCAGCGTCATCGGCTGATCAAACCGCAGGCTCAGCCAGGTCTGGATATCGCGCATGCCCGAAGGGCCGCTCATCTGGCCCGTCAGCATCGTGCTGAACTGGGATTGCCCGCCCGGCCGCTTGAGATACATGACCATGTCGCGCGCCACCCGCAGCGCAATATCACGCCCGAAATCCTGCTCCACAAAGGCCAGCGCAAGGTCTATTGCAGCCGTGACCCCTGCCGACGTCCACAACATTCCGTCCTGTACAAAGATTGCATCGGCATCGACATCGGCCTTAGGAAAAAGTGCTTGCAGGCGAGCCGCATAGTTCCAGTGCGTTGCGGTTTTGCGCCCATCCAGAAGCCCGGCGGCGGCAAGGATGAAACTCCCTGTGCAAAGGGCTGCAAAGCGCTCGGCTTCAAAGGCCCGCCGCCTGCACCAATCCACCAGCGCAGCCTCCCGTGCCAGGACAAGCTCGATATCCTGAGCGCCGACAACGAACACAGTGTCCAGCGGCGCGGCTTCCGGCAAGGCTGTATTGGCATCCAGAGACATCAGCGTGTCCGAACGCACCGAGCCTGGTTCGGGGGCGGCAATGGTCACGTCATACCCACCGTTCAATCCGGCACCCTGCAGATGCTTGCCAGCGTAATTTAGCACCGCAAGCACGCCAACAGCCTCAAGCGCTTTGAAACCCGGATAAATCACCAGCGCCACGGAACGGCTGTTCTCTGGCAAAGGGTCTGCACTCTGGGTCATGCGTCTGTCCTTTTGGGCCGGTTTGACGTGCTGATTGGCCAAATGTGCCCGGTCTGAAGCCTTCGGCGCGATGATGTTATGAAATAACATCTCATCCAATTAAATAGAAGAGGGAGCACTGCCATGAAGACCCGTGCAGCCATTGCCTGGGAACCCAACCGGCCCTTGGAGATCGAGGAAATCGATCTGGAAGGCCCCAAGGAAGGGGAAGTCCTGGTTCGCATCGTGACTACCAGCCTGTGCCACACCGATATGTTCACCTTGTCGGGCCGCGATCCCGAGGGGCTGTTTCCCGCGGTTCTAGGCCATGAAGGCGTGGGTGTCGTCGAGGAAGTCGGCCGCGGCGTGACTTCCGTGGTGCCTGGCGACCATGTGATCCCTCTCTACACTCCCGAGGATCCCGACTGTCCGTTTATTATGTCCGGCAAGACCAACCTCTGCCAGACGATCCGCAAGACCCAGGGCCAGGGGCTGATGCCCGACGGAACCTCGCGGTTCTCTTACAAAGGCAAGATGATCCATCACTACATGGGCACGTCGACCTTCAGCGAATACACCGTCCTGCCCGAGATCGCGGTAGCTAAAATCTCGAAGGAAGCGCCGCTGTCCAAGGCGAGCGTCATGGGCTGTGCCGTCCCCACCGGCATCGGCGCTGTGCGCAATACGGCAAAGGTCGAGCCGGGTTCGACCGTGGCGATCTTTGGCCTCGGCGCGGTGGGCATGGCCGCGATCCAAGGCGCCAAAATGGTTGGCGCGAGCCGTATCATCGGCATCGACACCAACCCGAACAAGTTCCCGCTTGCCCAAAATCTTGGCGCGACCGAGTGCATCAACCCCGCTGATTTCCCGCAGCCGATCCAGGATGTCATTGTCGAGATGACCAATGGCGGCGTCGACTATTCCTTTGAATGCATTGGCAACGTCGATGTGATGCGCGCGGCACTAGAGTGCTGCCATAAGGGCTGGGGCGAATGCACGGTGATCGGCGTGGCTGGCGCAGGTGAGGAAATTGCCACGCGTCCTTTCCAGCTGGTCACCGGCCGTGTCTGGCGCGGCTCCGCTTTCGGCGGCGTGCTGGGCCGCAGCGAACTGCCAGGCATGGTGGATGAATGGCTGCGCGGCGACTTCGACGTCGACCCCTATATCACCCACAATATGACGCACGGCCAGATCAACACTGCCTTTGACCTGCTGCACACGGGTAAGTCGATCCGGTCAGTCATCCATTTCCAGCCGAATGACACGATGCTTGTGAACGATCTTCCCGGCGTCATCGTCCCGGTCTGACCAACTAGACTCCGCAGCCTCGCGGCTGCGGACTGCTGCTTGGTGGACGCCTTGCATAACGAGCCCTCTTTCAGTTCAGCACTCGTTTCCAGGCAGTTTTGATTTTGGCGCTGGCTTTCCTATTTTCGGTTCGAATGCGTCAGCTTGGAGCGGAAACCGGTCATTCGCTGCGGCCTCGATTTACATGCTGTTTTGAGAAAAAGCCGACATAGGCCTCGCTCTGTGAATTAGCGCTGCCGCATGTTGCCAAAGCACTCCCGGCTTAGGGGCAGGCCCCAATGATTTCGGTTGATCGTCCTGACTCTCCGGTCGAGAATCGAGCGGTGGCATGGCTGATCTCATTAGGCTGAGCGATGCGCAGATGGAGCCTTACTTCCCAAAGCCTCAGGGCAATCTTCCGATCATAGGCCGTCCCATCGGTTCAAGCTTAGCTGATACAAGCGATTTCACATTGCCTTCAGTCGCAACCGTTCAAATTGCTCCTCGGGACTGTCTGCCTCTTTCATCAGAGTAATCATCCGGGTTTTGAGACGCTCCTCGGTATCCGTGTCGGCCAGGGGGCGGGCCTGTGCCGGATCGCTCTCAGTATCCCAAAGCATCGTGTCGAATTGCTTGTCGCGTGCCACCCAGGTGACATTTTCGATCTTCATCGTTTTCGCCCCCTTCTGAAATGAAAAGGGTTCGGCAGTCTGCAGATCGGCGAAATCCTCAACTGCGAAATGGGCGCGCATATGCGTGGGCATCAGGGTGTATTGATAGAGCGGCTTGTTGTCCGCGTTTTGCGGTGCCCGCATATAAACATAGCGGCCGTCTGTGATGTTCACGTGAGCCCCATGCATGCCGAAAATCGCGGCGTCCCGGACCGGGGTATCATTTTTGATCACCCCGGCCAGATCCTTGCCGATCATGTCCTTGGTCGGCTGCTGCCCAAAGAAGTTCAGCAGGGTAGGCGCAAGATCGATCGAGGGCTGCACCAGCGCCTGGCGCCGTTCGCCCGCAGCCTTGACGCGCGGATCCCAGATGAAGAACGGCGTGTGGGCAATTTCCTGATACATCGGCATCGACATCTTGCCCCACCAGTCGTGCTCGCCCAGCAGGAAGCCATGGTCGGTCCAGACGATCAGCATGGTGTCGTCCCACAGCCCTTTGTCGTCCATCATGTCCATGACTTTGCCCAGATACTCGTCGCACATGCTGACAAGGGCAGCGTATTCGACACGGAGATGCTTGTTCTCTTCGGGATGATCCGTTGTGCGCGCATACATCGGCCAGTCAAAGAACGGGCCGTCGTAATTGTCGTAATGCTCCTTATACAGCTCCTTGTAGCGGTCGAGCGTATAGAAGGGCTCATGCGGATCGAAGGTTTCGATATGCAGCATCCAGTTGTCCTGCGCTGCGTTCCGTTCAATGAAGTCGAGCCCCGCCTTGAAGGTCCGCGCCTGCGGCTGGTTTTCCTCGACATTCATAAAGCCGCGGTTGACCCAGTCCTGGCGGGTCAGATAGCGTAGCCGGTCCATTGCCTTGTCGCTTTCCTCAGGGAAGACCTTGCGGTAGGCCTCAAACACCTCAGGCTCTGAATAGATCCCGTTTTTGCCAAAGGCCCCTTTGGGGATTTCGGGCTCGTTCAGATCACCGATCCAAGGGTCGCCCTCCTGACCGCGCCAGTACTGCCAGGTGGTGTAATGGGTGTGGTAGTTCAGCCCGCCGTCTTCGAAATAGTGGTTGTGATCGGTGGTCAGATGGGTGTGAACACCGGCGTCGCTCAGCATTTTGGGCATGCTGTCATCGAAGGGTTCCAGCGGTCCCCAGCTGCGGTGGAGAAAGTTGGGGCGTCCGGTGTGCCAGTCCCGGCGGGCGGGCATGCAGGGCATGGAACAGACATAAGAGGTGTCGAACGTCACTGCCCGGTCAGACAGGCGTTTGAAATTAGGGGCATGCACCCAGTCATTGCCGTAGCTTGGGAGAAAGTGCCTGCTGAGCGTGTCGAACATGACAACGATGGCTTTCATGGGGTGGTCTCCTTTGGCTCGAATGCAACCCGGAAACCGATGTGTCCGGTTGTCATGTCAGGGGCTGAGGCGCTGCGGGCAGACAGCCGGTAGCGGGCACAGTAAGATTTGTGGCACAGGTGAGAGCCGCCCTTCAGCACTTTGCCCTCGCCAAACGGGGGGCCTTGAGGGTCGTTTGAGATGCCGCTCAGGACGTGGAAGTCGCGGCTGAACCAGTCGGCCGTCCATTCCCAAGTATTTCCCACCATGTTGTAGAACCCGAACCGGTTGGGCTTGAACGCAGTGACCGGGCAGGTCGCAGCAAACCCGTCTGCGGAGGTGTTTTCGCGAGGAAACTTGCCGCGCCAGATGTTGCAGCGGAATTTTTCCACCGGAGAGGCATCCCCCCAGGGGTAGCGCTTCTGATCCAGCCCGCCCCGGCCCGCAAATTCCCATTCCGCCTCGGTTGGCAGGCGGCCGCCGGCCCAATCCGCGAACGCCTTGGCATCGTGCCAGGACACATGCACCACAGGATGGTCTTCGAGACCTGTCAGGTCAGACCCGGCTCCGGCGGGCGCGCGCCAGCTGGCCTCATTTGTTTTGCGCCACCAGGATCCTGGAACGTCCAGGCTTGCGTTCTGCGGGTCAAATACAAAGGACCAGCCAAATTCTTCGGCGGTTGTCACATATCCAGTTTCATCTGCGAAGCGTTCGAACTGACGGTTTGTGATCGCGCAAGCCGTCATTCTGAAGCCAGACACCGTAATCGCGCGAATGGGTTCCTCGCCATCGTCCTTCTGGCAACTGCGCTTGGCCCCCATCCGGAACCGCCCGCCTTGGAGCGGGATGATTTCATAAGGTTCTGGATGTTTGATCGTCAGCATACGGCAGGCATAGCACCCCGCAGAGCTGTTCCAAATCTCAGAAATTCTCAGGGTTTGCCTGCACAAAAAGTTATATGAGCCGCTCCGACAGCAAGAAGTTCGCAAGGGTTTCTTCTGCTTCGCTCACCGAGGTCCGGCGGGGCACGCCCAGGTAATATCCGAAGCCAGTCTTCATAACGTCGCGGGTAAGCTCCACCAATTCCCGGCTCTCCAGATAGGGTTTGATCAAAGCGCGGCTGCCTAAGACAATGCCTTCTCCGCGCAGAGCTGCCTCCACTGCCATCATATAGGTCGGGAAGACAACTCTGGGGGCGCTCCGGGGAACACCTGGTGCTTTTTCTTCAAACCAGTCGCCCAGGGTTAACGTTTGCACGCCCGCGCGGTGATAGTCGTACAAAGCCAGTTCACCCAGGTCCTTGGGCTGCAGATCCAACGGGTCTCTGCCGTACCCAATTGTTTTCAAGTAGGCGGGCGCTGCAACAGGAACCAATTGTTCGGAAAACAAGTGGGTAAGGGCCCAATTAGGATGCATTCCCCTTGAATGTATGAGGGCCAGCTGACTATCCGCCTGAGCAAGCTCGCTGAGATTGTCGGAGACAATCAGGCGAACCGAAATTTCCGGATAGCGATCATTGAAGCGGCGCAGCCGCGACGACAGCCACAAGTGAGAAACCGCAGCAGATGCGGCGACCAGCACAGTTGAGGTCGCCTTTTGAGCAGTAAGGTCGTCCAGCTCCACGCCGAGGAACTCAAGCGAGGCCTGTGTTCGCAGAAACAACCGCTGGCCCTTGATGGTCAATGACAGCTGGCGCCCGTTGCGATGAAACAAGTCAAAGCCCAAAACGTGCTCGAGTTGCTTGATACGCCGGCTGACAGCGGCTTGCGTGACCGATAGCTCCTGTGCCGCCGCGGAAAAACTCATTAACCGGGCGGCGCATTCAAAGACCCGCAAAGCGTCAAGTGAGACGATATCGATAGGGCGCCGCTTCATCACTTTTTCTAGGGGTAAATGTCTCGGGAAGTCCACCAATATCCGCTTTGGGTTCCCCGAGTCTTGAGCGGGAACTCAAATGCGTCCGCTTGATAGAACCCGCCAAACCGGACTGAAACCCCAGCTGCAAAGAAAGGCACCTTGTCCTGAAATTTAACCTATCCCTCATTCAGTCAAAGGTCCGCTTTAGGCAACGTAAGTTCTGAAATCATGCCCGTCTTTGGCGGCGAGCGATTATCCGTGCCTGCGACAGCATTCGTTCAGTTCACTGCGTCTCCGCGATACAGCTCAAAGCCCGCATCAGCCTTTGATCAGATGCCAAGCCTTCGCTCTTCACGTTTCGGCAAGCTCTAGAACAGCCCGGGCCACAAACAAGTCCTGTACGGACAGGCCGGAACTGTCGAATACCGTGATCTCCTCCGCATTCTCTCTTCCCGCAGCCTTTCCTGCCAGCACCGCGCCAATTGCGGTGAGTTCCATGCCTTCCTTTGCATGCTGAAATTCGCCAATTATGCGAGACTGGGCGGGAAGGTCGCAAAACAGCTTTGCACGGTCGAAGAGCGCCGCCGGCAGCTCCTGTTTCCCGGTGGAGTCCGAGCCCATCGAAGCCACGTGCGTTCCTGGCCGCACCCAGCCGGCGTCGAAAAGCGGCGCGGTGGAGGGGGTCACGGCGACGATGATGTCCGCGCTGCGGCAGGCAGGTTCGGCTTCGGCAAGTTCTGCCGGAATACCGTCGTCCTGCAATGCCGCCACAAAGGCTTCCCCCTTTGCCGCGTTGCGCGTGACCACCAGCACCCTGTTCAGGTCCCGAATTCTGGCAAGTGCCCGCACCTCGAACTCTGCCTGATGGCCTGCGCCGAATACAGCAAGCGTGCCGGCATCCGGGCGCGCCAGCGCATCCGCGGCCACTGCATCCGCGGCGGCTGTGCGGTATGCGTTGAGCCTGCCTGCCTCCACGGCCGCACCGATACGCCCGCAGCTTTGGTCGAACAGCATGATAATCGAATTGTGCCGCGGCATTCCCTGGGCGTCATTGCCCGGCCAGTATGAGCCGACTTTGAGCCCGGCAAGATCACCAACGGCTGAGGATTTCACCGCATAGGTATTGGACGGGTCGCTGCCGTGCCCCAGCACCACCGGAAAGACTGCCGCCCCTTGGCTGGCCGCGATCAAAGCGGCCTTGACCGCGTCATAAGCCATTTCGTGGGACGCAAGTTTTGCAGATACTTCTTCAGGCACATATTTCATTGGTCTCTCCTACCATCCACCGAACCGGGGCCATGTCCTGAGCGGGGCGCCGGGGACCGGCGGGAGTACGTTGTAGGCCTGGAATTGCGCCGCGGGGGCGCAGGCATGGTTTGGCAGAATGCGCAGCCGCGATCCCACTGGCAAGTCAGGCAACGGTGCGTCGTTTCCCGGGCGGCGGGCGATGATCCCGTGCTCTTGGTTCGTTTTGATCACAATCAGGTCCTCAATCGGCTGGCCAACTTCATCGCAGACCGCGCCATACCCCTGGTCGACGGCTTGCCCGGCCGTTCCGCGGTCCCGCGACATCGCCATCCAGCCCGCATCCGTAATGACCCAGCCCTTGTCACGCTGGTGCCCGATGACTGTGGTCAGAACCGACAGGGCGATATCGTCAATGCCGCATACTCCGATCCCGGCCTGCACCAGATCGAAGAAGGCGTAGACGCCGGCGCGCACCTCCGTTACGCCATCAAGGTCTTCAACCGCATGCGCGGTGGGTGTTGAGCCGATGCTGACCACCGGGCAGGGCAAACCGGCGTCCCGAAGCATGTTCGCCGATCCAACTGCAGCCTGCCGTTCCAGTTCGGCAAGCCAGGCATGGGCATCTTCCCCGGCAACCTCGTAGCTTTCCCCGGCATGGGTCAGCACCCCGCGCAGTTCGGCAGCACCTTCGTGCAGGATACGCCCGATCCCGATCAGGACGGGATCGCCGGGGGCCACCCCGCTGCGGTGCCCATCGCAGTCCAGCTCGATCAGCGCGGGGATCGCCTGCCCAGAACGCTGCGAGAAGCCGGCAACGGCCTGCGCCTGCTCAGCACTGTCAAGCAAGACCGTCAGATCGCATCCTTTGGCCCGAATGGCAGCGACACGTTCCAGCTTCTGCGGCGTGATGCCAACAGCGTAAATGATGTCCTTCACTCCCATTTCTGCAAACACCTCAGCCTCGGTCAGGGTTGAGACGGTTGCAGGGCCGGTCCCATCCGTGAGCAGCCGACGTGCGATGTCAGTGGACTTCACCGTCTTCAGGTGGGGGCGCAGGCTGCTCCCTTTCGAAGCGATATGGCTGGCAAGACGGCGGATATTACGGGTCATCCGGTATTCGTCGAGGATCAGGGCCGGAGTTTGCAGGGCGTCAAGGCGCGGGTCCGCGGTCGTCATGGCAATCCTATTCGGCTGGCTCTTCTTCGCAAGCAGTCTGGATCAGCAGGCACCTGATTGATATTAACAAGATCTTCAAAACTCATTAAGTTGAACTTAATGCTTGAATCCGCTGATCTCCGGTTCTTTGCCGCTCTCACAACAGAGCCCTCTCTGGCTGCTGCCGCAAGAGCGCTGAATGTCAGCGCGCCGGCGGTGTCCCAGCGGCTGGCGCAAATCGAAGGGCGGCTTGGGCTGCGGCTGATCGAGCGCGGCCGGGGCCGGCTGGTTCTGACCGCCGAAGGCGAAGCACTGCTGCGCCGGTCAGACGAGATCCTTCACCGCCTCGCCGTGCTGAATGAAGACATGCTTGCACACCGGCATCAGGTCAGCGGTCCGTTGCGCATTATCGCCCCGCTCGGCTTTGGCCGAATACATGTCGCACCCGCCGTCGTCAGCCTGACAAGCAGCTTCCCGGAAATAACACCGGACCTGGTTCTGTCCGACGACCCCTATGGTGCAGCGAGAGCCGACAACTGGGACATCATCGTCCATATCGGGCAATTGGCTGATTCCAGCCTGACCCAGAAGAAGCTTGCCTCGAACCGGCGTTTTCTCTGTGCCTCGCCGGCTTACCTTGCGCACAACGGCGTGCCAAAGCACCCCGGCGATTTGCACAGCCATTCCTGCGGCGTGATCCGCGAAGATCAGGCTGATGTCACCATGTGGAGCGTTACTGGCGCATGCGGTGAGCACCATTCGCTCCGTATTCGCCCCGCCTTTGCCAGCAATGATGGCGAGGTGATCAAATCCTGGGCTGTTGCTGGAATGGGGATTGTCCAGCGCTCTGAATGGAATGTGGCGGCAGAGCTTGCCGATGGCCGGCTTGACCGTGTTTTAGAATCTTATGCCCTGCCGGACGCCGACATTGTTGCAATACTGAACCCCAGAACGCTCAGAAGCGCCCGTGTCCAGGAAACTTTGGACGCATTGACCGCGCATCTGTCGTCTGTTCCCTGGCGATGACTTTCCTTACCAAAGCCGGAACCGGGCGTTTGTGCAATGAGCATCGCTTGTCACAATAGTCTCTCTACCGGCTTCTGGATTGTCCGGATCCAGCCATTCTTCAAAGATGCAGCGAAGGCTGCAGACCGCCTATTGCTGTGGTCTTTGCCTGGATCGCTCATGACGGTTGGGCGGAAAACCGTTGTTCGCAGCACGGGCAGCACAAAAATGCAGGCAATGAATAAACAGACATTCAGTGGGGCCGTGCTAAAACCTTCTACTGCATTAAATCAAAGGAATACTCTTTTCCCAGGCGTTTGCGGGTGTCTTTGCCACTTGCACCTGGGCCACTGCCTTTCCAAAGGAAGGGGGACGGAAGGCGGCAATGCTGAGGATCAGTTTGCCAGACAGGTCTGCATCCATCTGCTTGGCCACAGCGGTAAAGACCTGAGGTTTGATTTCCAGAACGATGATGTCTGCGGCCGTGGGGTTGGCCATATCGTCTGTCCTGTGAACACCATGCTCAGTTGCCAACCGGACCCGCTGTTCGGCGTTCGGATCGACAACCGTGATCCGCGATGGCTCCCACCTGCTTGCAATCTGGCTCCCAATGATGGCTGCCGCCATGTTGCCACCGCCGATGAATGCAGTCTTGTCTATAGCTCAGAAGCTCGTGATGACGGTCGCGCCGACGGACTGGAACTTGTCCATGTTCATGAGCGCCTCGGGTGCCGCGCCGATGCTGATCTTGTCGCCAACCAGCCGGGCCGGGTCTAGTTTGCCGCTCTCGACCATATCGAGCATCGCACCATACCGATGCGCTTGCATCCCGTGAGAGCCGAGCAACTCGATTTCTTGGCCCACAATTTTAGGCATTGGCACGGCGGGGGCCGCGTGATCGCCCAGCATCAGGCCCACCTGAACATGCTTGCCACGCGGGCGCAGGCAAAGGATCGAATTCGTCATCGTCGCCGGATGCCCAAGCGCATCGAGCGAGACATGCGCACCGCCTTTAGTGATTTCTGCGATCGCGTCGACCACGTCGCCCTTGCCATCAATTGCCGCGACCGCACCGAGATCCTTGGCCAGCGCCAGTTTTTCCGGGTCCAGATCAACGCCGATTACATTCGCCCCCGCCGCACTGGCAATCATCACCGCAGAGAGACCGACGCCACCGCAGCCATGCACGGCAACCCACTGTCCTGCACAGACCTTGCCTTGGTCAATCACCGCACGGAACGACGTGGCAAACCGGCATCCCAGGCTGGCGGCAGTGGCGAAATCCATTGCCGCAGGCAAAGCGACCAAGTTCAGGTCAGCCTGATGGATCGGCACGTATTCTGCAAAGCTGCCCCAATGGGTGAAGCCCGGCTGCTCCTGATGCAGACACACTTGCTGTTGACCAGCATGACATTCGCTGCACGACCCGCAACCGCAGACGAACGGCACTGTGACCCGGTCGCCCACGTTCCAGTTCTTCACGTCCTTGCCAACCGCCTCGACCACACCGGCCAGTTCGTGGCCGGGGATGTGCGGAAGCTCTATGTCACTGTCGTGACCCATCCAACCGTGCCAGTCACTGCGACACACACCGGTGGCTTCGACCTTAAGCACGACACCGTGCGGTTCCGGTGACGGGTCTGCTACGCGCACGACCTTGGGGGCTTCTTGGAATTTCTCGAACAGGACAGCTTTCATGGCAGGGTCTTTCGATTGTATCGGCTGGTTGAGTGGAAGCTATCAAACACTGGCGAAATTAGCTTGCTATTCTGCCTCATTTTAGAACTACTTAGAGCAGAAAGACCTCATCACTTGGAATTACTGAGGACATTCTTACCTTGCCCAGCATCGACACAGTCAACGCACAGATTCTTGAACTACTTCAAAGCGACGGGCGCATGACCAACGCCAAGCTAGCTGAGCACCTCAACATGAGCGAAACGCCGTGTTGGCGGCGGCTGAAGAAACTGGAAGAGATGGGCATCATCGAGGGTTACCAAGCCCAGCTCAATCGCCGAATGCTGGGGCTCGGCGTCATGGCCTTCGTTCAACTGAGTTGCTCAGAGCACGATCAAACTGCCACAGCCGAATTCCAACGCATTATCGAAGTTACGCCCAATATCCTCGCCTGCCATAACACCACGGGGGAGGACGATTTCTTACTTATCGTGGTCGCTCGCGATCTGGACGACTACAGCGCCTTTGTTGACAGCACCTTGCGGCGCCTGCCTGGTGTGACCAGCATTCGCTCAAACCTTTCACTTAAGGAAATGAAGGCGTCGAGCAAGCTGCCTGTGCGTGTTTCAGAGCGATGATCAATACGCCATTCCAGCAGCGGACATTCGTGCAAATGCATCGAAAGGCATAGTCGCCCCGCACTGTGTAAATTCACCGGCTCCAGATCATCGCAGCCGCAGCGAACGGCAGGAACGGCGGGCCGCGCCGCGGCATAAAATCTCGGCTGGCTGCATCTAACGGCCGAGTTTGCAAAGGGCACTCCCTGCGCAAAGCGGACACTCAGTGCGGCCAGTCTGCACTTGCAGCGAATGCCAGCAAGGTCCCGCAGACGGTGAGTTCGGTCATCTCCAGATTTTGGTCGCGCGGTGAATCACCGGGAAGCGGGCTGCGCCTGCAGCAACGTGAAGGTAGATCGAAGGTCCGTAATGGGCCGCAAAGCATACTGACCTGTTGATACTGCGATACCGCAGCGCATCCGAGGACTGTTTGCCTGGGGCCGCCTTAGTTGGGCCAAAGGGCGGTTTGAGGGTGGAACTGCGACCAGGCAAACCAGAATGCCTGATGGCTTCCCAGGTCGGAACCGTTCGCATCAACAGCCTTCACGCCGCCGGCCTCAAGCTGCAGGCGGACGTTTTCATAGGAAATCCTGCTGCCGCGCTTCAGTGCGGCTATCGCCTTGCTGCGCTGGAAGGCTACAGGTTTGCCTGAGGCCGTCACAACGCCAATGACATCTTCATGAACCGGCAGGCGCGGGTCGACGTCTCCGACCGGGAAAATCGGGCCATTGGCGTCCCGGCCGTTCCGGAAGTCAAAGTTGCGGCCAAGCGCCAGCGCCTCCACAAGCACCGTTGTTTCGGGATGTGCCCGTTTCCAGGTTCCCCAGTCCGTCGTTACGACGGAGGCCTGTTTCAGCTGCAGGTTCCTCTTCGCCAGCGGGCCGGTTACGGCCTTGCCCAGAAATGTATCGAACACTGAGTACGTATTGACGTCATACATGACCTTGTTGGATCGGATCAGCAGGCCCGAGGTGCGCAGGACCGGACGCTCAATCCCCGCAGGCAGCTGATCCGTGAAATAGGCCTGGGCTGAACCGCACAACGTGCAGTAGGGAATGCCCAGATCCCGGCCGCCAAGGGTGTCGTTCACCATTTCGCGCACTTCCATGATGCGCCGCGGATAGGCGCGGTATTCACCGTTCACCTCAACTCCAAAGACGATGTCGCTGTCTTTCAGCCAAATGGCTTCTTCAGCACTGCTCACCTCGGGATTGTCAGCGGCGGGAATGCAATTGCAGGTGCTGTCTGTAGTGCCGTAAGCGCGGTCATCGATCATCACGCCGCCCCAGGAGACAAGCCGCCAGTCGATCCCGCCCTCTGCAAAGATCCTGTCCCAGCCGGGAATGACGCTGGTGAATATGGCGCGTTTCACGGACAGGTAGTCTGGAGGCGCCGGAATGTCCCATGCAATAAGGTGGTCGGTGATGGCGCCCCAGCTATTGCGTCTGGGCAGTTTCTTGTCCAGCAGGCTGGAAGCTGATCTGGTCAGAGCCGCGTTGATGCCGGGCTCAGAGACGAAACGGAGCAGATCACTGATGATCCAGACCAGCCGCGGGTCGCCGGACGCGGTGATTTCCTCCAGCGCCAGGTTTTGATCCGGCCCCCAGGCTTTCTGCTTGAGGCTGTCAACAAAGGCCACCTGAACGGCGGAACGCAGGCTGCCGGAAAGCGGCCCTGCCGGAGTTGCGGGCGGGGCGCCAAAAGCGTCGATCACATAGTCCGGCAGGACTCGCGCTTCCTGCGCGCTTGGAACGGCAGACCAGGAAAGAGAGAGCGCAACGAAGGACGCAAGCAAGAAACCGCGGGAAGGAAAGCCGGTTGCGGTAGGCATGGGATGGCCTCTCGTGTGAATGCTGTTTCAATATGCTTACTGGCTGCGGCAGTGACAGCCGGAACGGTGGTCAGATTGCCCCGGCGCAGACGCGGCTAGGTTCGAGGAGGCTAGGCTCAAACACGCTGTGCGGCCAATCACACCTGCATCAATATTCTGTGGACCGCTGCAGAACGCATTTAATGCGTATGTTCACGGGGGGCGCCATAGAAGCCGCGTCCCGTGACTTTCAGCTCCATTGGGGAAGATCCGGCCCCTGTGGTGTGATCACCTTGGTCCACAGGGCAAAGGTATCGCCCGGCCTTGCTTCAGGAACCGCAGTATGACCGCGGCACCGGATGCGCAGTCTCTGACGGAAACGCGCGCGGAATGCAGCCATAAGCGCATCGGCCACATCTGGCGGGCTGGTGATCCACAGGCCTGCCACGTGCGGAGCAACCGCCGCGATCAAGGCTCCCCCGGTCCAGCGATGCATGCGCCGCCCGCGCCGCACAGGCAAGCCAGGCAAGTAACCGCCCGCAAGCAAAGGCTGTGCGAGCAGGAGCCTACACAGCCTCCTGCGGTTCGGACTTCATTTTGCGGCGGCGTTGCAGCACATAAATGCCACCCAGCAACAGCAGCGCCGGGAAGTAGAAGATTTCCTGCGGCGGACGGTCCGCCTCAACCTCGATCTCCACAACCTCCCAGTCGAAGTCGATCTTCAGCTGCTCGGCCGGCCCGCCAAAGGTCAGGTTCTCAACAAGATACCTGCCTTCCTCGGCACGGAATTCGATCCCGGCGCCATTGGCCAAACGGGCCTCCCCGCCCTCCCCCGCAGCGCCAAGCGGCAGCAGGTAACGCGCATCGACCATGTCGCCCTCCAGGCTTTCGCCTGCCAGCCGCACCCGCAGGCTGGCGTTGTCCGGTGCGCCTTCGGCAAGCGCATAGATCTCCGCGGCCGGGCGGATCTCAAACTCATCCGCCACCTGGTTCAGGAAAAAGTCCGGCCGGAACAGGATGAAAGCACAAAGGATCAGCGCCGCGCTTTCCCACAGCTTGGACCGGGTCTGGAAATAACCCATGGTGCCCGCCGCAAACAGCAGCATGGCAATCAGCGCGGTGACGAAGACGACCACCGCCTGCACCGGCCCCACGTCGATCAGCAAGAGATCGGTGTTGAAGATGAACAGGAACGGCAGCAGCGCGGTGCGGATCGAATAAAAGAACGCCTGGAACCCGGTCTTCAGCGGATCGCCTTTGGAAATCGCGGCGGCAGCAAAGGAGGCCAGCCCCACCGGCGGTGTCACATCAGCCATAATCCCAAAGTAGAAGCAGAACATATGCACCGCCACCAGCGGCACGATCAGCCCGTTCTGTGCCCCCAGCTCAACCACAACCCCGGCCATCAGCGAGGACACAACAATGTAGTTGGCTGTGGTCGGCAGGCCCATCCCCAGCACAATCGAAATCAGAGCGACGAAGAACAGCATCGCCAGCAGATTGCCGCCCGACAGGAACTCGACAAACTCCGCCATCACCTGGCCGATCCCGGTCAGCGTCACGGCGCCGACGATGATGCCCGCCAGCCCCATTGCGGCGGCCAGCCCCACCATATTGCGCGCACCGGTGATCATGCCTTCCAGCGTCTGGGCAAACCCATGATCAAAGGCCGCGCGCAGGCTGCCGGTGCCGCGGAAGAACGCCTTGAGCGGATCCTGCGTCAGCAGGATCATCAGCATAAAGACCGAGGACCAGAAGGCCGACAGACCCGGCGACTTCCGCTCGATCATCAACAGATACATTAGCAGGAAGATCGGCAGCAGGTAATGCAGCCCGGTCTTCAGGATCACCCGCGCCGGCGGCAGATGCAGCATCGAGTCGATGCTGGTCTCCAGATCCGGCCGCGCCGCGGCATAGCGCACCGCGGCGACATAGGCCGCCAGCAGCACCGCCACCAGCACCGGGGTTGAGACCGGCCCGATCAGCCCTTCGGTCAGATCCACCAGCAGCCCGGTCAGCCACAGCGTGCCGCCGCCGATCACGATCGAGGAGGCGATGATGAAAATCGCGCCCAGCATGAACTTCACCGGATGCATCCGCGAGGTGCCGGTCATGCCCATCTTCAGCGCTTCCAGATGCACGATATAGACCAGCGCCATGTAAGAGATTGCGGCCGGCACGATGGCGGTTTTCACCACCTCCACATAAGAGATGCCGACGTATTCGGTCATCAGAAAGGCCACCGCGCCCATCACCGGCGGCGTCAGCACACCGTTGATGGAGGAAGACACTTCAACCGCGCCCGCCTTGGCCGGGCTGAACCCCACCCGCTTCATCAGCGGAATGGTGAAGGTGCCGGTGGTCACCACATTGGCAATTGCAGATCCCGAAATCAGCCCCGTCGCGGCCGAGGCGATCACCGCCGCCTTGGCCGGCCCGCCGCGCAAGTGGCCCAGGGCAGAGAACGCCAGCTGCAGAAAGTAATTGCCAGCCCCTGCCTGGTTCAGCAGCGCGCCAAACAGCACAAACAGGAACACAAACCCCGACGACACGCCAAGTGCGACACCAAACACCCCTTCGGTGGTCAGCATCAGGTGGCTCATCGCCTTGTTGAACGAGGCCCCCTTCCACTGCACCATCTCCGGCAGCCCGTCCCAGGAGCCGAAGAACACATAGGCCAGAAAGAAGATCGCCACTCCCATCAGCGGAAAGCCCAGCGACCGGCGCGCGGCTTCCATCAGCAGCAGGATGCCGATGCCGGCCATCACCAGATCCGTCGTGCTTGGAATACCTGTGCGCGACGACACCCCGGCGTAATCCCACGCCAGGTACGAGGCACTGATGGCACCGGCAATGGCCAGCAGCCAGGTCAGCGCCGGGATCCGGTCCCGCGGGCTGGAACGGAAGGCGGGAAAGGCCACAAAGGCCAGAAACACTGCAAACCCCAGGTGGATGGCACGGGTCTGGGTGTCGTTCCAGACACCAACCCCCAGAATGAACGGCAGCGGCGAGGCAATCCACAGCTGGTAGATGGACCACACCAGCGGCACCGACCACAGCATATTGGCGGAAAACCGGCCCTTCGGCGCGCGCGCTCCGGTATCGGCTTCGGCCACAATGTCCTCCAGTCCAGCGTCACTGGTCTGGGGCGATGTCTTTGACGGGGTTGCTGCATCGGTCACGGCGGGTCTCTCCCTCTTCGTTGTCTTCCGGGGTGAAACGAACTGCCCCCGCATCCAGGGCGGGGGCAGTCAAAGGCGCAGGCGTTACTTCCAGCCGCGCTCCTGGTAGTACTTCAGAGCGCCCGGGTGGATTTCCGCGGTCAGCCCGTCAGAGACCATTTCGGACTCATTCAGATTGGCAAACGCCGGGTGCAGCTTTTTGAAGGCATCGAAGTTCTCGAAGATCGCCTTCACCACCTCATAGACCACCTCGTCCGAGGCTTCAGCCGAGGTCACGATGGTGGCCTTGGGGCCCCAGGACGGCAGGTCATCGGGGTTGCCCGGATACATGCCGCCGGGAATGGTGGCCGCGGCATAGGCGGTGTTCTCGTTCAAGAGCTTCTCGATGCCGGCACCGGCCAGCGGGATGATCTTCACATCGCAGGTCGAGGTCGCTTCCTGGCTCGAACCGTTCGGCAGGCCCGCGGCCCAGATAGTCGCGTCGATCTTGCCGTCGCACAGCGCCGCCGCCTGTTCGGAGGACTTCAGCTCCGCCGCCAGGGTGAAATCGTCAACCGACAGGCCTTCGTATTTCATCAGGGTTTCGGCCAGAACGCGGGTGCCCGAGCCGGGGTTGGCGATGTTGACCTTCTTGCCCTTCAGATCGGCGGTGGAGGCAATCCCGGCATCGGCACGCGCCATCACATGCATCGGCTCCGGATGCACCGAGAACAGCGAGCGCAGGCCGGCGTAAGGGCCGTCTTCGGCAAACTGATCGGTGCCGTTGATCGATTTCACCTGCACGTCGGACTGGATCACGCCAAAGTCCAGCTCGCCGGAGCGGATGGTGCGTGCGTTGTAGACCGAGCCGCCGGTCGACTCGACCGAGCAGCGGATGCCGTGTTCCTTGCGGTTCTTGTTAACCAGACGGCAGATTGCGCCGCCGGTGGGGTAGTAGACCCCGGTCACGCCGCCGGTGCCGATGGTGACAAACTGCTGCTCCGCCGCCGCAGCCGAGCCGCCGCTCAGCGCCAGGGCAATGGCCGCGCCAATGAATTTCGTGGTTTTCGACATGTTTTCCTCCGTGTCTGCTTGATCCAACCGGTTGTCTGAGGCACTCCGCACAGGCGCCGCAGTCTCCGGTTTGCTGGCCGCATTGGGGTAGCAGCGCCGGGGCCGCCTGCGTGAGAGACGAAAAAATTCCGCTGCCAGCGTAATTTTTCTGCCGTCCCCTGCGCCTTGCCGCACCGGAAGGGCCGCGCGTAGAGTTGCGGTGCAACTGGAATGAAAGGCTGTCCCGGACCATGACCCGGCTACTCTCCGCCCTCCTGCTGGCCTGTGTTACGGTGCTGGCCGCCCTGCGGCCCGCAAGCACGGCTGCCGAAACCTGGGTGATGGGCGCGATGGAGGATTTTGCGCCTTTCAACTACATGGACAATGGCACTTTCACCGGTATCGACGTCCAGATCATGGACGAGGCCGCCGCCCTGATCGGCGTCACGCTGGACCACCGCCCGGTGCCCTGGAAACGGATGCTTCTGGATTTTGAGGGCGGCAAGTTCGACGGGGTGTTCCAGCTCACCCCGACCACTGCACGCTTTGAAAAATGGCACCTGACCGGCCCGCTGCGCACCACCCGCTCAGTCTACGTGACCCGGGCCGACAGCCCGCTGCAAGATATCCGCTCGCCTGCGGAACTGGACGGGATGGTGGTCGGCCTGGTTGCGGGCTTCACCTATGAGGAAAGCTTTGACAGCAACCCGGCCATCCGGCGCGAGATGTCGCAGGACGATTTCAACAACATCCGCAAACTGCTCTTGGGCCGCTCGGACGTGATTGTCGGCGGCCATGCCACCCTCGCCTATACCGCCCGGCAGCTGAACGCCTGGGACAAGCTGCGGGTGCTGCCGACCCCGCTGGTGGAACTGGGCCGCTACGCCGCCTTCCCGCGCACAGCCGAGGGCGCCGCAAAGGCTAGGCGCCTGCAGCAGGCCCTGGATGAAATGCACGCAAGCGGCCGCATCCAGGAGATCATGCACTCTGCGCTGAACCGATGAGGCGGCTGCATTTTCAGAAAATGGGCATCACCCCCAAGATTGCCCTCGCCGCAGCAGCGCTTGGGGTGCTCTCGGGGCTGATCCTCGGCGTTTTCACCCTGGTTCTCGAAAGCAGCCAGCGGGTCGGGACCGCGCGGCTGAACGCCGACCGGGTGGTGCGCGCCACCCTGCCCCGGGCGGAAGTCGCCTATTGGGAGGTCGACGTGCCGGACGTCGGCGCCATTCTCGCTGGTCTGCTGGCCGATCCGGTGATCACCAAAGTCTGGATCGAAGACCCGCTTCTGACCGATGCGCTGCGCAAGAGCACCGGCCTGGGCGACTTGTCTGCCGCCGATCCGCCGCCTGCCGGCCCGCCGCTGATCGCCCGCCTCCTGGGCATGCCCGGCAACGAAGCCGAAACCCACCGTTATGCGCTCCTCAGCCCCCGTGACGGGTCCGAGATCGGCCGCCTGAACGTCACCTTCTCCTTCCACGGCGTGCAGGCGGAAATGGTGGCCCGCGGCTTTGTGGTACTGGGCTCCAGCATCCTGCAAACCCTGCTGGTGACCGCCGTCATCTTTCTGGCCATGCAGCAAACGGTGATCCGCCCCATCGCCCGGCTGCAGTCCGCCGCCCTGCGGGTGCGCGACGGCCACCGGTTCGAGCTCAAGGGCCGCGACCGCAAACTGTTCGACGTCAGCCGCCGCGATGAGATCTCGCGCCTCGCCCGCGCCTTCCGCCGCACCGTGGGCGAGCTGGAAGAGAGCCGCGACAATCTGCAGGGCCTGGTTGACGAGCGCACCCGCGAGCTGGTCACCGCCCGCAACGAAGCGGTCGAGGCCTCGCAGGCCAAATCCACCTTCCTCGCCAATATGAGCCATGAGCTCAGAACCCCGATGAACGCCATTATCGGCCTGTCGGAAATCCTTCAGCGTGACGGCTACACCGACCAGACCCGCCGCCACCTGACCGACATGCGCGCCGCCGCCGCTCATCTGTCGCAGAACATCGACTCAGTGCTGGATCTTTCCAAAATTGAAGCGGGCGAGTTGAACCTCGAACAGGTCTGGTTTCCGCTGGATGGGTTCCTGGACACGGTGATGACCCAGACAAGGGCGCTGATGCAGGACAAGCCGGTGCGGCTTGGCTGGCAATACGCCCCTGACCTGCCCGGAGAAATCTGCGCCGACCCGCTGCGCCTCAGGCAGGTGATGATGAATTTCGCCTCCAACGCGGTGAAGTTCACGAGCCAGGGCGAAATCCAGCTGGAGGCCGGCTGCAGCCTGCGTCCGGGCCGCAGAACCCTGCTGACCCTTGGGGTTCGGGATACCGGGATCGGTATCTCACCCGATCAGCTTGAGGAGATCTTCAAACCCTTTGGGCAAGCCGACAATTCAACCACGCGCGAATACGGCGGCACCGGGCTTGGCCTGTCAATTGCCCACCGGCTCGCCGGCCAGATGGGCGGGCAGCTGAAGGTCGAAAGCGACAAGGGAAACGGGTCCTGCTTCACGCTGGAAGTCGAACTGCCCTGCCGGATGCCGGACCCGGACGGGCCACAGGCCGGCAGGCTGAGCCTCCAGGGGCAGGCAAAACCGCTGCAGCAAATCCGGATCATGGCCGAACGCGCAGGATACACCGTGGTTGAGGATCCCAGCGTGGTTCAAGTTGCCATCGAAGACAGCTTTATCCGTGTTTCGGTTCCCGGCCAGGACCGGCAGCCCAAACCTGTTGCTCTGCCGCTGACCCATCAGGAGTTCGCGGCGGCCGTGAAAGGGCTGGATCACAGCAGGGATCAAACGCCGGATCTGCCTGACGCCCTGGCCGGCCGGGACGTGCTGGTGGTCGAAGACGACCGTATCAACCTGTCGGTCTTTGTGGCTCTGGTCGAAGGCTTGGGCGCGCAGGTGCGCACCGCCCGCAACGGGCTGGAGGCGGTCGAGCAGGCCGCCCAGGCCTTGCCGGACCTGATCCTGATGGATCTGCACATGCCCCTGATGGATGGCCACCAGGCGTTCCAGGTTCTGAAAGCCGAGTATGGCACGCAACTTCCGCCCGTGGTCGCGGCCTCGGCCAACGCCACATCGGAAGAGCACCGGCGCTGCACCGCCGCGGGGTTTGCCGGCTTCCTTTCCAAGCCGATTGACCCGGCGCGGCTGAAGGAGACATTGCAGCAGCTTCTGCCGGGGAACCAGCCGCAGCCGGGTATCAACCACGCCAAGGGCCGGTTCTATGCCGGCGGCGACGAGGCGCTTTACCAGCAGAACCTGGTGCGGTTCCGCAAACGGCTTGAGGATTGGATCTCGCGCCTGTCCCAGCCGGGAAACACCCAAAGCAGCACGGAAATTGCGGAACTCCTGCATGTGATCCGCGGCGCGGCCGGAACCATCGGAGCAGAAGGGCTGGCCCGTTTGGCAGCGCAGGCAGAAGCAGGACAGGCGCAGGCAAAGGACTTGCTTCCGGTCATGCAAGAGCTTTTGCAGGCCTTGCCGGACCAGGGGCCAAGGCCTGCCGGCATCGGATCTGCCGCGGTCTCGCTCACCCAATTGACCCGGCTGATTGAAAGCAACGATGTTGCGGCGTTGGGGGCCGCCGAAAAATTCGTGCAGGCCGCCAGCGTGAACGCCCCTGAGAGCTCCGGTGATGAACTGCTCAAGGCATTGGAACGGTTAGACTTTCCTTCAGCCCGAGCGGCGCTGGAGGCGCTCGCCCAAAACCTTCAAGACGACCGGAACTGATCGATCTCGCCGGCAAGGCGGGCCAGAATGCCTTCGGCCCGCTCCAACCGGTCGGCCCGCCGCGACAAGAGATCCGCCAGGGCCGCGCTGGATTGGCGCAGCTCGATATGGGTGCGGATGCGCGCGCGCAGCACAGCCGGCACCACCGGGCGGGAGATAAAGTCGCAGGCGCCCAGCTCCAGTCCCCGGGTTTCATCGCCGGGATCATCCAGGCTGGTCACGAAGATCACCGGGATGCCGGCCAGGCTGGCAGTTGCCTTGATCTGGCGGCAGGTCTCATAACCGTCCATGCCCGGCATGCGGATATCCAGCAGGATCAGATCGGCAGTTTCTCCCGACAGGTAAGACAGCGCATCCTGCCCCGATGTCTGCGCAATCACCCGGTAGCTGTCGCACAGCAGGCCATGCAAATGGTGAATATTCTGGGGCGAGTCATCGACAATCAGCAGGGTTGGCAGATCATCGCTGTCAGCCGGCGGCAGCAGGTCCGCCGCGTCCGTAGGCGGACTTGCGGTTTCACCGGCCAGCTCCTGCGCCACCGAGGCAATGGCCCAGAGATTGGGGGACACCGTGCTGAAAAACTGCTCACCCAGCGGACCCATCGCAGCCCGGTTGGCGTCGCGCTCGAAAAGCGTCACGCCAAGATGCGTCTCAAGGGTGCGGATTTGGCGGCTCACCGCCTCGCGCGAGACATTCAGTTCTTCTGCGGCGGCAGTGAAAGTGCCAAGCCGGGCTGCCGCTTCAAAGGCCACCAGCGAAGTCAGCGGCGGCAGTTTCTTTTTCAGATGCTTCATGAGGCGCCATCAGACGCGAAACCCTGCGTCTGCTCAAGGGAGGATCGGGACATTTGCGCAAACCGCCTGCCGAGACGCGCTTTCAGGCCGGAGTGAGGCCGTCCGCCAGCCGGCGGGCGCTGCGGACCGCCTCCTCGCCATGCAGCGGCCAGCTCTGGGTCAGCCCTTCAAAGATGAGCGACAGATCCATCTCCCTGGCTTCCAGGCCGGCGGCGCGGGCAGCCCTGGACGCTATTTCGCCCTTATGGCGCTTCAGCAGTTCCCGCAGGCGGCCATCCTGAGGGGCCGCCGCAACGGCTGCATGAAACAGGCACCCCCGGGGCGCCTCCTGAGCCATCCACTGTGCAATCCGGCTGAGGATCGCGTCCAGCGCATCCGGTCCGCCCTCCGGCAAGCCATCAAACACATGCGCCAGATAACGGCGATGGCGGTGCTCCAGCGCGCTCAGCACCATCTCCCCGCGCGACGGAACATATTTGTAAAGCGTGCGCATGCTCACCCCGGCAGCCTCCCGCAAGGCTTCAACAGCGGGTTCGGCAAAACCGTATTCGACAAACGCCTGTTCCAGGCCGGCGGCAATTTTCGTGGCGGTATCCGTCATGCTTGACCGTGTAAAATGTTCATTCTACCAATGCAAGTAGAATGGTGATTCTACATGGAGGCAAGAA
Source organism: Leisingera sp. ANG-Vp (assembly GCF_000813725.1). Lineage (GTDB taxonomy): Bacteria > Pseudomonadota > Alphaproteobacteria > Rhodobacterales > Rhodobacteraceae > Leisingera. The sequence continues at coordinate 87,793 of NZ_JWLD01000023.1, forward strand.
AGATGCCGAACAGCAAAATGACGGGCGTGGTGCTGACCGGGCACGGCGGGCCGGAGGTTCTGGAGTACCGAGAGGACCTGCCCGTGCCCAAGCCGGGCCCGAATGAAGTGCAGGTCCGGGTGCGGGCTGCCGCGGTGAACAACACCGACATCAACACCCGGACCGCCTGGTACTCAAAGGGCGACGGGGAGGCCGGCGACGCGTCCTGGACAGGCAAGGCGCTGGAGTTTCCGCGTATCCAGGGCGCCGATGTCTGCGGCGAGATCACCGCCGTCGGCCCGGGCGCCGACCCCGCCAGGCTGGGCGAGCGGGTCCTGATCGAGCCCTGCCTCCGCGAGGTGGGCGGAACTGTTCTGGAGACCCCCTGGTACTTCGGTTCCGAATGCGACGGCGGGTTTGCCCAGTTCACCTGCGTTGCCAGCCGCCACGCCTACCGCATCAGCAGCGATCTGACCGATACCGAACTCGCCTCCTTTCCCTGCTCCTATTCCACCGCCGAGAATATGCTGACCCGCGCCAGCGTGTCGGCCGGCGACACCGTTCTGGTCACCGGCGCCTCAGGCGGGGTCGGCTCGGCCGCGGTGCAGCTGGCCCGGGCGCGCGGTGCAACCGTCGCCGCCGTCACCAGCCCCTCAAAGGCTGATGCACTGCGGGAGCTTGGCGCCGCGCGTATCCTCAGCCGGGACGACGATCTGCTGGCAAAGCTCGGTGCAAACAGCGTCGACGTTGTGATTGACCTGGTCGCAGGGCCCAAGTGGCCTTCGCTTCCCGAGGTGATGCGCCCCGGCGGGCGTTACGCCGTGGCAGGCGCCATTGGCGGGCCGATTGTCAGCCTGGATGTGCGCACCCTTTACCTCAAGGATCTCAGCTTCTTTGGCTGCACGGTTCTGGAACCCGAAGTCTTCGGCAACCTGGTGCGCCGGATCGAACGCAGTGAGATCAAACCGCTGGTTGCAGAAACGCACCCGCTCAGGGACATTGCCACAGCACAGGAAAATTTCGGCAAGAAGGGCCATACCGGCAAGATCATCCTCGAGGTTCCATAATGGCAAAGCCCATCACCGCCCCGGACTTCATCCACAGCCTGCAGCCCGGGGACATTCCGGCCAGCGTTCTGCACATGGCCAAACGCTGCCTGGTGGACACATTGACAGTCTGGGCGGCAGGGGTTGAAACGGCCCCCAGCCGGATCGCACGGGGCCATGCCGCGCGGCGCTATCCCGGCACCCTGCCGATGCCGTTCGACGGCCGCCCGGTCAATCCGGTGGGCCTTGCCTTCTCCGGAGCGGCTAGCATCGACGCGCTTGATGCCCATGACGGGCATCAGGTGTGCAAGGGGCACGCCAGCGTGGCGCTGGTGCCCGCACTGATTGCCGAGCTGGGCAGCCGTGATTGCACGCTGGATGCGTTCCTCTGCCACTTGATCGCAGGAGAGGAGATTGCTCTTCGCGCGGCGCTGTCCCTGCATGCAACCGCGCCGGACTATCACTCGTCAGGTGCCTGGAACGCGCTTGGCTGCGCTGCCATCGCCTGCCGCCTGCGGGCGCTGCCGCCCGAACAGATCCGCGAGGCGCTTGGCATTGCCGAATACTACGGCCCGCGCGCACCGATGATGCGCTGCATCGACCATCCGGCCATGGTCAAGGACAGCAGCAGCTGGGGCGCCCTGACCGGGATCTCCGCCGCCGACCTGGCCGAAGACGGCTTTACCGGGGCCCCTGCCCTGACTGTCGAAGCACCGGAAGTCGCAGGCATCTGGAGCGATCTCGGCCACCGCTGGCGCATCCTTGAAAGCAACTTCAAGGCCTACCCGGTCTGCCGCTGGGCCCATCCGCCGGTCGAAGCCGCACTCTCCCTCATCCGCGCTGAGGACATCCGCACGGACGACCTCAGCCGCATCACCGTGACCACCTTTCACGAAGCCACCAGATTGTCGGTCCGCCGCCCCAAGGACGGGGACGCCGCCCAGTACAGCCTGCCGCTTGCGGTTGCTCTGGCGCTGAAATTCGGAACAATCCTGCCCGGGCACCTGTTGCCGGAAGCCTACGATAAACAGGAAATCTGGCGCCTCGTGGATCTTGTCGACTTTGAAGAATCCGAGGACTGCAACGCCGCCTTCCCGGATGAGCGCTACGCCTCGGTAACCCTGACCCTCAGCGACGGCCGCCGGTTCACCTCGGAGTTCAAAGCCGCGCGCGGCAATTTTGATGCGCCGCTGACCGACCAGGAGCTGATTGAGAAGATGGAGCATTATACCGCCGCCCGCCTGACCGCTGGACAGCGCGCGGCCCTGGCCGGCCTGCTGACCGGCAGCAGCGGCCCGGATTGCACGCAGCTGCTGGATATACTCCGGACTCCGGCCCCCTAGCGCTGCTTCGCCAGCCGCTGCTCCCGGTAGCGCTTGGGCGTCTCGCCGAACTTGGTCTTGAACCAGCGCGAGAAATGGCTGCTGTCGGAGAACCCGCATTCATAGGAAATCTGGGTGATCGTGCGTTTCGAGTTCATCAAACGCCAGCGCGCATGCTGCAGCCGCATGTCGCGCCAGACCTCCTGCGGCGTAGCCTTGGCGTGCTGCAGGAACACGCGGTTCAGCTGGCGGACGGTGGAGCCCAGCATTTCGGCCAGATGTTCGGTTGTGTCGGGTTCGCGCAGCTTTTGCCGCATGATCCTGATGGCCTGTTCAACCCGCCAGTTGCCGCATTCCTCCAGATCCTGGTAGGGCAGGCGGCCGACCTCATGGGCTGAGCGGTGCTCGTCCACCACCAGCGCCGTCAGCCCTTTCATGCCGCGCGACCGGCCGCAGTGCTCGATCAGGATTTCCACCGCCAGGTCGATTGCCGCAGTGCCGCCCGGGCAGGTCAGAATATCGCCCTCGGAGACGTACAGCTCGTTTTCCACCGGCACCACATCCGGGAACATCCGCATGAATTCCGGCCGGTGATGCGCATGGATTGCCGCCCGCCGCCCGTTCAGCAGCCCGGTCCGCGCCAGCGCAAAACTGCCGGTGCACAGCCCCACCAGCTTGGTGCCCTTGGCATGCGCCTGCCGCAGGAACTCATAGGTATCCGGATGCACGCCTTCGAGCTGGTCAATCAGCCCGCCGACCACAACAATGTAGTCGTACGCGCCGGCCTCGGCATACGTCTTCCAGGGGGTGATCGCCATGCCGGTGCTGGAATGCACCGGTGCCAGATCATGTCCCAGCACCTCCCAGTGGCAGAAGATCTGGCGGCTGCGGTCCGCCTCGTCCGAGGAATGCCGCACCGCATCGGCAAAACCAGCCAGGGGCAGGATGGTAAAAGCAGGCGTCAGGATGAAGGCAAAGCGCACATCCGGTTCCTGCCCGTCGGGCCGCTCCGGGGTCCAGAACTCCATTTTCGCGCCTTTCTGTCCGGGAAACGTCCGTTGCATCCTATTCCTGGACTGCTGCGTTCCGCAAGTTTCCGCCAAAACGTAAGGAGAAACGATGCGCTGGAACAAGACAGTCACCGTGATCGGCGCCCATGCCGAAGGCGAGGTTGGCCGGGTGCTGACCGGCGGGGTGCTGGACATCCCAGGCGCCAGCACGCTGGAGAAGATGCAGTACCTGCAGGCCAATGACGCGCTGCGCCAATTTGTGAACAAGGAGCCGCGCGGCTGCGCCCAGATGACCACCAACCTGCTGCTGCCGCCCGCGGCACCGGGTTCGGATGCGGCCTTTATCCCGATGCAGGCGGATGGCACCCACGCGATGTCCGGCTCCAACGCCATGTGCGTCACCACCGTACTGCTGGAGACCGGCATGCTGGAGATGCAGGAGCCGCAGACCACCGTGGTGCTTGATACCGCCGCCGGGCTGGTCAAGGCGGTGGCAGACTGCCGCAACGGCCGGGTCGAGCGGGTGACGCTCGATTTCTTCCCAGCCTTTGCCGAGCATCTGGACGCGCCGCTGGAGGTCGCGGGCCTTGGCACCCTCACTGTCGATGCAGCCTTTGGCGGCGTCTACTACGTCATGCCCCGCGCGCAGGAACTGGGCTTCCGCATCGGACCGGACATGGCGCAGGACATGGTGTCGCTCGGTGCCCGCATCAAAGCCGCCGCGCAGGAGCAGCTGCCGGTCCAGCACCCTGAGACCGCCGCCTTCAACAGCATCGATTTCCTGATGTTCACCGATGAGGTGGACCCCAGCCGGAACATCTGCCGCAACGCCACCATCATGCCGCCGGGCCGGGTCGACCGCTCCCCCTGCGGCACCGGCACTGCCGCCCGGCTCGCAGTGATGCACGCCAAGGGCCAGGCCCGGCCAGGGCAGGAATTCCGGATGCGCTCGACCATCAACTCGGAATTCACCGCCTCGATCCTGGGCACCGCCGCGGTTGGGGGCCGTCCCGCCATCCTGCCGCGCCTGTCGGGCCGCGCCTGGATCTACGCCACCATGCAGCTGGGCGCCGATCCCAGCGATCCCTACCCGCTCGGCTATACAATGGCGGACACTTGGGGCACCGGAATCGAACATGTGATCCCCGGGCTCTAGTCTCTGGCTCGCCAGAAAACCAATCCTCCCCACTGGACCGGCCGCCCTGCGCGCCGGTCTTTTTTGTTCAGCACTCAACGAAACCCAAGTCTGCTACATTATGAAAAAGGGCCATTTTATACAATTATACCCGTGAAATCCTCTCCTATCCTTTCCTCAGAGCCGCCGCTTCCGGCGCTTCTTGGAACCTGAAACGGGAGGAAAACCATGTTCTCGAACCTCAACCGCCGCGCGGTTTTGGGCGCTGCCGCCGCCGCGGCGCTCAGCTTTACCGCCCTTGCCGCCTCAGCCGAAACCACCCTGCGCCTGTCGCATCTGTCGCCGCCGGAAAGCGACATGGACAGATGGGCGCATGAGTTTGCCTCCCGCGTTGCAACCGAAACCGATGGCCGCATCGACGTCCGCATCTTCCCGGCCAGCCAGCTTGGCGACTGGGAGGAAGTCTACGAACAGCTGAGCCAGGGCGCGGTTGATCTGGCGATCCAGTCGGTGTCCACCAAATTCGACTCCCGCCTGGCGCTGACCTGGTTCCCCTACACTGCGGTTGACTACGACAGCGCCAAGGACGCCTGGAACACCGGCGGCTTCCTGTTCAACATCGTCAACGACCTGATCGAGCCGCAGCAGATCCAGGCTCTGGCGCCATATGCCTTTGGCCTCGGCGGCGTGGCCGTGGGCAAGCCGGTGGCCGATCCCAAGAACCCCGATGCCGATCACAGCGATCTGAAGATCCGGGTCTGGCCCTCGGGCGTCGGCACCCACAAGCCGCTGTTGGAGCGCCTCGGCTATTCCACCACCACCATGCCCTGGGCCGAGCTTTACACCGGCGTGCAGACCGGTGTGATCGACGGCATGGTCGGCGGGGTGCCGGAGAACGCAGTGCGCGACTGGAACGGTGTGGTCGACACCTGGCTGCAGCTGAACGACCACTTCGAGATCAACTGGCTCCTGGGCTCTGCCTTCACCATGGCCAGCCTGTCCGAGGAAGACCGCGCCGCGATCTCCAAAGTGGCCGCGGAACTGGCCACCGAACGCTTTGACGCCGTTGAAGCCGCCGACAACGGCTATTTGCAGCAGCTGCGCGATGCCGGGGTGACCGTGGTCACTTATTCCAAGGATGAGATCGAAACCATGGCCGCTGCCGTGCGCGCCGATGCCTGGCCGCAGATGAAGCCCGAGATCGGCGACGAACTCTATGAGCTGATCCAGAGCCACTACGGCAAGTAACGGAAAAGACCCCGGAGGGCGCCCGCCCTCCGGACCGCCCGCGCGGGAGGGACCCATGCTTCAAGAACGGCAAACCCAAATCCAAAACCCCATCTGGCAGCTCAAGCTGAAGATCCAGCGCCTGGTGATGTTCGTCACCAGCATCGCCTTTACCACCGCGGTCTTCCTGCAGGTGGTGACGCGGTATCTGTTCAACTACTCGCTGTTCGGCATCGAGGAGTTCGCCAGTTTCGCCGGCGTCATCATGTATTTCGTGGGCTCGGCCTACGCCACGCATGAGCGCAGCCATATCTCCGCCAGCCTGGTCGACACCATTTTTGGCGAAGGCCGCATCACCGCCGGTGTGCATGCCTTCACCCGGCTGCTGGCTGCGGTGTTGACGATCTACATTCTGGTGGTGATGTGGGACCTGCTGGTCTTCACCGAACGCATGAACACCAAATCGACCGAGCTCAGGGTCCCGATGATCTGGATCTACGGCACCATGTTTGCAGGGCTCGCCCTCACCGCCTTCTACTTCCTGCTCGAATTCTACGACAGCCTGCGCGCCGCCATCCGGCACACGCCCGCTGAGGAGACCGCCCAATGAGCACCCTGATCCTGCTGGATGTCGCCCTCTTGGTGACACTGATGATCCTCGGCGTGCCGGTCGCCATGACCTTTGTCGCCGCCGCCGCCTTCCTGATCATCTTCGGCGACTACAACTCCACCACCTTCCTGATCACTTCCGGCTATTCCAAGGTCTCCTCGGTGGTGCTGCTGGCCATCCCGCTTTACATCCTGGCAGGCGGCATCATGACCCAGGGCGGCATCGCCAAGCGTCTGCTGGACCTGGCCGACAGCATCCTCGGCCGCTACCGTTCCGGCCTGGGCGTGGTAACCGTGATCACTACGGCGATCTTCGGCGCGATTTCCGGCATGGCTTCCTCCGCCGTCGCCGCCATCGGCTCCATCGCTATCCCGCGCATGGTGGAACAGGGCTATGACCGCGGCTATGCCACCTCGCTGGTCAGCTGCTCGGCGGTGCTGGCGCTGCTGATCCCGCCAAGCGCCACCATGATCCTCTATGGCTGGGTCACCGGCACCTCGATCGCCGCCAGCTTCCTGGCGCCGCTGATCCCCGCGCTGATCCTGATTGCATTGTTCTCCTTCTGGAACATGGTGCTGACCCGAAGCATGGAGATCACCGTGGCCGAGCCGCAGCCCTTTAACATGCAGATGAAAACCGTGTTCCAGCGCTCCCGCGAGGCCGGCTTTGGCCTGGCGATGCCGATGATCATCCTCGGCTTCATCTACGGCGGCATCACCACGCCCACCGAAGCGGCGGCCGTTGCCGTGGTCTATGCGCTGCCGGTTGCATTCCTGATCTACCGCGAGCTCACCTTCAAATCCTTCTACGAC
>NZ_JWLD01000024.1 GCF_000813725.1 Leisingera sp. ANG-Vp
CAGTCAGATCAGGCTCCCCACCTCCACAGCCAATATTTTTAAAGGCTTAAGCACAATCTGAGTAGGTGGGACACATAGTGAGACACACCGCTCATGATGCTAGCAGCTTACTTGTGCAAGTCCCGGCACGGTATTTACTACTTTCGAGGGCCCCTTCCACAGCTTGAAGGGCAGCCTAGACGAACCCTGAAACTTTCGCATCGTCCGCTCTGATCGCTTGCAGCGCGCCGCATCCAAGAACAAACCCCCAGGCAAAATAGCCCCCGCGTCAGCCGCCTTTCAGCCGGAACCGTTGAATTTTGCCAGTCTCGGTTTTAGGCAGTGCGCTGGTGAACAAAACCGACCGGGGGTATTTATACGGCGCAATCACGGTTTTCACGTGGTCCTGCAAAAGCTTCACCAGCGCGTCCGACGGCACCTGCCCTTCCGCCAGCACAACATGCGCCTCGACGATCTCGCCGCGGGCCTCGTCCGAAGCCCCGATCACGGCGCATTCCGCGACCGCCGCATGGGACAGCAATGCGGCTTCCACTTCGGGGCCCGCAATGTTGTAGCCAGCTGAGACGATCATATCGTCGTTGCGGGCTGCAAAATGCAGGTATCCATCCGGATCGCGCAGAAAACTGTCGCCGGTAATGTTCCAGCCATCCTTCACATAGCCCACCTGCCGGTCATCAGCCAGGTACCGGCAGCCTGTCGGCCCTTTGACCGCCAGCCGTCCGACCTCGCCGCGCGGCGCCTCGTTGCCGTCCGCATCCAAAACCTTAACCTGGTAGCCGCCCACCGGTTTTCCGGTACAGGCCGGGCGGTGGTCGCTGAAGCGGTTGGTGATGAAGATATGCAGCATCTCGGTGGCGCCGATCCCGTCCAGCATCGGCTTGCCGGTCTTCTGCATCCACTCCTCATAGACCGGCGCCGGCAAAGTCTCCCCTGCAGACACCGCCGCTCTGAGCGACGACAGATCCGCCCCCTCGTCCATAGCGCGCAGCATCACCCGGTAGGCCGTCGGCGCGGTGAAGCAGACGGTTGCCTCGTACTTCTCAATGATTTCGATGAGGTTCGGAGGCGTGGCGTTCTCCAGCAGTGTCGCTGCTGCGCCAAAGCGCAAAGGAAAGATCGCCAGCCCGCCCAGGCCGAAAGTAAAGGCCAATGGCGGCGAGCCGACAAACACATCCTCGGGCTGCACATCCAACACTTCCCGGGCATAGCCATCGGCGATGATCAGCAGGTCGCGGTGGAAATGCATTGTCGCCTTGGGCGATCCGGTGGTGCCGGATGTGAAGCCCAGCAGCGCCACATCATCACGGCCTGTCTTCACCGCCTCGTAGGTCACCGGTTTCTCCAGCGCCAGCCGGTCCAGTTCCGCGTCGTGGTTGGAGGTGCCGTCAAATCCCACCACCGTGTTCAGGAACTTCGACTCCTTGGCGCAGGCCACCAGTTCGTCCTTCAGGCGGGTATCGCACAGCGCGTGGCTAATCTCTGCCTTGTCGACAATCTTGGCCAGCTCCCCCTTGCGCAGCAGCGGCATAGTGTTGACAACCACCGCCCCCGCCTTGGTCGCCGCCAGCCAGCAGGCGACCATCGCCGGGTTGTTGGCCGAGCGGATCAGCACCCGGTTGCCCGGCTTCACGCCGAGGTCCTCTGTCAGCACATGCGCCAGCCGGTTGGTCCAGTCGGCCAGTTCCTTGTAGGTGCGGTAGCGGCCATTGCCGATCAGCGCGGTGTAGTCGCCGAACCCCTTCTCCACCATCGCATCGGTCAGCTCGACTGCGGCATTCAGGTATTCAGGATACTCAAACCCCTCCAGCAGGAATTCGGGCCACTGATCCGCAGGCGGCAGGTTGTCCCGGGCAAAGCTATCCGCATGGGCAGAAGGTCCCAGCATCTCAATTCCCTCCCTGAAAGGCGCCAAGGGCCTGGCGGGCGATCACCACCCGCTGCACATCCGAAGCCCCTTCGTAGATGCGCAAGGCGCGGATATCGCGGTAGAGTTCCTCCACCTTCTGGCCGCGCCGCACACCGTCGCCGCCGTGCAGCTGCACCGCCTTGTCGATGACGGCTTGCGCCTGGTCGGTCGAAAACAGCTTGGCCATCGCGGCCTCGCGGGTGACCCGTGCCGCTCCTGAATCCTTGGCCCACGCGGCCCGGTAGACCAGCAGCGCAGAGGCATCAACATCCAGCGCCATATCAGCAATATGCCCCTGCACCATCTGCAGATCAAACAGCGGCGCGCCCTGCACCTGGCGCTCTGTCACCCGCTGCAGCGCTTCATCCAGCGCCCGACGGGCAAAGCCCAGAGCCGCCGCCGCCACGGTAGAGCGGAACACATCCAGCACCGACATCGCAATCTTGAATCCCTGCCCCGGCTGCCCCAGAAGTGCAGACTTCGGGATCCGGCAATCGCTGAACCGCAGCGTTGCCAGGGGATGCGGCGCAATCGTTTCCAGCCGCTCGGCGACCTCGAACCCCGGCAGGCCCGCAGGCACCACAAAGGCGCTCAGCCCCTTTGCCCCCGGCGCCTCGCCAGTGCGGGCAAACAGCGTGTAGACATCAGCAATGCCGCCATTGGAGATCCAGGTCTTTTCGCCGTTCAGCACGTAACTGCCGCCGTCCTCCACCGCCGTCATGGTGGAGTTGGCCACATCCGACCCCGATTGCGGTTCGGTCAGGGCAAAGGCAGAGATCGCCCTGCCCGCCCGGGTCAGCGGCAGCCATTCCTGCTGCTGCGCCTCTGTCCCGAACAGCGAGACCGCCCCGGTCCCCAGCCCCTGCATGGCAAATGCAAAATCCGCCAGCCCGTCGTGGCGCGCCAGAGTTTCGCGGATCAGGCACAGGCTGCGCACATCCAGCTGCTCCCCTGCCATGGCCCCGGAATGCTGCGTCCAGCCGCCCGCGCCCAGTGCTGTGACCAGCGCCCGGCAGGCGGCATCGGTGTCGGAATGATCAATCCCAGCGATGTTCGCCCCGGCCCAGGCCTCCAGCTCCTCCGCCAAAGCCCTATGCCGGTCCTCAAAAAACGGCCAGCTCAGAAAGGTCTTGTCTGCCATCTCTCTCCTCCCAATGGCCAAAGGCAAAGCGCCCCAGTCTTCCTCTTGCTTCAAATATCCCCGCCGGAGGCTCCCGCACCCTCCTCCAGCGCAGGATCCCGTGTTTTCAAGGCTCAATCGCCTTCAAACAGCGGCTTTTCCTTGTTCACAAAGGCATGGTAGGCGCGCTCGAAATCCGCCGTCTGCATGCAAATCGCCTGGGCCTGCGCCTCGGCTTCGATCGCCTGTTCGATCGACATCGACCACTCCTGCGCCAGCATGGTCTTGGTCATCATGTGACCGAAGTTCGGACCCGATGCGATCCTCTCCGCCCAGCTCTGGGCCTCCGCTTCCAGCTCCTCCGCCGCAACCAGCTTGTTGTGAAAGCCCCAGGCGTGGCCCTCTTCGGCCTTCATTGAACGGCCTGTGTACAGCAGCTCCGCCGCCCGCCCCTGGCCGATGATCCGCGGCAGGATTGCGCAGGCGCCCATGTCGCAGCCAGCAAGGCCGACCCGGGTGAACAGGAAGGCCGTCTTAGCCTCCGGCGTGGCAATCCGGATATCCGAGGCCATGGCTATGATCGCCCCCGCCCCGACGCAGATCCCGTCAATCGCCGCAATCACCGGCTTGCCGCAATTCACCATCGCCTTCACCAGATCCCCGGTCATCCGGGTGAAGGCCAAGAGCTCCTTCATGCTCATCTTCGTCAGCGGCCCGATGATGTCATGCACATCGCCGCCCGAGCAGAAGTTGCCGCCGTTGGAGGCAAAGACCGCCGCCTTGACGCCGTCGTCATACTGCAGATCGCGGAACCAGTCGCGCAGCTCCGCATAGCTCTCAAAGGTCAGCGGGTTCTTCCGCTCAGGCCGGTCCAGCGAAATGGTGGCAATACCGTCCTCAATCCGGCACAGGAAATGCTTCGGCTCCCGGTTTACACTCATGCCTTACTGCCTTTCTCCAGCCGCCGCGCCACCGCGTCCAGGCTTTCAGCAATGCCCAGCGCCTGATCCGCCGTGAGCCCGTCAAAGGCCGCGTCGATCCAGCCCTCATGCGCCTCGGCCTGGCGCGAAAACTCGGCCTGGCCCGCCGCCGTCAGCCGCACCAGATTGGCGCGGCGGTCGCCCTCGACCTTTTCCCGTAACACATGGCCATCCTCGACCAGCCGCTCGACAATGCCGGTGACATTGCCGTTCGACACTTTCAGAACCCCGGACAACTCACTCATCTTGAGGCCTTTTTCGTGCTGCATCAGGGCCGCCATCACATCAAACCGCGGCAGGGTCGTTGCAAAATCCCGCCGCAGGTTCTCACGCACTTCGCTTTCCACCGCCTTGGTGGCCTTCAGCACCTTCAACCACAGCCGCAGCCGGTCTTTTGATGTCGTGCTCAAATTTCCCCTCCCGACACACTCATTGCATGCCCATTGACTGAAGCCGCGCCGTCAGATGCAAGGAAAACCGCCGTGGCCGCCACTTCCTCCGGCGCAATCAGCCGCTGCATCGGATTGCCGCCAACCACCATCTTCAGCGCTTTCTCCCGCGGGATATCATGCCGGGCCATCAGCCCGGTGACCGCGCTCTCAGCCATCTCGGTGTCGACAAACCCGGGGCAGATTGCATTGCAGGTGATCCCGCGCTTGGCCACGCCTTGCGCAACTGACCGCACCAGCCCCAGCACCCCGTGTTTGGACGCCGCATAGGCCGGGATCTGCGCCCCGCCCTGCAACGAAGCAGTGGAGGCGATGGCAATCAACCGCCCGCCCGGCTCCATGCCCGCCCGCAGCGCCGCGCGGAAGGTCAGGAAGGTGCCGGTCATGTTGACGGACAGGGTGCGCTGCCAGTCTTCCAGCTCAACATCCTCGATCCGCGCCGCAACACCGGTGCCGGCATTGGCTATGACCACATCATAGGGCGTGGCGAACAGTGCCTCCACCTGCGCCTCATCTGTCACATCCGCCACGCGGATCTCCAGCCCCAGCCCCTCCGCTGCTGCCTCCAGCGGTTCCCGGCGGCGCCCGGCGATGGTGACATGGCAGCCCTCCGCGGCAAAGGCATGGGCAATCGCCTTGCCAATCCCCGTGCCGCCGCCTGTGACCAGAACCCTGCGTGTCATGCCCGGATAACCTCCGCTTCGCGATCCGCCAGGCGCCAGGCCTGATCCCGGCCCGCATGATAGGGCAGCGGCCAATCGCCGTGCCTGTCGCCGATCCGCGCCGCCTCATGCAGGGTCCAATAGGGATCGGCCAGATGCGGCCGGCCCACGCAGACCAGATCGGCCCGCCCCGCCATCAGGATCGAATTCGCGTGATCCGCCTCATAGATGTTGCCCACAGCCATGGTGGCAATCCCGGCCTCATTGCGAATGCGGTCGGAGAACGGCGTCTGGAACATCCGGCCATAGACCGGCTGCGCATCGGACGAGGTCTGACCTGCCGATACATCAATGATATCCGCGCCCGCCGCAGTGAAGGCCTTAGCGATTTCCACTGCCTCCTCCGGGGTGACACCCTCATCGCCCACCCAGTCATTGGCGGAAATCCGTACAGACATGGGTTTCTCCTCCGGCCAGACCGCGCGCATCGCCTGGAACACTTCCAGCGGATAGCGCAGCCGGTTTTCCAGGCTGCCGCCGTACTCGTCGCTCCGAATGTTCGATTTCGGCGAGATGAAGGAGGATATCAGATAGCCATGCGCCGCGTGCAGTTCGATCATGTCAAAGCCAGCCCGCCCTGCCATTTCCGCCGCAGCCGCAAACTCCGCCTTGACCGCCTCCATTTCGGTGCGCGTGATCTCCCGCGGCGGCGGGTTATTCGCCGACCATGGGATTGCAGAGGCCGAAACCGTCTCCCAGTTCCCCTCCGGCAGCGGCGCGTCCATCACTTCCCAGCCCAGCTGGGTCGAGCCCTTGCGGCCCGAGTGGCCGATCTGGCAGCAGATCTTTGCGTTGGTCTCGCCGTGCACAAAATCAACCAGCCGTGTCCACGCTGCCTCATGCTCCGGCGCATAAAGGCCCGGGCAGCCCAGCGAGATCCGCCCTTCGGCACTGACACAGGTCATCTCGGTATAGACCAGACCCGCCCCGCCTTTGGCGCGCTCGCCGTAGTGGATCAGGTGCCAGTCGGTGGGGCAGCCATCGACCGCCTTGTACTGCGCCATGGGCGAGACCACGATGCGGTTCTGCAGCTCCATCCCGCGCAGGCGGTAAGGGGCAAACATCGGCGGCCGCACCGGCGCATCCGCGGGCGCGCCCGCCTCGTCCTGAAACCATTTCTCGGCGCTCTGCAGCCATTCCGCATCGCGCAGCCGCAGGTTTTCATGGGAAATCCGCTGGGAGCGTGTCAGCAGCGAGTAGTTGAACTGCACAGGATCCATATCCAGGTAGCGCTCGACCTCCTCGAACCACTCCAAGGAATTACGCGCCGCCGATTGCAGCCGCAGCACATCCAGCCGCCGCTCCTCCTGATAACGTTCAAAGGCGCGCTCCAGCGTCGGCTCGGTGCTGACCAGCTCCGCCAGCGCAATGGCGCTGTCAAAGGCCAGCCGCGACCCCGACCCGATGGAGAAATGCGCAGTGGCTGAGGCATCGCCAAGCAGCACTACATTTTCATGATACCACTTCTCGCACAGCACCCGCGGGAAGTTGATCCACACTGCCGTTCCGCGCAGATGCGCAGCGTTGGACATCAGCGCATGGCCATCCAGATGATCCGCAAAGATCTCCTCGCAGGTGCGGATGATCTCCTCCTTGCTCATGCCTTCAAAGCCCCAGGCTTCCCAGGTCTCGGCCGAGCACTCAACGATCACCGTCGCGGTGTCGGCGTCGAACTGATAGGCGTGGATCCACATCCAGCCATGCTGGGTCTTCTCGAAGATGAAGGTGAAGGCGTCGTCGAACTTCTGATGGGTGCCCAGCCAGATGAACTTGCACGGCCGCACATCGATTTCCGGTTTAAAATGCCCCGCGAACTCATTGCGGACATTGGAATTCAGCCCGTCGCAGCCCACGACAAGATCATAGTCCCGCTGATACTCCGCCGCCGGTTTCGCCACGGTTTCAAACTGCAGATCCACGCCCAATTCCCGCGCCCGGTCCTGCAGCAGCAAAAGCATCTGCTTGCGCCCGATCCCGGCAAAACCATGGCCGCCCGACACAGTGCGGGTGCCGTTATGGACAACCGCGATGTCATCCCAATAGGCAAAATTCTCCCGGATCGCTGCGGCGCTTTGCGGATCATTCTCTGTCAGGTTCTCCAGCGCGTCGTCCGACAGCACCACGCCCCAGCCAAAGGTGTCATCGGCCTTGTTGCGCTCGATCACCGTGACCTCTGCCTGCGGCTGGCGCAGCTTTATCGAGATGGCAAAGTAGAGGCCGGCAGGCCCTCCTCCCAGACAGACGATTTTCATGATCATCCTCTCCCGCTTTGCGCATTTCTCTGCGGATCAGGATAAGCGGGTCCCGATAAACTTCAAGTCTAAAATTTTAAGCTTGAAATAAATTGGCGCCAGAGGCCGCAGCGGCCCTGCCGCGGCACCGCTTGCGATCCTTGAAGCCAGGGGAGCCCAGCACCGGAACGGTGCAGGGCCTGAATACTGCTGGCAGGGCGTCAGAGCGCGCGCAGGTACTGCATCACCGCAGGCCGCACCGCCTGGTCGCCGCGATGGCGGGCATCCGAGATGATCTTGCGCAGCTCTCCCAGATCCACCCGCAGCAAAAGCGACTTCACCGGGCCGATCGAGGCCGGGCGCATCGACAAGGTGCGGATGCCCATAGCCGCCAGGCAGACGGCCTCAACCGGGCGCCCGGCATCCTCGCCGCAGAAGCTGAGCGGGGTGCCGGAGATCGCGCAGCGCTCCACAATCCGCTCGATGAAGCTCAGGAAGCTGACGTTCAACGTGTCATAGCGGCGGCGCACCCGCTCGTTCTCGCGGTCGGCGGCAAAGAAGAACTGCTTCAGGTCGTTGCCGCCGATGGAGATGAAGCTCACCTCATCAAAGAACTTCTGCGGAGCATAGGCCAGCGACGGCGTCTCCAGCATGGCGCCGACCTTCAGCTCGGACGGCAAAGCGTGGCCCAGGATACGCTCCCGCTCGATGGTCTTATCGACCTCGGCCTTGGCAGCGCGGTATTCCTCGAACTGGGCGACAAAGGGGAACATGACCGACAGCGGCCGCCCTTCCGCAGCCCGCAGCAGGGCCTGCAGCTGCATCCGCATCACCCCGGGCTTGTCCAGCCCCACCCGGATCGCCCGCCAGCCAAGCGCCGGGTTCGGTTCATCCGTTGGCGTCATATAGGGCAGCACTTTGTCCGAGCCGATGTCCAGCGTGCGGAACACAACCGGCTTGCCATGCGCCGCATCCAGCACCCGCTTGTACAAAGCAACCAATTCCGAGCGCTTCGGCATCTGGTTGCGCACAAGGAATTGCAATTCCGTGCGGAACAGCCCCACCCCTTCGGCGCCGGAACCGTCCAGCGAGGGCAGATCCGCCATCAGGCCCGCATTCATCACCATGTTGATGCGCTGCCCATCGGTGGTGACTGCCGGCGTGTTCCGGATCGAGGCATAGCGCTCCTGCGCCTGGGCGTGCATTGCGATCTTGTCGCGGAAAGCACCCACCACGGTTTCATCCGGCCGCAAATGCACCACGCCCTGATCGCCGTCGACCATGATGTGGTCGCCATTCAGCGCCTCGGTGGTGATGCGCTTGGCATGGACCACCAGCGGAATGGCCAGCGCCCGCGCCACAATCGCCGCATGCGAGCCGACAGAGCCCTCTTCCAGCACGATCCCGCGCAGGGACCGCCCGTATTCCAGCAGGTCGCCAGGACCTATATTGCGGGCAATCAGGATCGGGTTTTCCGGCAGCTCAGCCCCCGTGGAGGAGCCCTGCCCGGTCAGAATCCGCAGCAGCCGGTTCGACAGGTCGTCCAGATCGCTCAGCCGCTCGCGCAGATAGGCGTCCTGCACCTGGCTCATCCGGGTGCGGGCCTGGGACTGCTCCTTCTCCACCGCCGCCTCGGCACTCAGGCCGCGGGCGATGTCCTCTTCCATCCGCCGCATCCAGCCCTTGGAATTGGCAAACATCCGGTAGGCCTCGAGAACCTGCAGTTGCTCCTTGTCGCCATCGCGCGAGACTTCCAGCATCTTGTCGACACCGACCCGCAATTCCTCAACCGCGCCGTTCAGCCGCTCCAGCTCGCGCTGGGGGTCGTCGGCAATCGGATTGGTGACAATCACCCGCGGCTCATGCAGCCAGACATGGCCCTCTGCCGCGCCCTCCTGGGCCGACCCGCCATGGATCAGAACCGCCTGCTGGTGCAGCGGCGACAGGGCTGCGCCCTCGCCGACAAAGGCCCCCAGTTCGGTCATCTCGGCGATCACCATCGCCACCACTTCCAGCGCATAGACGGCGTCTGCGGAAAACTCGCGCGCTTCCTTGGACTGGACCACCAGGACGCCCAGCATCTCGCCCAGCCGCTGCACCGGCACGCCGAGGAAGGAGGAAAACCGCTCCTCGCCTGTTTCAGGCATGTAGCGGAAGCCCTTGGCATTGGGCGCGTCCGGGGTGTTCACCACCTTGCCGTATTTGGCGACACGGCCCACCAGGCCCTCGCCGATCCGCATCCGGGTCTGGTGCACCGATTCGACATTCAGGCCCTGGGTCGCGCACAGCTCCAGCGTCTCTTCATCGCGGAACAGATAGACCGAGCACACCTCGGTTCCCATGCTGTCGGCGATCAGATGGGTGATCTTGTCAAGCCGCGCCTGGCCGGCATCATCGCCCGCCATCGCTTCCCGCAAGCGAACCAGAAGCTTCCTGCTTTCGGATTCTGTCGTGTCAGCCATAGCCACCCTCTCCCGGGCCTTACCCTTTACACCGCCGCCCCTGATGTCTCCGGGCCGGATACCGCCCAGAGTAGTACGCCAGCGCGCTCTCCTCACCCACTTGTCCCACCCCAGCGGAAAAAGTCCAAGTGTTTTTGCAGTATTGCCTGCAATCAGAGCAGCATGCCGGAGCTTTGGGCGGGTTACCGCCCGTCTTGGGCCGCGCATGACAAAGGCGCCCGAACGGCGCCTTTGCAAACATACAAATAGTTATTCTTCGGCAGATGCTTACGCAGCTTTGTCCAGCTCAAACGCATCATGCAGCGCCTGCACGGCCAGCTCCATGTACTTGCGGTCGATCAGCACCGAGATCTTGATTTCCGAGGTGGTGATCACCTTGATGTTGATGCCCTCGTCCGACAGCACCTTGAACATCTTGGCCGCCACGCCCGACTGGGAACGCATGCCGATGCCAACCACCGAGACTTTGGCAACTTCGTTGTCGGCCAGCAGCTCAGCAAAGTTGATCTCGCCCTGCTCCTTGATGCCCACCAGCGCCTGCTCGGCTCGGGCCACCTGATCGGTCGGGCAGGAGAAAGTCATGTCGGTGCGGCCGTCTTCAGAGACGTCCTGCACGATCATGTCCACATTCACGCCCGCATCAGACAGCGCGGTAAAGATGGTTGCCGCGATGCCGGGGCGGTCTGCCACCGACTGCACGGTCAGCTTGGCTTCGTCACGGGAATAGGCCACACCGGCCACAACATTGGATTCCATGATTTCCTCCTCGGCACAGACCAGCGTGCCGGCCTCGTCACTTTGTTCCTCGAAGCTGGACAGCACGCGCAGCTTCACCTTATAGCGCATCGCCAGTTCAACCGAGCGGGTCTGCAGCACTTTTGCACCCAGCGACGCCAGCTCCAGCATTTCCTCAAACGCGATCTTGTCCAGCTTGCGGGCCTTGTCGCAGATCCGCGGGTCGGTGGTATAGACGCCGTCCACGTCGGTGTAGATGTCGCAGCGCTCGGCTTCAAACGCCGCCGCAAAGGCCACCGCAGTGGTGTCCGAACCGCCCCGGCCCAGGGTGGTGATCCGGCCCTCGGGGCTGATGCCCTGGAAGCCTGCAACAACCGCCACTTTCATGCCCTCGGCAAATTTGGCGCGGATGTTTTCCGGCGGGATTTCCTCAATCCGGGCCTGGCTGTGCGCCGAAGTGGTCTTGAGCGGCACCTGCCAGCCCTGCCAGCTGCGCGCAGGCACATCCATTTCCTGCAGCGTCAGCGCCATCAGGCCGGCGGTCACGTTTTCGCCCGAAGAGACCACGGCGTCGTATTCGCGCGCGTCATAAAGCGGCGAGGTCTCATCGACCCAGCCCACCAGTTCATTGGTCTTGCCGGACATCGCCGACACGATGACGATCACGTCATAGCCCTTGGCCACCTCGACGCCCACGCGTTTGGCAGCGCGGCGGATGCGGTCCAGGTTGGCGACGGATGTGCCGCCGAATTTCATCACAAGTACGGGCATATGGAACGGGTCTCCCTGCCTTGCGGGTTTCGATCCTGTGCCTCTTATGCGAGCCGCCCCCCAAGGGCAAGAGCGCGCAGGCCTTCAGGGAAAGGAAGCTGCAGTTCAGGCCGCCGATTCAGCGCGGCAAACCGCCACAATGCCCGGTGCGCGCAATTTCTGCCAATCCGGCGGATCAGCCGCGCCAGAACCGGACCGTCAGCATCGCATAGACTGCCATCAGCTCCAGCCGCCCGATCAGCATCGCTGCGCTCAGGATCCACTTGGCCGGATCGTTCAAGGTCGCGAAGTTGCCCGCAGGCCCGATTGTGTCGCCCAATCCGGGGCCGATATTCGCCACAGCGGTCGCCGCCCCTGAAACCGCGGTGATAAAGTCCAGCCCGGTCAGCGCCAGCGCCCAGGCCACCACGCCCAGGGTCACGATGAAGAACATGAAGAAAGAGATCACCGAGCTCAGCACCTCGGCATCCACCGGCCGCCCCTCATAGCGGGTGATGAACACCCCATGCGGTGAGCGGATGCGCTGGATTTGCCCGCGGATCGAGGCAAACAGCAGCTGATAGCGGAAGATCTTCACCGAGCAGGCTGTCGAACCCGCGCAGCCGCCAATGAGGCCGGTGAAAAAGAAAACCATCACCAGGAAACTGCCCCATTGCATGTAATCCGCACTGGCATAGCCGGTGCCCGACATGATCGAGGTGATGTTGAACAGCGCCGAGCGTACAGAGGCCTCTGCCCCATGCGATTGCGCGTAATACAGAACGCCCGCCGCGGTGACGACCAGCAGGCCGAGTGTCACCATGAAGCCGCGGATCTGGCTGTCACGCAGCATCGGCGTGCCATGGCCGTTGATCAGCTGCACATAACGCACAAACGGCAGTGCCGCGAGGATCATGAAAATCGCGGCCGCATATTCCACCGGACCGGAAAAGGCTCCGAAAGAGGCGTCGTAATTGGCAAAGCCGCCGGTGGCGATGGTGGTCATCGCATGCACAAGCCCGTCGAACGGCCCCATGCCCATCACCATGTAAACCAGCATGCAGGCCATGGTCAGCGATACGTAGATCAGTGAAATCTGCTTGGCGATCGCCTGCGCGCGCGGCAGGATTTTCCCAAAGGTGTCAAAGCTTTCCGACTTAAAGATCTGCATGCCGCCGACCCGCAGCTCTGGCAGGAACACCATCGCAACCACAATGATGCCGATGCCGCCGAGCCACTGCAAGATACCGCGCCACAGCAACAGCCCGCGCGGCAGGTCATCCAGCCCGGAGATCACCGTGGACCCGGTTGTGGTCAGCCCCGACATCGCCTCGAAAAACGCATCGACAAAGCGCAGCTCGGTCGCCCCCAGCATCAGGGGGATTGCCCCGAACAAGGGCAGCGCCAGCCACACGGTGGTGGTCAGAAGGAAGGTCTGGCGGATGCTCAGCCCTTCCTTGACGCCATTGGCACAGCTCAGGGCCAGCAGCCCGCCCACCAGGATCGTGAACACTGAGCTTTCCAGGAACACATGCCATTCGCCGCGGCCGTCCAGCAGATCGACCAGCAGCGGGAACAGCATCATTGCCCCCAGAATGACGACCAGCAGGCCGATGACATATCCAACCGGACGAAGATCCAACATGCGGCGCAGCGTTGGCCCTGTGCGCCGCAAGTGTCAAGCCTGCGGCACTACCCGCCGCTGCTGCTGGTGCCGTCAGCGTTGCGCGGCGGCATCTGCGGCGGGCTGGAAGGCTTGCGCGGCCGCTTGCCTGCAGCGTCCTGTTTTGCCTTTGGCTTGCCTGCTTCAGCCAATTCCTGCGCCGGTGTTTCAGCCGCAGCAGGCTTTGTGTCCGGTTTCCGGCCTTCTGCAGAAGGGCTGGCCGGCTGGGTGCGCCGGGCAGAAGCGCTGCGGAACTCCGCTGGAGTTTCCTGTGTCCTGCCCCCGGCAGCTGTTTCCTTCTGCACCGCGGCCGCCGCGGCTGCAATGGGCTGCACAGCCGCTTTTGCTGCAGTGGCTGACGCCGCTGGCTGCGCCGCGGCACGGGTCGGCGCCTTTCGCGTTGCAGCCTTGCGTACCGCCGGCTTGCGGGCTTCCGGCTTTCCGGCCGAAGGCTTCGCTGAAGCTGCCTTGGGCGGGGTCTTCTTCTTTGCCACAGCTTTGGCCTGAGGGGCGGGCTTGGCTCCCGCCTGGGATGCCCGTTCCTGCGCGGGCTGTTCCTGCGCTGGCTGTTCTTCCCTTGCCGGAGCAGCCGCCCTCAGCAACCGCCGCTGCGAGTCCACCAAAGACTGCGCCAGCCGCATCTGTTCATAAGGCGCCTGCAGCGCTGCCTCAGCCGCCTGGCGCCACAGCTTCAGCTGCATGCCTGCTGCAAATCCCGCCCATTCATGCGCCTTGGCCGTCAGCCCGGCCATCTGGTGAAAGCTCGTCATCTGATACTCCTTAGGTCCTGCACTGGCCTTGCCCCGGACACCTGCTGCACTGTGCGGGCAAGAAACACGGGGAGCGGGCGCCGGAGACCTTCCGGGCCGGATGCAGCGGAATACGGGCCGTCAATTGCAGACTCCTGCGCACAAGCTCCCTCGTCCCCTAGGAAACTTCCCCGGGGATTCGCCATCAGGCTAACATGTGTTTCTGCACGGCAGCGTGAAAAATGCGGCAATGCAGAAATTGCCGCAGTGCACAGGGAAACCTGCCCGGAATTCAGGCAGGCCTGCCCGTTACAGTTACCCTTGGTGGATCAGGGTCGAGAACAGTTTGGGATCCAGGCTCATCGCCTTGAACAGGTCGCCCTGCGTCAACACGCTCACCGCGTCATGGCTGTGCAGGCTTTCCTGGTGGCTCGCCACCACCCGGAAATCGCCGATACGCACATCCGCCTGCAGCGCCTCGCAGAACAGCCGCGCCGCATCTTCAACAAAGATCGGGTTCGCCGCGTTGAGCTCGGCAAAGGCCTGTTCGTCCTCGCGCTTCACCATCACCTGGGTCTCGGTCGGCACAGCCTTGCGGCAAAGGTCGATCAGATCCTCGAACCACAGCTTGGCACCGCCCGGCACCGCCTGCACCGAAATCCGCGCAACCGAGCGCTGCGAATGCGGCGTCGCCAGCTGCCCGCGCGCCTGGCGGGCGTGCTCGGACAGCTCCAGCGAGCACGGGCAGGTCGAGGAATAGACATAGTCCAGATGCATGATCTTCTCACGCACGCCGTCGTGGTCGACCAGCTCCAGAGCAAAGTCGTAGTACTGATAGCCGCTCAGGCCCGAGCGCAGGCTCTCCACCCGTGCCGGGAAGGAGAACCGCATCTGGATGCGCGCATCCGGGCTGTCCAGATCGCTCAGGTAATCATCCAGCGCCGCTGCCATCACCTCATAGCTGAAGGTGCGCTCGGCGTGTTTGTAGAAAGTGCGCATGATCCGGGACATGTTGATGCCCTTCTTGCCCGCATCCAAAGACACGGTGCCGGTCACGCTGGTCTCCAGCGTCAGGTCGCCGTCGTCGCGGGTGTGAAAGCGGATCGGCAGACGGAAGTTCGAGATCCCCACATGCTGAATCTGCTCCTGGGCGCCGCGGATCAGGCTGGTCGGCCCGTTCTGCAGATCGGGCAGCGTGGCGCGGTAGGCCTCGTCCGACTTGAAATCCTCGGGGTAATGCCGCGACAGATCCGGGTAGTTGCCCACCTCTCGGCCAGGCAGCAGCCGCGCCACTGCCGGGTCCAGCTGGGCGATCTCGGTCTCGGTCACAGTGCCGGCCCAGGCCCGCAGCACATCCAGCGCGGCGGCCGCAGCCTCGCGGTCCGGAGCCTCTGCGGCGTCACGGGTGTGAATGTTCATCGGCGTTTCCCCCAAGTCATACGGGCCCTCATATAGGGTCCGGCAGGCCTTCCCCATATACTGTTACGCGGCAAAATTCAAAACGGATCCGCCATATGCGGCAGGAATCGCCCCTTAACGGACCCCCAGCGCCTCTGCAAGCGCTCTCAGCCGACGCGAGCGCGACTTGTAATGCGCCGTGATCAGCACATAGGGCCGCGGCATTTCCAGCGCCGGGCCTTTCAGCCGGTGCAAACGGCCGGTCCCGGTTTCACCTGAAACCACCTGTTCCGGCAGCAGGGCAACCCCCAGCCCGGCCTGCACCAGCGACACAGCGGAGGGCACCGATGGCGCGACAGCCGCCGCTGGATCCTTGCGAGGGATCCCGTGCTGGACAAAATACTGCCGCCAGCCGGGAACCGAGGTAATGGTCGCACCCCAATTCACCTCCACCAGCGGCGCCGTCTGCAGATCGGCCCCGGGGTCGCTGCCCACCGGCACCAGATGATCGGTGAAGAGTTCCTGCGTCCGGTAATCCGGATGCTCGCCGCCATAGGAAAGCCGGGCATCGATCCCCGCCGCCTCCAGCTCGATGGTGTCATCCTCGATCCTGAGCTGCACCGGCACATCGGGGCGCGCCGCAGCAAAGGCTTTCAGCCTCTCCGGCAGCCACAGCTGCGCCAGCGCAGGGGTTGCCGAAACCACCAGCGGCCGCCGCTTGCCGCCTTCGGTCAGCGCCTGGGTGAAACTGGCGATCTCTGCCAGCGCCATCGCCGCCTTCTGGTAATAATCGCGCCCCGCATCGGTCAGCCGCACCTGATTGGCACGGCGGGTGAACAGTTTGAGCCCCAGCCAGTCCTCCAGGTTCTTCACCTGCATCGACACGGCGGCCGAGCTTACCCCCATCTCCGCCCCGGCAGCCGAGAAGCTCCCGGTGCGGGCAGCGCACTCAAAGGCACGCAGGGCATTCAATGGGGGCAGTTTCATACCTGCACACTGCAAGATTTTCTTATGCTCGCCAAGATATTTTATAGTGGTCAGATCATCGCCCAGCGCGCAGGTTCCTTGAGAAGACCCGAGGCAAAACCAAGGACAACAAAATGCACGACATACTGGATCTGGAGCGCTACCCCCTCGACCGCCCCGGCAGCGCCGAATGGCAAGCGCTGGTGGACCGCTGCCGCAAGGAACTGGCCGAAGACGGCATGTTCAGCCTGGACGGGCTGATGAAAGCGGATGTGGCCCAGGGCGCCGCAGATGCACTGAAGCCCAAGTTCGAAACCGAAAGCTTCCGCCACGAACGCGAGCACAACATCTATTTCAAGGATGACATCGACGGCCTCGCCCCGGACCACCCTGCCCTGCAGCGGTTCCAGACCTCGAACCTGACGCTCTGCGCCGATCAGTTTGCAGGCTCGCCCGTTCTGCAGCTTTACGAATGGCCGCCCTTTGTCGCGTTCCTTGCTGCCACCATGGGCAAGGAACAGCTTTTCATCATGCAGGACCCGCTGGCCCGGGTGAACGTGATGTCCTACGGCGAGGAGCAGGCGCTGAACTGGCATTTCGACCGCTCGGAATTCACCACCACCATGCTGCTGCAGGCGCCGGACCAGGGCGGCGAGTTCATCTACAGCCCCGAGCTGCGCAGCGACGACGATCCGAACTACGGCGGTGTCGAGCGGCTGTTGAACGGCAAGGACCCCAACATGCGCTCGGTGACCCTGTCGCCCGGCACCCTGAACATCTTCCGCGGCAAGAACTCGCCGCACCGGGTGGGCACTGTCAAAGGCGACAGGCACCGGGTGATTGCGGTGTTCTCCTTCTACGACCGCCCCGGCGTGGTATTCTCTGCCGAAGAGCAGATCGGCTTCTACGGGCGCGCAGCATGACTGAGCTGGCTGTATTCAAGGACGAACGCAAACGCACCTTCCTCAACGCGGAAGGTGCCGACAAACCGCTGAAGTCGCCGCTGGGCCAGGACGTGCTGGACCGCGCCCGCACTTTCCGCCTGCAGCGGCTGCGCGATGAGATGGCGCGCCAGGATGTGGCGGGCCTCTTGCTCTATGATCCGGTCAACATCCGCTATGCCTTTGACTGCTCCAACATGTCGATCTGGACCGCCCACAACCCGATCCGCTATGCGCTGATCCTGAACGGCGGCCCCGGCATCATGTTCGAATTCAAGGGCTGCGAGCATCTGAACGAAGGCCTGCCCGGCGTGGATGAGATCCGCAACGCCATCGGCTGGATGTTCATGTGCGCCGGCGACAAGGCCACCGAGCGCCTCGCCCCCTGGGCCGCCGAGATCGCGGAACTGGTCAAGCAATACGGCGGCGGCAACATGCGCCTCGGCGTCGACCGGATGGAGCCCGAAGGGGTGCACGCCCTGTCGGAGCACGGCATCCAGGTGCTGGACGGCGGCCAGATCACCGAAACCGCTCGCGCCATTAAGTCGGCGGATGAAATCGAGCTGATGCGCTGGACCATCCGCGTCTGCGAGGCCGGCATGGCGCGGATCTATGAGCACTCTGTGCCCGGCGTGACCGAACAGGAGCTGTGGGCGCATCTGCACTTTGAGAACGCGCGCTCGGGCGGCGAGTGGCTGGAAACCAAGCTCCTGACCTGCGGCCCCAACACCAATCCCTGGTACAAGGAATGCTCCGCCCGCGAATGCCGCGAGGGCGAGATGATCTCGTTCGATACTGATATGATCGGGCCCTACGGCTATTGTGCTGACCTGTCACGCAGCTGGACCTGCGGCTATGTGCCGATGAATGACACCCAGAAACGGCTGTATTCCGCGGCGCGCGAGCAGATCGACCACAATCTGGCGCTGCTGCAGCCGGGGCTGAGTTTCGCCGAGTTCAACGCCAAGAGCTGGCAGATCCCGGAACCCTATCAGCCCTACCGCTACTCCTTGGCGGCCCACGGCGTCGGCATGGCGGATGAATGGCCGGTTGTACCGCTGCATGTGGACTTTGACGGCGCCCATGGCGGCCGGTTCGAGGAGAATATGGTAATCTGCATCGAAAGCCTGATCGGCGAGAAAGGCTCCGAGTCGGTCAAGCTGGAAACCCAGGTGCTTGTCACCGCAGATGGGCCGGTGCGGCTGGACAGTTTTCCCTGGGAAATGTGATTTCATGAAAAGAGAGAGGGGGCTGTCTGCCCCCTCTTGAGCCTGCGGCTCAATTCACCCCCGAGGGTATTTCCGGCCAGAAAGAAGCAGCTTTCCGGAGAAAGGCTTCAGGCCTGGGAGGCCTCCAGCGCCGCGGTCAGGTCGGCGATCAGGTCGTCGGCGTCTTCCAGGCCAACCGAGAAGCGCACCAGGCCAGGGGTGATGCCCAGTTCATCCTTCTGCTCATCGCTGAGGCGCTGGTGGGTGGTGGTCGCCGGGTGAGTTGCAATGGACTTGGCGTCGCCCAGATTGTTGGAAATCACCGGGATGGTCATCGCGTTCAGGAATTTGAACGCCGCCTCCTTGCCGCCCTTCAGGTCCAGCGAAAACACGGTGCCGCCCTTGCCGTCCAGCTGGGTCTGCACCAGTGCGTTCTGCGCGTGGCCCGGCAGACCCGGGTAGATCAGCTGCTCCAGCGCCGGGTGGCCTTCCAGCGTCTCAGAAATCTTCAGGGCGCTCTCGGCCTGCGCGTTCACGCGCAGCGTCATGGTCTCCATGCCCTTCAGCATCACCCAGGCATTGAACGGGCTCAAAGAGCCGCCGGTGTGCTTCATGTAGGGTTCCAGCGTGCCGCGGATGAAGTCCTTGGTGCCCAGCACCACACCGCCCAGTGCCCGGCCCTGACCGTCAATGTGCTTGGTGGCGGAGTAGATCACCACATCAGCGCCCTGCTCGATCGCCTTGGAGAAGACCGGGGTGGAGAACACATTGTCGATCACCACGGTGGCACCAACGGAATGGGCGATCTCCGACACCGCCTGGATGTCGATCACTTCCAGCGTCGGGTTCGACATCGATTCAAAGAACACCGCCTTGGTGTCCGGGCGCACCGCAGCGCGCCACTGCTCCAGGTCGGTGCCGTCAACAAAGGTCACCTCAACGCCGAAACGGGCCAGGATGTTTTCCAGGATGTAGAGGCAGGAGCCGAACAGCGCCTTGGCCGAAACCACATGGTCGCCCGACTTGACCAGCGAGGTCAGCGCGCCATTGACGGCGGCCATGCCGGAGGCGGTGGCAAAGGCGTCCTCGGCCCCTTCCAGCGCCGCGATGCGCTGCTCGAACATCGCCACGGTTGGGTTGCCGTAGCGGGCATAGATGAACTCATCCGGGCCGGTCTGAATAAAGCGGGCCTCAGCCTGCTCTGCATTCTCGTAGACAAAGCCCTGGGTCAGGAAAATCGCCTCGCTCACCTCGTTGTACTGGCTGCGGCGGGTGCCGCCATGGACCAGCTTGGTGCGCTTTCTCCAGTTGTCGCTCATCTTCGGTCTCCTCGCGCCCGCGGCGCATAAAAAAACTCCCGTTCGGCCAAGCGAAAGGGAGTCCTTCTCGTCCTGACCTCTTTAGCGGCTTGTTTAACGTGGCCCGCAATCCGGTTACAAATCGCCACGGTCTGGTTCATTGCCTTTACGCCCGCATCGGGATTCGGTCAAGCCGCTGCGGGATGCCTGCCGGCCGGTCACGGGGAATTGTGCGGATGCCTCTCTTGCCTGCAGGCCCGCCTTTGTGATCCCTTGGCCGTGCATATGCGCGGAGGCAACAGATGCAAGACCAGGTACAGCTCTACTACTGGCCCACCCCCAATGGCTGGAAAGTCTCAATTGCGCTCGAGGAGATGGGCCTGCCCTATGAGGCGACCCTGATCGACATCACCAAAGGCGACCAGTTTGCGCCGGAGTTCCTGAAAATCTCGCCCAACAACCGGATGCCCGCAATCACGGATCCTTACGGGCCGGGCGGCACACCGCTCTCCCTGTTCGAAAGCGGGGCCATCCTGCAGTACCTCGCCCGCAAAACCGGGCAGTTCTATGGCGCTAGCGAACGTGCGCGCCTGGTGGTGGATCAATGGTTGATGTGGCAGATGGGCGGCGTCGGGCCGATGGCGGGCCAGGCGCATCATTTCCTGAAATACGCACCGGAAGACCTGCCTTATGCCCAGGACCGCTACCGGGGTGAGGTGGCCCGGCTCTATGGCGTGCTCGACCGGCAGCTGGCAGAGAATGAATATGCGGCGGGGCCGGACTATTCCATAGCCGATATGGCGATCTGGCCCTGGGCGTCGCTGTGGGAGGGCCAGCAGCAGACACTGGAGGATAAGCCGCATTTGTCCCGCTGGCTGGAGCTGATGTGGTCCCGCCCCGGTGTCGTCGCGGGCCGGGCGCTGCATGCGGACCTGCGTGCGGACCGCTCGGACACCAAAGCGCAGCAGGTGCTGTTCGGCAAGTGAGAGGATACGGCGCCGCGGGCGCCGTGCCTTCGGCCAGGGTATTTAAGACCAGAAAGAAGCGGGAGTGCAGCACGCCGCAGGCGGGCTGCGCGGCCCAAGGCTTTTTCTCTCATCTGTGATGAGAGGCAAAGGCGCGGGAGCTCTCCGCCGGCTGCGGCAAAGGCCTGCGGCTTACTCTGCCGGGCCGGTCTCTTCTTCCACACCGTATTTCTGGAACAGCTGTCCCTGGAACATGAAGAAGGCAAACATCGCCACCGGCAGGCCGAAAGTCTTGAAATAAACCCAGATGTCGGTGCTCTGGGTGCGCCAGATCACCTCGTTTGCCACAGCCAGGCCAAAGAAGAAGGCACAAAGCCGCCGCGTCAGGATCATCCAGCCTTCCTGCTCAAGCGGCATCACCTCTTCCATCACCACCTTGAGCCAGCTTTGCCCGCGCAACAGCCCCAGCCCCAGGAGGCCGCCGAACAGCACATAGAGCATGGTCGGCTTCATCTTGATGAAGCGGTCGTCGTTGAACCAGACCGACATGCCTCCGAACAGCACCACCATCACCAGGGTGGCAAATTGCATTTTCGACAGGTGGCCGGTCAGCTTCCACAGCGCCAGGGTCGACGCGATCATCAGCGGGATGAAAGCGGCGGTGATAACAATGAAGCCCTTGTATTCGCTGCCGCCGATCAGGAAAATCTCGTCCTTCAGCTTCAGATAGCCGATGAAAAACAGCACGATGGGGCCAAACTCCAGCACCATCTTCAGGGTCGGGTTGATCTTCTTCACCGCCATCGGGCCTCCGGTCTTCTCTGCTCGCGGTCTCAGCCGCCCATTTCCACTATCACGGCCCCCAGCGCGATCAAAGCCATCAGGGCAATGCGGCGCGGGCCGACGGTTTCCTTCAGCACCAGCCAGCCAATGAGGGCGGCAAAAACGGTGGAGGTTTCCCGCAGAACCGCCGCCTCCCCCACTTTGTCGAGCCGCGTGGCCAGCATGATGGCGCCAAAGGAGGCAAAGGCGACGAGGCCGCCGAAGAACCCCTTCAGCATCAAGGGCCCGGGCGCAGGCGGCTCCGCTATCCTCCGCCAGCGGGCCAGCGCAATGAAGGGGAACACCAGCCCGTCGATCATGAAGAACCAGGCCAGGAAGGTGAAAGGATCTGCCGTCGCGCGGATGCCATAGGCGTCATATGTGGTGTAGCCCGCTACAAACAACCCGGTGATGAAGGCAAACAGCAGCGCCACGCCAAAGGTATCACGGTTGGTCTCAAGAAAGACGTAGTTATAGGCCGCCAGGCCAAAGATCCCGGCCAGCAGCACCGCCACCCCCAGCCATTGCAGCGGCGTGAACACCTCGCCGAACAGAAAGAAGGAACCAATGACGGTGAACAGCGGCCCGGTGCCGCGCACCACCGGGTAGACCACCGTGTAGCTGCCCTTGGTATAGGCCATCGCCTGGAACAGCTTGTAAAACACATGGATGATCCAGGCGGCTGCAAAGATCACCCACATATGCGGCTCCGGCCAGGGCACCACAAAAAAAGCAAAGGGCGCCGCCATCACGCAGTAGGAGAAATCAATCGCCCCGCGAGACAGCCAGGGATCGTGGCGGCCCTTTTGCAGCGCCCCGAAGACTGCGTGCAGGAAGGCGGCCCAGACGGCCAGGAACAGCGCCGCCTGATGTCCAGCCTCGGTGCCTTCCAGGGAGATCAGCCAATCGCTCACGTCAGGGGCCTTTGCTCAGGCCGGCAGAGCCGGGGGTTTTCCACCCCCGGACCCCCGGAGGATATTTTCAGCCAGAAGAAGAGATCAGGATTTTTCCAGGCCGGTAAGGGCCGCGGCAAACTCTTCCGGATCGAAGGGCGCGAGGTCGTCGATCTGCTCGCCGACGCCGATGGCGTGGATCGGCAGGCCGAACTTGTCGGCCAGTGCCACCAGCACGCCGCCCTTGGCAGTGCCATCAAGCTTGGTCATAACCAGGCCGGAGACATCCGCCAGCTGCTGGAAGGTGCCAACCTGGCTCAGCGCGTTCTGGCCGGTGGTGGCATCCAGCACCAAAAGCGTGTTGTGGGGGGCCGTTTCGTCCTTCTTGCGGATCACCCGGACGATCTTGGCAAGCTCCTCCATCAGGTCGGCGCGGTTCTGCAGCCGGCCTGCGGTGTCGATCATCAGAAGATCGGCGCCCTCTTCCTGGGCGCGTGCCATCGCATCAAAGGCCAGCGAGGCTGGGTCAGAACCTTCCGGCGCGGTCAGCACCGGCACGCCGGCGCGGTCGCCCCAAACCTGCAGCTGCTCGACGGCAGCGGCGCGGAAGGTGTCGCCTGCGGCAATCACCACCTTCTTGCCGGCGCCTTTGAACTGGCTGGCCAGCTTGCCGATGGTCGTGGTCTTGCCGGAGCCGTTGACCCCCACCACCAGCACCACCTGTGGGCGTTTCGCATAAATCGGCAGCGGCTTGGCCACCGGTTCCATGATGCGGGCCACTTCCTGCGCCAGCAGTTCCTTGATCTCGCGGCTGGAGACCTTCTTGCCCATGCGGCCCTCAGCCAGGTTCGCGGTCACGCGCAGCGCCGTGTCCACGCCCATGTCCGCCGCGATCAGCAGCTCTTCCAGCTGCTCCAGCATATCGTCATCCAGCGCCCGGCGCGGCTCGGCAGCGGTGCCGCGGCCGATCAGGCGGCCGAGGAGGCCGGGCTTTTTCTCTGGCTCCGGGGCTGGCTGAGGGGCAGGCGCGGGCTTGGCCACAGGCGCAGGCTGCGGTGCGGGCTGAGGGGCAGCCTCCTGAACCGGTTCAGGTGCAGGCTGGGGTGCCGGGGCGGGTTCAGCCTGCGGTGCGGGCGCAGGTTCGGCAACGGGCTCCGGCGCCGCCGGAGCCGCGGGCGGTTCCGCCGCAGCAGCTTGCGGTTCCGCGTCCGCGCCATCCTCGACAATTGCGTCGAGCCCCTTCTCGAGCTTCGACGAGGATTTGAACAGCCGCTCCTTGAGCTTTGAGAAAAACGCCATCTTGGTCTCCGCGCAGAAGGTTGGCACTGGGGTTTGCCTCTCACCTAATGCGGATTTGCCCCGAGTGCAAAGCACCGGCGCCATCAGCGCCGCAAAAAATGCAGGCCGCGTTCAGGCTTGGCCACAGGCCGGGCGCTCTGGCACAATGGCTGCATGCGCCTGATGCTGACGATTCTCCTTCTTGGACTTACGGCCCTGCCCGGCCCGGCGGCAGCGGGCGAGCCGCTCAACGGCGAGCAGTTCGACCGTTACACGCAAGGCCGCACGCTGTTTTACGGTTTTGGCGGCGCCATGTACGGAGTCGAGCGCTACCTGCCGGGGCGCCGGGTGATCTGGTCCTTCCTGGATGGCAAATGCCAGGAAGGCAGCTGGTACGAGGATGCAGGCCAGATCTGTTTCCTGTATCAGGACCGCGACGACCCGCAGTGCTGGAGCTTCGAGCTGACACCGGACGGGCTGACCGCACGCTTCGAAAACGACCCGGCTGCCACCGAATTGTATGAAGCCGAGGAAATCGGCGAGGAGATGCTGTGCTATGGCCCCGACGTTGGGGTCTGAGGCTGCTGACGCGCAGCGGGTATTTAGGACCAGAAAGAAGCCGGAAACGCGTCTCTAGAACAGCGAGCCTTGGCTGCCGCCGGTGTCTGACGGCGGTTTAGGGGCAGATTTCTTTGCCTCCTGCACGGTTTCAGGTGCACCGAGATCCAAGATGCCATCGGCAAATTCGATCTGCAGCGGGCCTGCAGCAGCAGCGGCGGTCTTTGTTGTGAGTATCCCCTCTCCGGACCGCACCACCGCGTAGCCGCGTTCCAGCGTTGCCTTGTAGCTGAGGATTTCCAGCTGGCGGCCTGCGGCGGCGAGGCTTTGGCGGTTGCGGTCGATGCGCTGGGTCTGTGCAGCATCGAGCCGCTGTGCCAGCCGCGCGAGTGCATCTTTCCGGGCTGTCACCTCGCGCTGGATCGGACGCAGGGTCAGGCGGGAGGAGAGGTTCTTCAGCCGGTCGCTGCGCGATTGCACCAGCGTGCGCAGGGTCGCAGGGCGCAAGGAAGCCGCGGTTTCGCTGAGGCGCAGGCGGCGGCGCTGCACGCCCTGGATCAGCGCATTGGGCAGACGGTCGGAAATCCGGTCGAGCCGCTGGCGCGGCGTTTCCAGCAGCGTGTCGGGCTTGGGCAGCGCGCGCGACAGATCGTTCAGCCGCTGACGGCGCAGCTGCACCGCCTGGCCTGCCGCACGTGTGAGCCGCGCGCCCTGGTTCTCGGCCCAGGCCATCAGTTCCAGCCGCACCGGCACCGCCAGCTCTGCCGCTGCGGTCGGTGTCGGGGCCCGGCGGTCGGAGGTGAAGTCGATCAGCGTGGTATCCGTCTCATGCCCCACGGCCGAAATCAGCGGAATCTGCGAAGCGGCAGCGGCCCGGGCGACGATTTCCTCGTTGAACCCCCATAGATCCTCGATCGAGCCGCCGCCGCGGGCCACGATGATCAGATCGGGGCGCGGCAGCGCGCCGCCGGGGGTGAGCCGGTTGAAACCGTCAATGGCGCGGGCCACCTCGGGCGCGCAGTTCTGACCCTGCACCGCCACCGGCCAGACCAGAACCTTGCGCGGGAAGCGGTCGCGCAAGCGGTGCAGAATGTCCCGGATCACCGCCCCCGAAGGCGAGGTCACTACGCCGATGATCTGCGGCAGATAGGGCAGCGGCTTCTTGCGCTCGGGCGCAAACAGCCCTTCCGCCTCCAGCTGCTTCTTGCGTTTTTCCAGGAGCGCCATCAGCGCGCCCTGCCCCGCAACCGCTACCTCATCCACGTTCATGTTGTATTTGGACTGGGCGCCAAAAGCCGTCAGCCGGCCGGTCACCACCACCTCCAGCCCTTCCTCGGGCACCACTGACAGCCCGCTGATCTGCCCCTTCCAGGTGGTGCAGGCCAGCACCGAGCGGTCATCCTTGATGTCGTAGTAAAGATGCCCGGAGCGCGCCTTGAACACCCGGCCCACCTCGCCCTTGACGCGGATGCGGCCAAAGGTGCCCTCCAGCGTGCGCTTCACCTCGCCGGAGATTTCCGAGACGGTGAATTCGGGGGCGTTCTGCCCAGGCTGCGGGTCATCAAAAAGGTCGGACATCGGGGGCTGCTCTCCTGCGGCGCGCGGCGGGTCTTGTTTTGCGCGCAGCATAGTTGGCCGCCATGCGAAGGCCAATCCCGGAAAGGCTCAATCGCCGCCGCAGCCGCCGCAGCCTCCGCTGCTGTTACGGTCAAGTTTTCCTCTCGGGCCGAGAGCAAAAGCCGCAAAAAAGATTAAGAAGACTGCAAAGCCCACGAAAACCCCCAGCCCTGTTACCTCTGCAGCGATGAAACAGCCGAGAATTGCCAGCAGAAACAATGCGTCCTGCTTTCTTTCCCGTTTCGCGGGCCAGTAGTCTCCCGGCGCCGGCACGCCGAATTCCCGCTCGTAGAGTGCGAGTGTCTCAAAATAGGCAGGGTCTTTGTGATGTCTGACAGGCTTCGGAATGTGATGAAGCTTGCGCCCCAGCGCTTCCGGGCAAAAGTGGTCCCAGTAGTCTTCGGTCAGCTCGAGATGCAGATGCCAGACTTCGTCGATGACCGGAGACGGCACAGCCCCTTGCCGCGATATCAGGCAAAGATACGCGAACCTCAGGTACTCATTGATCGCGACAGCTGTTTCGCGCTGGTTCCAGCCAGTCTTCTTTTCGACGTAGCGGTGGAAAGTGGTCCCGTCTTGCAACGTCAGGAACCGGTAATCCCTGATCCGCGCCCACAGCTTGGGGTTGGTCAAATTGCCCATATGACAATGCGTCTCTTGCTTGTGCGGCCCTCAATCACTAGACCGCGCCCAAGGCTTAGCAAGTGGAGAGCGACGTGAACATCCTTATTCTTGGCAGCGGCGGGCGTGAACACAGCTTAGCCTGGGCGGTGATGCAGAACCCCAAATGCGATCGTCTGGTCGTGGCGCCGGGCAATGCCGGCATTGCGCAGATCGCCGATTGCGCGGCGCTTGATATTGAGGATGGCGGCGCCGTCGCAGCCTTTGCCGAGGAAAACGCCATCGACTTCGTGATCGTCGGCCCTGAGGCGCCGCTGGCTGCAGGCGTGGCCGACAGGCTGCGCGAGGCAGGTCTCCTGGTCTTCGGACCCTCGGAAGCGGCAGCCAAGCTGGAAGCTTCCAAAAGCTTCACCAAGGAGATCTGCGACGCGGCCAATGCCCCCACCGCAGGCTACGGCCATTTCACCGATGCCGAGGCCGCCAAGGCCCATGTGCGCCAGCACGGCGCCCCGACCGTGGTCAAGGCCGACGGGCTGGCGGCCGGCAAGGGCGTGATCATTGCGATGACCGAAGCCGAAGCCATCGAGGCCATCGACGACATGTTCGGCGGCGCCTTCGGGGGGGCCGGCGCCGAAGTGGTGATCGAGGAATTCATGGAAGGCGAAGAGGCGTCGCTGTTTGTGCTGGTGGATGGCGAGGAGGTGCTGTCGATCGGCACTGCCCAGGACCACAAGCGGGTCGGCGAAAGCGATACCGGCCTCAACACCGGCGGCATGGGCGCCTATTCGCCCGCACCGGTGCTGTCAGCCGAAGTTGAAGCCCGCGCGATGGAAGAAATCGTGAAACCCACCATGAAGGTGATGGCCGAGCGCGGCATGCCTTATCAGGGCGTGCTCTATGCCGGTTTGATGATCCAGGACGGCCAGCCCCGGCTGGTGGAATACAACGTGCGTTTCGGCGATCCCGAGTGCCAGGTTCTGATGATGCGGCTCGGTGCGCAGGCGCTGGACCTGATGCATGCCGCTGCCGAAGGGCGGCTGGGGGACGCACAGGTGAACTGGGGCGATGATCACGCGATCACCGTGGTGATGGCGGCTGCGGGCTATCCCGGTTCTTATGAAAAAGGGTCTGAGATCAAAGGCCTGGATGCCCTTCCCGAGGACAGCAGCAACATGGTCTTTCACGCAGGCACCAAGGCTGAGGACGGCAAGGTTCTGGCCGTTGGCGGCCGGGTGCTGAACGTGACGGCGCGCGGCGAAACCCTGCAGGAGGCCCGCGACCGGGCTTATGCGATGGTGGACGGTGTGGCGTGGCCGCAGGGCTTTTTCCGCCGCGACATCGGCTGGCGCGCGCTG
>NZ_JWLD01000025.1 GCF_000813725.1 Leisingera sp. ANG-Vp
TCAGCGCCGCCGGTGAGGGGTGTTCTATGTTTAGCGCCGGAGAGTCGCAACCCCTTTTTTGAAGTTTCCATGACTTTTTACCAGCCGCCCAAATAAACTCAATAAAAACAGCATCTTGAACAGGTCTAAAACGCTCCTTGCGTGTTTGCAAGCTGGTTGCCTTGGCGCCCTTTCAAGTTCACTCCAATGGGCTTGTTGAAGCGGGGCACAAGATATTGCGGCCAACAACAGAGCGAACACAAGTGCGGCCGGAGCCAGCGAGTCGCAGCAGGGGGAATCTCCTGCGGCCTCCTTGCTGATTCCGCTGGGTTTTCCGCTGTTGCGGCCGGTATCTCAGCCTTTGCGCCCTTGGAACTGATGGATTTCCACCCCGCCTGCTGTCAGGCTGCTCCGGACTGACTGCGCCAGGTCCACGGCCTCGGCGGTATCGCCATGCAGGCAGATGGTGTCGATCGCTGCCGGGATGCGCTTGCCGCTTTCAGTGATGATGGCGCCTTCCTGCACCATCTGCAGGATGCGCGGCCCTGCCAGTTCCGGGTCATGGATCACCGCCCCGGGCTGAGAGCGGTCAACAAGCGTGCCATCGTCGTTATAGGCCCGGTCGGCAAAAATCTCACCGCACCAGTTGCAGCCGAGCCCGCGCACCACCTCTTCCATGGCGGTCGCCGCCAGCACCATGATGATGATCTCCGGATCGACGTCCAAAGCAGCCTCATAGCAAGCACGGGCCATTGCGTGGTCAACGCAGGCCATGTTGGAGAGCGCCCCATGCAGCTTCAGGTGCCGGACCCGGGTGCCCGCCGCCTGCGCCATGCCTTGAGCGGCGCCCAGCTGATACCGGATCATATTGGCCAGCGTGCCATGCGGCACATGCATCTTGCGGCGGCCAAAGCCCTGCAAATCCAGAAACCCGGGATGGGCGCCGATGCCAACGCCATTGTCCCGCGCCATCGCCATGGTCCTTGCCATCACATCCGGGTCGCCCGCATGGAAGCCGCAGGCAATGTTGGCTGAAGAGACAATGTCCAGCAGTGCCGCATCGTCGCCCATGTTCCAAGGCCCGAAGCTTTCGCCCATGTCTGCGTTCAGGTCGACGGATTTGGTCATTGGGTTTCTCCTGTGGCGAAAGGATCTGCATCTGCGGAGACAGCCCCGCTGATCAATTGATAGGATAGCAAATCGCGGATGGCGGCAGGATCACGCAGCAAAGGTTTGCAAGCGCTCGGAAGCGCCTTCACCGCAGCATCCGACTTGGCCTGCGCCTCCAGCCCCTCTTCCAGGCTGATCCAGCGGAAGCGGAAGGCGGCACCGGCCTGGGCCTGCGCCACCTTGGGCAGGTCGCAGGGCAGCACCGTGCCGATCCGGGGGTAGCCGCCGGTGGTCTGGCACTCGCGCAGCAGCACAAAGGGCTTGCCGTCGCCGGTCATCTGCACATCGCCTGGCAGGATCACCTCGGACAGGATATTGAGCTGGCCCGCGGCGGCAAAGCCCTCGCCGTCCGAAACCATCTCGATCCCCATCCGGTTGGCGCGGCTGCCGCGGCTGAAGGCCGTGGCCGTAAACCGGCTGCGCACTTCATCCGGGAACAGGTGGCTTTGGAAACTTTCGACGATACGCAATTCGCCCCCCTGAAAACGGTCCTCCGCTGTCAGAGCCAGACCTGTTTCCATGTTCTGGTCCTGGCCGCCAGGCAGAAAGTCTCCGGCTTTTGCCGCCTGCCCCAGCCCCGCCATCAGATGCACCGCGCGGGCGCCCAGAAGCGGATCTGTTGCGATGCCGCCGCCCAGATGCAGATAGCCGTAGACACCGGACCGGGCCGCACCGATTGACAGCCGCTGCCCCGCTTCCATGCGGTGCGAGGCGTTCCAGGCCAGCGCCTCGCCATCCAGCGCGGCCGCCATCGGCGCGCCGGTCAGGGCAATGCGCAAGGGGCCGGCGGCCTCAAACTCGCCGCCCATACCGCCCATTTCCAAGGCCGCAAAACCGGGATCCTGGCGCAGCAGTGCAGCCCCTTCGGCCAGAGCCAGCGGGTCTGCCGCACCGCCTTGGGAGACCCCCTGCCCCAGCAGCCCGGGGCGGCCCAAGTCCTGGACCGAGGCCGCCGGCCCGATCCGCAGGATCCGCAGACCGCTCATGCGGCGATCTCCGAGACGATGGCGCCGCCGCGCCGAGAGTCTTCTTGGCAATGCTTCAGGAAATCCGGCTTGGAAACCGGCTCAAACACCATCTCGTCCCCGGGGCGCAGAGCAAAGGGATGCGCCGCCTCCGGTTCAAACAGCGTTAGTCCGGTTTGGCCGACATGGCGCCAGCCGGTGGGAGCAGAAGTGGCAAACAGCACAAACTGGCGGATCGCCTGCACCAGAGCACCGCGCGGCACCTTTGGGGTCAGACCCGTCTGGCGCGGCAGGTCCCATTCGGGCCCCAGCGAACCCAGATAAGGCTGGCCAGGGGCAAACCCGATCGTCAGCACCCGCACGCGCGCGCTCCCCAGGCTGTCGATGGCCTGCGCTTCGGTCATGCCGGCAGCATCTGCGGCCTCCGCCAGCTGCGGTGCAAGTTCGGTGCCATAGACTGTTGGCACCCGCCAGAACCGCCGCCCTGCAGGCAAAGCCGCCAGAGAC
The DNA here is from genome assembly GCF_000813725.1 of Leisingera sp. ANG-Vp. GTDB lineage: Bacteria > Pseudomonadota > Alphaproteobacteria > Rhodobacterales > Rhodobacteraceae > Leisingera. The sequence continues at coordinate 2,622 of NZ_JWLD01000025.1, forward strand.
CAGTCCTGTGCCGTCAGCAGATCCTGCAGCCGGGCCTCCAGAACACTGTGCGGCAGGAGGGAGGGATCAAAGCGGACAAACACCGAGGCCAAGGAGGCCATTGTCTCGGCGACACCATCCAGCGCCAGCGCATCCACCGCACTGCGGAAGGCCAGCGCTGCCCGGTTCGAAGGCTCACTCAAACTGCCGGCGAAGCTCACCAGCAGCCCATTCAGCCCCGCCCGCCGGATCAACGGATAAGCTGGCGCTTCCTGGCTGCTGGTCATGTGTTCTCCCCGTCGTTTTGCGCGCCAGCGTCGCGGCGCGGACGGGGAGTGTCAACACATCAAATTCGGGCAATCCCTTCTGCCCGAACGGCACAAGCCTCAGAAATCGTCCCAGCCGTGGGCCGCTGCCAGCGGCGCGGCGCCAAAGCCGTCCGCCGCCGGCGCTGCCGGAGCCTGAAACTGCACCACTTCTGCAGCCGGAGCCGACGCCAGAGGAGTGCCGGTTTTGAACTTGGCCACCTCCTGTGTCAGCTGGCCGGCATCTGCAGACAGCAAACGGCTGGCAGCCGACGTTTCTTCCACCATCGCTGCATTCTGCTGGGTCACTTGATCCAGCTGCGAGACACCCATGTTGATTTCACCAAGCGACGTCGCCTGCTCCTTGGCGCCCGCGGCAATGCGGCTGATGTGGGTTGAGATTGTGCCCACGCTTTCAATGATTTGCTGAAGCTCCTCGCCGGTCTTGCCAACCAGGTCAACGCCGCTGGCCACCTGCTGTTTGCTTTCGCCAATCAGCTGCTTGATTTCCCCAGCAGCCCCGGCTGAGCGCTGCGCCAAGGCGCGCACTTCCGAAGCCACCACAGCGAAACCGCGGCCGGCTTCGCCCGCACGGGCTGCCTCGACCCCGGCATTCAGCGCCAGCAGGTTGGTCTGGAAGGCAATGTCGTCGATCATGCCAATGATCTTGGCAATCTCTTCCGAAGAGGTCTCGATCTGCGACATCGCCTCCACCGCATCTTTGACCACCTTGCCGCTGTGCTCGGCAGTGGCTTTGGCCTCAATGACAATGCCCTCCACCTTTTGCGCACCCTCCGCCGAGGACTGAACCGTTTCCGTCAGCTCTTCAATGGCGGCGGCCGTCTGCTCCAGTGTCGCCGCCTGGCTTTCAGTGCGCTGCGACAGGTCGCCCGCGGACTTCGAAATCTCGCCCGCCGTGCGCTGTACCGCGCCCGAGACCTGGGTTACTGAACCCATAGCAGTTTCCAGCTGCTCAGCCGAGCGGTTAAAAGCCTCACCCAGCGCGCCAATATCGGGCTGATCCGACAGTTTGACGCGGGCGCCCAGGTCGCCCTGGCTCATTGCATCCAGCCCCTTGGCAATTTCCTGCAGACCCTGGCGGCGCACGGTGACATCGGTGGCCACAGCTACAACCCGATCAATCGCGCCATCCGCCCCTTTCACCGGCGCATAGGCCACCTGAAGCCACACTGTGGCGCCGTCCTTCGCCCGCCGCGGAAACTGGCCGCGAACCACTTCGCCATTTGCAAGATCCTGCCAGAACGCCTTGTATTCCGCGCTTGCAGCAACTTCACTACCCGCAAACATCGCGTAGTTCCGGTCAACAACCTCCTCCAGCCGGTACCCCATTACCGCAAGAAAATTTCCGTTTGCCGCCAGAATTGTGCCATCCGGCTTGAACTGGACCACTGCCTGGGTGCGGTCCACCACACTGGCCATCAGTTTGGCCCCGTCATCCTGGGCGGCGGGCTTGGCCTTCTTGGTCTTGAAAAACAATGAGAATACTCCGCGCGTCTGTGATTCTTTGAAAGACGCCATCGGAGTACCGTGAAACCAACAGAAAATTGTTAATCCGGCTGAGGTCCCGCCCGCTCCGGTTCAACTGCGTTAATGCCGGATGAACCCGCCTTCTTCCGCCTAACGGCCAGCGCCCATATATCCGGGCCTGATTCAGCGCCGTTCCAGCCCCCAGGGAGCCTCTAACCAGGTTGAGCATGCGGACCTGCAGCAGGATATTGAAACACCTAGGAAGCTGGCAGATCCGGGTCGCAGCCGCACCCAGCATCCTGCGTGTCTTGAATTTCCCTTCAGGAACATCACGTAAAGCTCACAGGCCGTTACAGCGCAAACGCTTGCCAGCGCGCGCCAGGCCTTTAAGGTATTTCCCAAGAGCACCTTTCGGAGACCCTGAATGAAAGATCTCGCCCCCGCGCCGGACCTCCGTCCGGAGACCGCGCAGCCAGACCTGCCCGAAAATCCGCCCGGCCTGCATGAGCGCGCCCTGCACTTCCTGGCCCGCTTCCTGCCGCTGGCCTATTTCAAGCGTCCGCCCAAGATCATCATCATCGACGCCACCAACAGCTGCAACCTGCGCTGCCCGGTTTGCCCCGTGACCTTTGCCATGCAGCGCAAGCGCGGCATGATGAAACCTAATGTGTTCCGCAAGATCATCGACGACTTCAAGGACCAGCGGGAAAAGCCTGCGATCTACTTTAGCTTCTCGGGCGAACCGACCCTGCACAAGGACCTGCCGGATTTCATCGAATATGCTCATGAAAACGGACATGACACCTACCTGTCGACCAACGCCACCCGCCTGACGCCCGAAATGAGCGAACGGCTGATCCGCTCCGGCCTGGCGCGGGTCAACCTCTGCATGGACGGTTTTTCAAAAGAGGCTCAGGAAACCTACCGGGTCAATTCCGATTTCGACAAGGTGAAGGCCAGCATCGAAGAGTTCCTGACCATCAAAAAGGAGATCGGCTCCAAGTCGCCGGTCACCGTGCTGCAGACGCTGCTCACCAGCTATTCCGAGCCGCAGATGGACGAGATGGAGGCCTGGGCCAAGGACGCTGGCTTCGACCGGGTGCGCTTCAAGACCTTCTCGATCGGCTCTTACACTTCGGCCGACCAGAAGCGCGAGTTTGCCCATTTCCTGCCGCGCCAGAAGGAACTCCGCCGCCATCCGCGCCACACCAGCCACGCCATGTGCACAGTGCCGCTGTTCCAGTCGGTGGTGTTCTGGAACGGCGACCTTGGCCTGTGCTGCATCGACTACGACCAGGTGATCCAGCTGCCCAACGTCGAAAAGGACGGCTTTCTCGCAGCCTACCGCTCGGACGAAGCCGCCCGCGCCCGCAAACGCGGCTTCCTCAAGCAGTTCGGCATCTGCAAGACCTGCTCCTTCTCCAACGCCGAGAACATGGGCATCCGCCGCGATCTGAAAAAATAAGCGCGCAGCCCAGGCTGCACGCTTCCGCTTCTTTCTGGTCCCCAATACCCTGGGGGTGAAGGCCGTCAGGCCTGAGGGGGCAAAGCCCCCTCCTCCCTTACCGCTGCAGCAGCACCGGGAACCAGTCTTCGCGCAGGCGCTGGCCGGGCTGCATATCGTGGCCCGGGAACGGCGGCGAGGTGCGGCCCGGGCGCTCCACATAGCGCGCATCATCTCCGACCAGACGCAGCGAGAACGCGCGGCGGCGCGAGGCTGAGGTATTGCCCCGGGCGCCATGCAGGATCTTGTAGTTGAAGGCCACCGCATCGCCCGGCTGCATTTCGTACTCCAGCACAGTCATGCCGTCCTCGGCATCCGGGTCCGGAACCGCCATGTACTGGCCCTCATCCGGGAAGAAATCCTCCTCTGACACCCAGCGGGTCGGCAGCACTTCCTTCTCCCATTTATGCGAGCCCGCCACGCAGCGCAGCGCAGCTTCCTTCACCTCGTCCAGCGGCGACCAGAAGCTGATGGTCTGCTGGCCTTCAACAAAGTAATAGGGCCCGTCCTGGTGCCACGGCGTCGGCATCGAGGTGCCCGGCTCCTTGACCAGCACGTGGTCGTGGAACATCTGCACCGAAGAAGACTTCATCAGATCGGCTGCAACTTCGGCAACCGGCGACTGCTCGATGGCCTGCTGAAACTCAGGGATCCGGGTCCAGTTGCAGTAGTCGTCAAAGAAGCGGCCGGTCTGGCCTTCCTTCTTGTTTTCCGAAGCATAAGGCCCCGGCTTTTCCATATTCGCTGCAACGCCGTTGCGCAGCAATTCGACCTGATCCGCAAACAGGCCCCGGATCAGCACGACGCCATCGCGCTGGAACTGCTCGACATGTTCCTGGGTGATTAAGGGGTGGACCATTTCTGCCTCCGCTGCTGAATGATGCATTTCTGATGCGTCCTTCCTGCCGCGGCAAAGACATAGTTTCAAATCATATCTTTCTAATATACCCTTCATCTCATGTTATACCTCACCCTGCGCCACTACGAATACATCTGCGCCGTTGCACGGCATGGCAGCCTGTCCGCCGCGGCCGAGGCTGTGCATGTCAGCCAGCCAGCCCTGTCGGCAGCGCTCAGCCGGATCGAGGACCATCTGGGCCACCCGCTGTTCCTGCGCCGCCGCGGCGCCGCCTTGGCGCTGACGCCGCAAGGGCGGCTGTTTGCTGAGAAGGCACAGGCGCTGCTGGAGCAGGCCGCGCAGCTGGAAGATCCCAAAGGTGCAGGAGCTGGACAGCAACAGCTGGTTCTGGCGTGTTTCGCGGACCTCGCTCCGTTCCTGCTTGCGCCAGCGCTCAAAGCCCTGCGCGAAGCTCTGCCGGACGTTGAAATCAGCCATCGCGCCTGCGGGTTCGAGCCCTTGATCGCCGCGTTGACAGGCGGCGAGGCAGATCTGGCCATCACCTATGACCTGGGGCTGGATGCCGGTTTCAGCCGGGCCGAACTCGGCCGGTACGTCCCGCATGCACTGGTGCCGCCGGAGCATCCGCTGGCAAAGCGAAGCGGCATCACCCTCGAGGAGCTCACGCAATACCCTCTTGTCCTCTCACAGGAAGGCATGTCGCTGCAGCACATGCTGGGGCTGTTCAAGACGCACGGGCTGGTGCCGCGGATCGCACACCGGGCGGATTCGCTTGAGCTATTGCGCAGCCTGGCAGCCAATGGCGAGGGGGTTGGCATCAGTTACAGCCTGCCGCCCGGCGGGATGAGCTATGACGGCAAACCCCTGCGTGCGGTGCCGGTCACCGATCCGGCAGCTTCAGAGCCGGTGATTCTCGCCGCCCATGCGCAGCTGCCCGGGGCCTCCCCAGCCTTCCAGGCACATGAGATTCTGCGGAATGTTTTGAGTGCCGGCGGGTCAGACCTTGCGCAGGCGGATCACCACGTCGACTGAAGCGATTTCCATGCCTTCAGGCGCTTCCGGCAGCTTGTGAATCACCAGGTCCTGCGCCGGCGCGTCGCTGACACGGCCCTCGTCTTCCCAGAAGAAATGGGGGTGGTCGTGGGTGTTGGTGTCGAAATAGCTCTTGGAGCCGTCCAGCGGGATTTCCTGCAGCACACCGGCATCGCAGAATGCGCGCAGCGTGTTGTAGACGGTGGCCAGCGACACCGCAGCCCCGTTTTTCTTGGCGGATTCGAACAGGCTTTCGGCGGTGATGTGGCGGTGTTTGCCGTCGCCGACCAGCAATTCGGCAAGCGCCACCCGCTGCCGGGTGGGTCTCAGCCCGGCCTCTGTCAGCCAGCGTGTGGCTACTTGTTCGCTGTTTGGCGTCATGAGCAGGTCCTGCATCGCGTTGCTGACCGTATATATAGGAGCAACACCCCGGGTTTTTCAAATGAAATTCATTCGCAGCTGGTGCACATTTTCCGGTGCATCTGTGGCACATTCAGCGCAGGAAGTGACGCAGGGTACCCTTGCGGGACCCTTCGGCCCGGTGTTACAGGGTTTCAGATATACAGACACGAACCTCAGGCAGGAGATGCGCCGGATGGCCGATTACCCCAGCAGCTTTGACAAGGACGATTTGCTGAAATGCGCGCGGGGCGAGCTGTTTGGGCCGGGCAACGCCCAGCTGCCGGCGCCGCCGATGCTGATGATGGACCGGATCACCGAGATTTCCGGCGATGGCGGCGAGCATGGCAAGGGCCATGTGATTGCCGAATTCGACATCACTCCGGACCTGTGGTTCTTTGACTGCCACTTCCCCGGCAACCCGATCATGCCCGGCTGCCTGGGCCTGGACGGCCTGTGGCAGCTGACCGGCTTCAACCTGGGCTGGCGCGGCTGGCAAGGCCGCGGCTATGCGCTGGGTGTGGGCGAAGTGAAGCTCACCGGCATGGTCCGCCCGGACCGCAAGATGCTGACCTACCGCATCAACTTCACCAAAGCCATTCAAACCCGCCGCCTGACCATGGGCGTCGCGGACGGCATCGTCGAAGCCGACGGCGAAGTGATCTACCAGGTCAAGGACATGAAAGTGGCGCTCAGCGAGAGCTAAGCCCCGGCCTTTAAGGGCCAAGCAAGATCAGAAAGAGGCCGCACGGCCTCTTTTTTTGTTTCAACAAGCAACTGTTTAATGCTCTGGCCGGACAGTTTCGCCCTCCGCCGGCGGCACCGCCCGCTGGTAGAGATGCCATGTCGTGTGGCCAAGGATCGGCAGGGTAAAGATCAAGCCAAGAAACGCCGGAACAAGCGATACCAAGACAGCGGCCGAGATGATCGCCGCCCAAGACAGCATGACCACCGGGTTTTCCGTCACGACACGGATAGACGTCAGCATGGCGGACACGAAATTGGTTTCCCGGTCGAGCAGCATAGGCATGGCGACAACGGTCACCGAGAACATGACAGCCGACAGAAAGGCACCTACGCAGGTGCCGATCACAAGGAAAGTCCAGCCCTGCGGTGTGAAGAATACAGTGTGCAGAAAACCGTCGAAATCCGAGAAGGATGCATTCTGCAGAATGATCGCAAGCCAAAGCCGGACCTGGTAAAGCCATACCCAGAAAATGAACAGGGTGACAAAGGCCATCCAGCCCATCTCCCGCTTGCGCTGATTGGCCATGACGGTGAGAATTTCGTACCAGCCGAAACTCTCTCCCTTCTGCAACCGGCGGGACATCTCATAAAGCCCGGCGGCGGCAAAAGGTGCGACCAAAGGAAAACCGACAGCGGCGGGAATGATCATCCAGATCTTTCCGAGCCAGACCAGGCACCAAACAAACAGGATTCCGAAAACCGCGTAGAACAAACCGAAGAAGCCGCTCAGCAATGGGCGCGCCAGAAAGTCGGAAAATCCGGCCTTCAGTGATGCGGTGATATCACCGGCAGTCAGCTTGTTGACCTGCAGAGTTGCCGGCCTCGGCGGTGTCAGCTTTTTCGGCGGTGTGGATCCTTCGGTCTTGGATGTCATGACACGCTCCTCCCAAAGCATGGCCACAAACTGGACCCTCTGCCGACAGGCCCAGCGGAAAAACAGACATCGCGCCTCCGCATACAAGTTTGCATCAGACGCGGCACACCGACAAGGGGAGTATTGCCGCCAAGACCCGCAAACCGGACGGAACCCCTCACCGCAGCCGCCCTTAGGTCAACCCATCTTGCACCTCACCCCCTCAAAGCCTAGTAAGGCTTAAGCAAACAAGGGAGTGCACGTATGCGTCGTGTCGTCGTCACCGGTCTGGGGATCGTCTCCTCCATCGGGAACAATGCCGAAGAGGTCACCGCCTCGCTGAAAGCCGGCAAATCCGGCATCGTTGCCAGCCCGGAGATGACCGAGCATGGCTTCCGCAGCCAGGTGGCCGGCACGCTCAAGATCGACACGGCGGAACATGTGGACAAGCGCACCCTGCGCTTCATGGGCCCTGGTGCGGCCTATGCCCATATCGCCATGAGCCAGGCGATTGCCGACGCAGGCCTCTCTGAGGATCAGGTGGTGAACGAGCGCACCGGCCTGGTGGCCGGTTCCGGCGGCCCGTCGACTTCTGCCATGCTGGCTGCGCACCAGGTGGTGGCCAAGACCGGCGCGACTAAGCGGATCGGCCCCTTTGCGGTGCCGAAGTGCATGTCCTCGACGATCTCCGCCAACCTGGCGACCGCCTTCAAGATCAAAGGCATCAACTACTCGATCACCTCGGCCTGCTCGACCTCGCTGCACTGCATCGGCAATGCGGCGGAGCAGATCATGATGGGCAAGCAGGACGTGATGTTCGCCGGCGGCGGCGAGGAGCTGGACTGGACCCTGTCGTGCCTGTTTGACGCCATGGGCGCGATGTCCTCGAAGAAGAACGATGATCCGGAGAAGGCCTCGCGCGCCTTTGACCAGGACCGCGACGGGTTCGTGATCTCGGGCGGCGGCGGCATCGTGGTGCTGGAAGACCTGGACCACGCGCTGGCCCGCGGTGCCAAGATTTACGCGGAAGTGACTGGTTTTGCTGCGACCTCGGATGGCCACGACATGGTGGCACCGTCCGGCGAGGGCGGCGAGCGGGCAATGCGCCTGGCACTGTCCACCCTGCCCGAAGGCCGCAAGGTGGATTACATCAACGCGCACGGCACTTCGACCCCGGTCGGTGACGTCGGTGAAGTTGAGGCCGCCCGCCGTGTGTTCGGCGAAGGCAAGGTGCCGCCGATCTCCTCGACCAAATCGATGACCGGCCATGCCCAGGGCGCAGCCGGCGCGCTAGAGGCGATTTTCTGCCTGCTGATGCTGGACAATGATTTCATTACCCCGTCGATCAATGTAGAGGCCCTCGCCGAAGGCATCCTGCCAGGCGAGATCGCCACGGACCTGGTGGAAAATGCCGGTCTGGATTCGGTGATGACCAACAGCTTCGGCTTTGGCGGCACCAACGGCTCGATGGTTCTGAGCAAATACAAGGGATAAGTGACGATGGCGGGACTGCTGACAGGCAAACGCGGCCTGATTATGGGCGTGGCCAATGACCGCTCCATCGCGTGGGGCATTGCCAAGGCCATGGCGGAGGCCGGGGCCGAGCTGGCCTTTACCTACCAGGGCGAAGCCTTCGGCAAGCGGCTGGAACCGCTGGCGCAGAGCGTCGGGTCGGACTTCATGGTCGATGTGGATGTGACCGACGACGCCTCGCTGGATGCGGCGTTTGAGCAGCTGGCGGGCCGGTGGCCGTCGATCGACTTCGTGGTCCATGCGATTGCCTATTCGGACAAGAACGAGCTGACCGGGCGGTTCCTGGATACCACACGCGCGAACTTCAAGAACTCGCTGGATATCTCGGCCTATTCCTTCATCGAAGTGGCGCGCCGTGCGCATCCGCTGATGCAGGAGAACGGGGGCACCCTGCTGACCCTGACCTATCAGGGCTCGAACCAGGTGGTGCCGAACTACAATGTGATGGGTGTTGCCAAGGCAGCATTGGAATCGGCCACCCGCTACCTGGCCAACGATCTGGGCCCTGAGGGCATCCGGGTGAACGCCATCTCGCCAGGTCCGATGAAGACCCTGGCCGGCGCCGCCATCGGCGGTGCACGCAAGACCTTCAAGCACACCGACCAGAACGCACCGCTGCGTTCCAATGCGACGCTCGAAGCCGTTGGCGGCACAGCGGTTTATCTGGCATCTGACGCGGGTGCCTGCACCACAGGCGAGATCATCCGCGTGGACGGCGGCTTCCACGTGCTGGGCATGCCGCAGCCGGATCACCTGTAACAGACAGCCTCGCACGCCGAAGCACGAAAGGCGCCCCTCCGGGCGCCTTTTTTTACCCCGCTGCCCGGCTGCAGCGGTTTCCTGAAATCCATTCTGGAAGAGCTCCCGCCCGTCGCCAGGCTTTCTGCGAAGCCGGCTCCCGTTGGGCGTGGCACCGCGCCATGCGCGGTGCCACGCCCAAGGCCGCCAAGTATCGCTCCAGCACAGCTGGAGGGATCTGCGGGCGCGGGAGGCTTTACCTTGCCTTTAGCAGCAGCCGCAGCCGCCCTCTTCTTTTTCTGCGGCCGGAGCGTTGACCGAAACCAGCTCGATATCGAACACCAGATCCTTGCCCGCCAGGAAGTGGTTGGCATCCAAGGTTACGGTTTCTTCGCTGACTTCCACCACGGTCACGGGCAGCACGTGGCCTTCCGGGCTTTGCATCTGCAGCTGGGTGCCAAGGTCCAGCGGGATATCGGCAGGGATACCCTCGCGCGGGATTTCCTGGCGGGCGGCCGGATTGATCGGGCCATAAGCCTCGGCACAGGGGATGTTGAGTGTCTTGATTTCGCCCACGGCCATGCCTTCAAGGCCTGCATCCATGCCGGCAATCACCTGGCCGGCGCCGACAGTGAATTCCAGCGGGTCGCGCCCCTCGGAACTGTCGAAGACAGTGCCATCCGTCAGCTTGCCTGTGTAATGGATGCGCACGGTGTCGCCGTTCTTGACCTCGGTCATGGGATCTCCAGTCCAGATGAGGGTTACCAAAGCCGCGCAGCCTAAGGTGTGACGCTGCGATGTAAACCCGTAAGGGGTACAATTATCCGCTTTGCCGGCCCTGCCCTTCATGCAACTCTCCCGCCAGGGGAGGACACCATGCCGATCACCACCTGCATCTTTGACGCTTATGGAACCCTGTTCGATGTGGCCGCCGCCGCGCGGCAGGCCGCAGGCGAACCGGAGTTCCCGCATCTTCAGGACAACTGGGCGGAACTTGCCAACCACTGGCGTCTGAAACAGCTGCAATACACCTGGCTGCGGGCAATCACCCAGGCCCACGCGGACTTCTGGGATGTGACCCAGGACGGGCTGGACTGGGCCATGGAAGCCACCGGGCTGGCAGGCGACGCAGCCTTGCGCCAGCGGCTGCTGGATCTTTATTGGGAGCTGCAGGCTTATCCGGAAGTGCCCGCGATGCTGAAGGCGCTGAAAGCGGCGGGCATGAACACTGCGATCTTGTCAAATGGCTCGCCCGCGATGCTGGACGGAGCGGTGCAATCTGCCGGGCTTAGCGATGTTCTGGACGATGTTCTGTCGGTGGAGAGTGTCGGCATCTTCAAGCCGGACAGCCGCGTCTACGATCTGGTCGGCAAGCGGTTTGGCTGCGCTAAGGAGGAGGTGCTGTTCGTTTCGTCCAACGGCTGGGATGCGGCCGGCGCCTCGGGCTACGGCTTTGTCACCGCCTGGGTAAACCGCGCCGGCGAGCCTGTGGACCGGCTGCCTTGGAAACCGGCGCACATCCTGCCGGACCTGACCACCATTCCTGATCTCGCCAAGGGCTGAACACGTCTATGCCGTACTTCAAATCCTCTGACGGACTGAACCTGTTCTATTCCGATACAGGCGAAGGCCTGCCGCTGCTGTGCCTGGCGGGTCTCACCCGCGACAGCCGGGACTTCCGCTACTTTGCCCTCCATGCCGACCGGTATCGGTTGATTACCCTGGATGCGCGCGGGCGCGGGCAGTCTGACCATGACCCGGATTTCATTAACTACAATGTTCTGCGCGAGGCGCAGGATGTGCTGGAGCTGCTGGACCACCTGGGTCTTGATCAGGCCGCCATTCTTGGCACGTCGCGCGGCGGATTGGTGGCGATGACCCTGGCGGCCACTGCCAAGGACCGGCTGGCAGCCGTGATCCTGAATGACGTTGGACCGGAGATTCCATCCGGCGGCATCGCCCGTATCATGGAGTATGTGGGCCGCCGTCCGGCAGCAAAGACCTGGAAGCAAGCCGCTGAAACGCTTGAAACCTTGATGGCCCCCGCCTTTCCGGATGTTCCGGCGGCACGCTGGCGCCAGGAAGTTGAGGCCTTCTACAACGAGACGCCTGAAGGGCTTTCCCTGCGCTATGATCCGCTTCTGCGCGATGCGCTGCTGGCACAGGCCGAGGCAGGCCCACCGCCCGACCTCTGGCCCTTGTTCCTGGCGTTGGAGGGTTTGCCTTGCGGCGTGATCCGCGGCGCCAATTCGGACATTCTGAGCCGCGGCACCTATTCAGAAATGCAGCGCCGCCTGCCCGCTCTGCACGCCGTAGAGATTGCCAGCCGCGGCCATGTGCCGTTTCTGGACGAGCCGGAGGCACTTGCCCTCATTCATTCCGTACTGGAGCAGATCAAATGACCTCGATTGCCATGATCGAAGCCGCCGCTGAACGGCTGAAAGGCCATGCAAGGGTAACACCGCTCTTGTCCTCGCCGTTTTTGGACGAAATCGCCGGGCGCCGCCTGTTTGTGAAGGCAGAGTGCCTGCAGCACACCGGCTCCTTCAAGTTCCGCGGCGGCTGGTCGGCGGTTTCGGCGCTGCCGGAGAACGACCGCAAACGCGGAGTGATCGCCTATTCCAGCGGCAACCACGCCCAGGGCGTGGCTGCGGCGGCCAAGGCGCATGGGGCTCCGGCAGTCATCGTGATGCCAGCGGATGCTCCGCAGCTGAAGATCCAAAATACCCGCGACCTGGGCGCCGAGGTGGTGCTCTATGACCGTGCAGGGGGGGAAAGCCGTGAAGCGGTTGGTGCTCAATATGCGGAAGAACGCGGGCTGACCCTGATAAGACCCTATGATGAGCCGCTGGTCATTGCCGGCCAGGGCACCAGCGGACTGGAAATCGCGGAACAGGCCGCTGCAGAAGGCGTCACGCAGGCAGATGTGCTGGTCAACTGCGGCGGCGGCGGCCTGTCCTCAGGCATCGCACTGGCGCTGGAAGCCCGCGCGCCGGGCCTGCGGGTCCGCCCCGTGGAGCCGCAGGGGTTCGACGATGTGACCCGGTCGCTGGAGACAGGAGAGGTCCAGCAGAACCCCAGCCACTCCGGCTCCATCTGCGACGCGATCCTGACACCGCAGCCGGGCGAGATCACCTTTCCGATCCTCAGCCGCCTGTGCGGCCCCGGCATCGTGATCACCGAAGACGAAGCGATGCGGGCCATGGCGCTCGCCTTCCTGCGGCTGAAGATTGTGCTGGAGCCCGGCGGCGCGGCTTCGCTGGCCGCGGCACTGTTCCATGCCGACCGAATCGAAGGCGAAGCCGTGATTGCGGTCGCCACCGGTGGCAATGTGGATGCAGAGCTGTTCCGGGAGGCACTCTCGCGCTATGCTTGAAACCTGAGCGCGCGATTTGCCGCGCGCAACTCAGGGGGGCACGTCATGACACGTTTCACCATCGCATCGTTCAACGTGAAGAACCTGATCGGGCCGGAGCGGGAGTACTACCGGTTCCAAAGCTACACGCCCGAGGAATACGCGTGGAAAGCCGATTGGATGGCCGACCAGCTGCTGACACTGAATGCGGATATCGTCGGCTTTCAGGAGATTTTCGAGGAAGCGCCGCTGCGGCAGGTGATCACGGAAGCAGACCGGCGCGGGGCTGAGGCCAATGAGGCCAGCATCCCCGACCCCTCCAAGCGCTATCACCGCAAGGCGATTTTCCAGAAACTGGCTTATGGCTCTTATGCCGAAGCCGAACTGGCCTTTGCCCCCAATCTCAACGACACCGGCGAGCCGGGCAAGCGGCGGCCCGGACTGGCAGTTCTCTCGCGTTTCGGGTTTGAAGGCGAGCCGGAGGTGATCCAGGATCTGGAACAGCCTCTGGACATCCCGATGGCCTGCCTTGGCGAAGAAGAGGATGCCGGCTTTTATACTCTGCGGCGCCTGTCGCGCCCGGTCCTGAAGGTGCGGGTGCCGGTTGGGGATCAGGTGATTACGGTTTTCAACTGCCATCTGAAGTCAAAACTTGGCGAGTTCATCAAGCCGCAGGGTGCCCCCTACCCGCCCGAAACCGTGCTGACTGCCTATGACGCCGCAGGCCGGGCGATGGGCGCGCTCAGGGCCGCTCTCAGGCGAATGGGGGAAGCCTGGGTGCTGCGGCGCGCGGTGCTGGACGAGCTGGAACAGGGCCGCCCGGTGATGGTGATGGGCGATTTCAATGACGGCGAACATGCGGTCAGCAGCGAGATCATCTCGGGCGAGACACCGTTCAAAAACTACGCCTGGATGCTGCGCCATGATGCCCAGCACCCGGGCGACCGCTACAGCGAGGCGGAAGACGCGCAGATCCGCGAGGCGGTCGACCGGGTGCGGCTGCGCTCTGCCGAGAAGATGTTCCTGAAAAAGAGCCTGCGCGATGTGGTCTACACCACCGCTTTTGGCGGCGTGCATGAGAGTATCGACCAGATCTACATGTCGCGCCATTTCGACCCGGCCTGGGACAGTGCGGTTGGGGAGATGCTCTATTACAGCGTCTTCAACGACCATTTGACCGACGGCAGCCATCCTGAGGCGCCTTACAACAAGCTGGCTTCGGATCATGGGCAGATCATGGCCCACATGGAGCTGCGCCGCTGAGGGGCGCCGGAAAAATGCAATTTTTCCGGCCAATTTTCTTAAGGAAGAAAATTCCCCCGCCTGCGGCAGGCGGCTGGTTTACCTCTCTGCCCTGGCGCAGGTAGACTGCGGCGGAACAAACACGGGGCTTTCCATGCAGACCGCAGACCTGGGCGATGTACAGCTCAACTACCGCACCGACGGAGATCCGGACGGCGCGCCGCTTGTCTTTGCCAACTCGCTCGGCACGGATTTGACCGTCTGGGATTCGGTTGTCGAACGTCTGCCCGCCGGCCTGCGCATCATCCGCTACGACAAACGGGGGCACGGTTTGTCCTCCTGCCCGCCCGCGCCCTATTCCATGGGTGCGCTGGTGCGCGATGCAGAGCGGCTGCTGGATCATCTTGAGGTGCGCGGCTGTGTTTTTGCCGGCCTGTCGATCGGCGGCATGATTGCGCAGGGGCTGGCAGTGAAGCGGCTCGACCAGATCCGGGCGCTGGTGCTGTCGAACACGGCAGCCAAGATCGGCACTGCGAAGATGTGGCAGGAACGGGTTCAAACCGTGCAGGAAAGCGGCATCGAAGCGCTGGCGGACGCAGTGATGGAGCGCTGGTTCTCTAAAGGCTTCCGGACCACGCCGGAACTGCAGCACTGGCGCGGCATGCTGGTACAGCAGTCCCGCGAAGGCTATGCCGGCTGCTGCGCGGCAATTGCCGGCACCGATTTCTACACGCCAACCAGCGGCTTGCGGCTGCCCTGCCTTGGGATTGCGGGCAGCGAAGACGGCTCCACCCCGCCTGATCTGGTGCGGGAGACAGTGGAGCTGATCCCAGGCAGCCGGTTCCAGCTGATCCGCCGCGCGGGCCATATCCCTTGTGTCGAGCAGCCGGATGAATACGCGCGGCACCTGACTGCCTTCCTGCGGGAGACCGGGCACATTGGCTGAGATCCTTCTGGTCCACGGTTCCTGCCACGGCGCCTGGTGCTGGCGCGATGTGCTGCCGGCGCTGGAGGCCCGCGGCCATACCGCCCGCACCGTTGCATTGCCGGGGCACAGCGACGGGCGCGACCCGGCCGGCGTCACACTGGATGAATCCGCAGCGGCGGTACTGGCGGCCTCCTCTCCCGAAACCATTGTCCTGGGGCACTCCTGGGGCGGCTTTCCGGTTTCGGCAGCGGCTGAAGCCGGCACCGGCAGACTGCGCGGGCTGATCTACCTGTGTGCCTACCTGCCCGTCAGCGGCATGTCGCTGATTGATATGCGCAAGGCCGGGCCGCGGCAGACACTGACCGGAGCCACGCAGAAGAATGCTGCAGGCACCGGCTACAGCCTGCTACCGGAAACCACGCCCGATCTGTTTTACCATGACTGCCCCGAAGAGGCTGTGCAGTATGCCATGGAAAACCTCTGCCAGCAGCCGATCCTTCCACAGGACACGCCCATCGTTCTTGCAGAACAGTTTGCGAGCGTTCCCAAGGCCTATATCCGCTGCACCGGCGACCGGGTGATCCCGCCGGAATACCAGGCACAGATGGCGGCCTCCCTTCCGCCGCAGCGGGTTCACAGCATGAATACATCCCATTCGCCCTTCTTTGCCGACCCCGATGGTCTCGCAGAGCTGATCGGGCACATTGCAAAGGACTTCTGATGGTGGGTTCCGTCTTTGACAGCCAAGTGTATGGCGATCTTTTCAGCAGCGGCGAAGCCAGCCGCCTGTTTTCCGACAGCGCCGAGGTGCGGGCCATGCTGCTGGTGGAGGGCGCATTGGCCAAGGCACAGGGTGCGGCAGGCGTGATCCCGCAGGAGAGCGCCGCGGCCATTGGCCGGGCAGTGGTGGAAATCGCCGTCGACCCCGGCGTTCTGAAACAGCCCGCAGCGCAGAACGGCGTGCCGGTTCCGGGACTGGTCGCCGCCTTCCGGGAAGAAATGAAAGCCCCGGAACATGCCCAGTTCGTGCACTGGGGCGCCACCTCGCAGGACATCATGGACAGCGCGCTGATGCTGCGGCTGCGGCAGGTACTGGCTCTGGTGGAGGCCGATGTGAAAACCGCAGTGAAGGCGCTCGGCAATCTTGCCAAGGCTCATGCGGAATTGCCTATGCCCGCCCGGACCTATGGCCAGCATGCGACGCCGACCAGCTTTGGCGCAGTGGCAGCAGGCTGGGGGGCACCTTTGCTGGACCTTCTGGAAGAACTGCCCGCGCTGCGGCAGTCCTGCCTTGTTGTTTCGCTGACTGGTGCGGCCGGCACCTCTTCGGCCCTGGGGGCCAAGGCCGCAGAAGTGCGCGCCGCAATGGCCAAGGGCCTGGCCCTTCAGGACCCCGGGCGCAGCTGGCACACGGACCGCACACCCGTTCTGCGGATTGCGGACTGGCTGCTGCGGGTGACGCTGGCCTTTGGCAAGATCGGCGGGAACAGCACCGCCCTGGCGCAGACCGGCATCCAGGAAATCCTGCTGGGCGGCGCGGGTGCGTCCTCGACCATGCCGCAGAAACAGAACCCGGTGGCACCTTCGGTGCTGGCAGCGCTGGCCCGCCAGGGCAGCGGTCTGTTTGCGGTTCTGCAGGGCGCCTCGATGCAGCAGCACCAGCGCGACGGGGCGGCCTGGTTCACCGAGTGGATGTGCCTGCCGCAGATTGTTCTGGGTGCGGCAAGCGCTGCCAGAACCGGAAAGGAACTCTGCGCCGCAATCATGCCCAGCCCGGAGGCAATGGCCGGCGCTCTGTCCGGCGGGCTGGACATGATCCACGCCGAGGCGCTGAGCTTTGCCCTGGCAGAACAGATGCCGCGCCCCGATGCGCAGGCGGCGGTCAAAGCGCTATGCCAAGAGGCACAAGCCTCTCGCAAACCGCTGCGGGAACTGGCAGCGCGGGATTATCCCAATCTGGATACCGCGGCGCTGTTTGACCCGGCGCAGCAGATGGGCCGTGCCCCGTGGGAAGCCTTGCAGTTTGCCAGGAAAGCAGAAGAGCTTGGGAACGAATAGCGTCTGCTGAGGAGAGAAGGCTTGCCCGCGTTTTCCGCAAAGCAAGGTAGCGATGCCGGGAACGGGCGGTTCAGCCGGCTCTCGCTGGTCTTCGTGCTGGCGACCGTCATGATCGATGCCATGGGCATTGGCCTCATCATGCCGGTGATGCCTAACCTGATCACCGAGGTGCAGGGCGGTTCGCTGGCCCAGGCGGCGGTGTGGGGCGGCTTGCTCAGCACCGTTTTTGCGGTGATGCAATTCCTGTTCAGCCCGATCCTCGGCAGCCTGTCCGATGCGGTGGGGCGCAGGCCGGTGCTGCTGGTGTCGCTGTTTGTGATGGCGCTGGACTATCTGATCATGGCCGTCGCAGGAACCATGTGGCTGCTGCTTCTGGGCCGGGTTCTGGGCGGCATCACCGCTGCCACCCACTCGACCGCTGGTGCCTATATCGCCGACATCTCGCCACCGGAGAAAAAGGCGGCGAACTTCGGCCTTTTGGGTGCCGCCTTTGGCGCCGGTTTTGTGCTCGGGCCGCTGATGGGCGGGCTGCTGGGCGAACTGGGCACAAGGGCGCCCTTCTATGCCGCAGCGGTGCTGGTGCTGCTGAACTTTGCCCTCGGCTGGTTCGTAATGGGCGAAACCGTCAAAAAAGAAAACCGACGCCCGTTCGAGTGGCGCCGCGCCAATCCTTTCGGAGCCTTCCGCGCGGTCGGGCGTATCCCCGGCATCAAGGCGCTGTTGTGGGTGTATTTCCTCTATTCCGTGGCGATCTACGTCTATCCGGCGATCTGGTCCTATTTCACGCTGGAGCGCTTCGGCTGGCAGCCGCAGGTGATCGGCCTTTCACTGGCGGTTTATGGGATTTCGATGGGGTTGGTGCAGGGCTGGCTGCTGCGCTACACGGTGGTCTGGTTCGGCGAACGGCGCACGGTGATCTGGGGTCAGATTTTTGACTTCATCGCCTTTGGCATTCTGGCCTTCATTTCCAACGGCGTGCTGGCGATGATGCTGATCCCGGTGTCGGCTCTGGGCGCCCTGGTGCAGCCTGCGCTGCAAGGGATGATGTCAAAGACCGTCGAAGATAATCAGCAAGGCGAGCTGCAGGGCGTGCTGACTGCCGTCAATGCGCTGGCGATGATCCTGTCGCCCTTGATGATGACCGCAGTGTTTGCCCGTTTCACTGCAGAAGGCGCGCCTGTCTACCTGCCCGGCGCACCGTTCCTTTTGGCGCTGCTGCTGATGGCCATCGGCTGCGCTGTGTTTTTGCGCAGCAAATCTTCCGTAGCGTAAAACCGCCGCCCTGCTGCCGCATACCGGCTTGATACACTGCCTCCCCCGCGCCACGCTGGCTGAAAACGGGGAGAGAGATCATGCAAACCATCAAGGCCGCCGTCTGCCGTGAATTCGGCACCCCGCTGGTGATCGAAGAGGTGCAGCTGGCCGCGCCCGGCATGGGCGAGGTTGAGGTCACGCTGAACGCGGTTGCCATCTGCCACAGCGATATTTCATATGCCGAGGGCGCCTGGGGCGGGCATTTGCCGGCCGTCTACGGGCATGAGGCCGCTGGGGTGATCACCGCCGCGGGCGAGGGCGTGCAGGGCTTTGCCGAGGGCGATTCCGTTGTTGTCACCCTGATCCGCAGCTGCGGCACCTGCCCCTCCTGCGCGGGAGGCAAACCCACCATCTGCGAAACACCGCATGATACGGTGAACGGCCCGTTGAAAACCGCCGACGGCCAGCCCTTGGAGCAGGCCATGGCCTGCGGCGCCTTTGCCGAGAAAGTGGTGGTGGACCAGCGCCAGATTGTGAAGATCCCGGACAGCATGGCAAAGGACGCCGCGGCACTCGTCTCCTGCGGGGTAATCACCGGTGTCGGCGCGGTGGTGAACGCAGCCCAATTGCGCGCAGGCCAGGATGTGGTGGTGATCGGGGCCGGCGGCGTGGGTCTCAATGCCATTCAGGGCGCCCGTATCGCCGGCGCCCGCCGCATCGTTGCAGTGGACATGAGCCCCGAGAAACTGGAGATCGCCAAGGAGTTCGGCGCCACCCATGGGGTGCTGGCCACTGAAGAAAAACCTTGGAAGGCAGCCTATAAGGCGCTTGGCGGCCGCGGCGCGGACGCGGTGCTGATCACGGTCGGCGCCATCCCCGCTTATGAACAGGCGCCCCGCTATCTGGCCCGTGGCGGCAGGGCGGTGCTGATCGGCATGCCGCACTCCGGTGCCAAAGCGGCTTATGAACCGGTCGTGCTCGCCGCGGTTGGCCAGGGGCTCATCGGCTCCAAGATGGGAGATGTGGTGATCCAGCGGGACATTCCCTGGATGGTGGACCTGTATCAGCAGGGCCGCCTCAAGCTGGATGAGCTGATCTCGGGCCGCTGGCCGCTGGAGCAGATCAACGAAGCCATTGCCGACACCAAGACTGGAAGCGCCAAACGCAATGTGATTGTGTTCAGCTGACCCAACCCAAGCGGAGCGCGGCCCGTGCTGAAATTCCTGACCGACCTGTTCAAACCCGAAGCCCCCAAGGCGCAGCCGATCACCTCTGAAACCTCGATGAGCTTTGCCAGCATCGAAGTTGCTCCCTTCCTGACCCAGCTGACCAATAATCCGCGCTTTGGCCTGCCCGCCAATTTTGCGGCCTCCATTGCAGATGGAATTCCCAGCATGGCACTGGACGAAACCCTCCGCTGGAAGATCGAGGGCGGCTTTGACGGGGCACTGGTCGAACTGGAGATCGAAGTCTTCATGAACGGTACTGACGCGCCCGACCTCACTTTCTTCAGCAGTCAGGCTGCAATCGAAGAGATCGAACGGGAGCTGACCATCTTTGCCGCGGCAATGGAAGGATAGCGCATGAAGCTGCAGGACCTGGACATCATCGTCACCGCGCCCCCCGCCCCCGGCTGGGGCGGGCGCTACTGGATCCTGGTGAAAGTCACCACCGACACCGGCATCACCGGCTGGGGCGAATGCTATGCCTCCTCGGTTGGTCCCGAGGCAATGTCCCATGTGATCCGGGATGTTTTCGAGCGACACATGGCCGGCGAGAATCCGGAAAACATCGAGCTGATGTTCCGCCGCGCCTATTCCTCGGGCTTCACCCAGCGTCCGGATCTGACGGTAATGGGGGCGTTTTCAGGGCTCGAGATCGCTTGCTGGGACATCCTGGGCAAGGACCGCGGCCGCCCGGTGCATGCGCTGATCGGCGGCCGGATGAATGACCGCATCCGCGCTTACACTTACCTCTACCCGCTGCCTGATCAGGACATACTGGCGTTCTGGACTTCTCCGGAAATGGCCGCCGAGGCTGCCCGGCAGCGTGTTGCGGAAGGCTACACCGCGCTGAAGTTCGACCCGGCAGGCCCTTATACCCTGCGCGGCGGCCATATGCCTGCGATGTCCGACATCTCGATGTCCGTGGCCTTCTGCAAGGCGATCCGCGAGGTGGTGGGCGACAAGGCGGACCTGCTGTTCGGCACCCACGGCCAGTTCAGCACCGCCGGCGCCATCCGCCTGGGCCAGGCGCTGGAGCCCTACTCCCCGCTCTGGTTCGAAGAACCCACCCCGCCCGACAATATCGAGGACATGGCCCGCGTCGCCCGCAACGTGCGCATCCCCGTGGCCACCGGCGAGCGGATGACCACCAAATCCGAATTCGCGGCTGTTCTGCGCTCCGGTGCTGCTGAGATCCTGCAGCCAGCCCTGGGGCGTGCGGGAGGCATCTGGGAAATGAAGAAAGTTGCCGCCATTGCCGAAGTTTTCAATGCCCAGATGGCGCCGCATCTCTATGCCGGGCCGGTAGAATGGGCCGCCAACATCCACCTGACCGCCTCGATTCCCAACATCCTGCTGCTGGAAACCATCGAAACGCCGTTCCACGACCAGCTGATCAAAGGATCAATCCGGGTTGAAAACGGCTTTGTCATCCCGCCGGAAACCCCCGGCCTCGGCATCGAAGTAGACGAAGACCTGGCCCGCGCCCATCCTTTCACCGGCAGCGACCTGCATCTGAACATGCAGGAAGCCCCCTGCGACTATGCCAATGGCAATGCCTTTGCCGGTGGCTCTCCGCCGATCATTGACTGAAACGCAACGCCGGGGTGACTTGGCTGCCGGAAAGGGGCAGACTGCAAGAAAAGACGACAGCAGGACAGCGAGCATTGCCCCCTCCGGCCAGCGACGACACCTCGGAAGCACTGCAGAACATGCAGGAGAGCGCCGCAGCCGCTGCTGCGTTCCTGAAAACGCTTGCGCATGAAGGCCGGCTGATGATCCTCTGCCATCTGTCCGCAGGGGAACGGTCCGTAAGCGAACTGGAGGCGCTGTTGAACATGCGGCAGGCAGCCGTCAGCCAGATGCTGGCGCGGCTTCGCGAGGACGGGCTTGTCGCCACCCGGCGCGAGGGCAAGACGATTTACTACTCTCTGAACGACGGAAACACCGAAGAAATTATCGCATTGCTCTACAAGCAATTCTGCAGCAGTTGAGCCAGTACGTTCCGGAACCGGCAGACAGCCCGCTTTGCGTCCGCCGCCGGCCAATGAGACAGATCGGCTGCTGCGCGCGAAAAGCGCGACGTCAAGCCCAGCTGTGGCGGAAGAGCTTCCTCAGCCGTCTGCCCGCACGGTCTGCGTCTGCACCCCCAGCCCCTCGATCTCCAGCCTCATCACGTCGCCCGGCTGCAGATAGACCGGCTCCGGCTTGATCCCCATGCCGACACCCGGCGGGGTGCCGGTTGCGATCACATCACCCGGATGCAGTGTCATCAGCTGGCTCAGATGCGAGATGATCTGCGCCACCGTGAACACCATAGTGCCGGTATGGCCGCTCTGCCGCCGCTCCCCGTTCACATCGCAGGCGAGCCACAGGTTCTGCGGGTCCGCCACCTCGTCCCGGGTCACAAGCCAGGGTCCGATGGGGCCAAAGGTGTCGCAGCTCTTGCCCTTGGTCCATTGCCCGGCAAGCTTGGTCTGATAGTCGCGCTCGGACACATCGTTGATCACGCAATAGCCCGCCACATGGCTCAGCGCATCCGCTTCGCTGACGTATTTGGCCGCCGTGCCGATCACCACGCCCAGCTCCACCTCCCAATCCGCCGCAACCGAGCCGCGCGGCAGGATCACATCGTCATTGGCGCCAGCCATAGAGGACGTGGCTTTCAGAAACAGGATCGGGTGCTCCGGCACCTTCATGCCAGCCTCTTCCGCGTGGTCGGAATAATTGAGGCCGATGCCGAGAAACTTGCCCGCCTGCCCCACGCAGGGCGCCAGGTCCACCGGCCCCTCCACCTGCGGCAGCGCCTCTGCGTCCAAGGCGGCCAGCCGGCCCAATGTATCCGCGTCCAGCACGGCGCCGGTGATATCCGGCACATGCGCCGACAGGTCCCGCACTTGGCCTGCAGCATCCAGCAGCCCCGGCCGGACCTCTCCATCCGCGCGGTATCGCAGCAGTTTCATAACGCTCTTCCCCGTTGTTGATTTTCAGGTCAGTTGGAAACGTAGCCCGCCACCACCTGCAGCAGCTTGAAGGCGGTCGAGGCATCATTTTCGACCACCGCCAGGAATTCCTCCTCGCCGATCCGCAGGCAGTTGAGATCAGTAGCCGCAATCATGCTCAGCGCCCGCGGCTCGTGCCGGATCAGGCCCAGCTCCCCCACCAGCCGTCCGGGGCCCACCGTAGCAATCAGCCGGTCCTCGGCACTCTCCTGCGGCAGATACAGCCCGGCCTCGCCTTCCAGGATCATATAGGCACCGTCCGAAGCCTCATCGTCCTTGAGGAACACCACTTCACCCGCCTTGGCGCCGTACCAGCGCGCTCCAAAGGCCAAAAGGCGCAGCTGGCGGCGGTTCAGGCCGGAAAACAGCTCGGTCTGCTCCAATGCCCGCAGCTTGCGGGCCAAGTCCTGGCTTGCTGCCCCGTCGCCTGCTGCAGCAGCCTGGGCTTCATCACTCACGAGACGCCCCTGGCGAAGCTCAAAGTAGACATCAAAGACATCCGGGCTTTGGAAAGCAGGCGCCAGGTAGATCAGCGTGGTCTCCGGCAGGAGCTTGCGAAGGTTCTTGTGCACCGCCACCCGGGTTTCCAGATCATAGCTCGCCATCGCTGAATCAAGGATCAGCACATCAGGCCGCTTGATGGTGGCCCGGCAGAAAGCCAGCGGCTCCGCAAAACTGGCGGCCAGCCCCTGGCCGCCCACGGCAATCGGCATGTCAAAAATCAGCTCCACCACCTGATCACGCAGGCCGTCCCGCACCATGAGGTCCGAAACGAGTTTCCGCACCTCGTCCCCCTTGGCACCGGAAGCATCGGAGATTTTGCCGAACAGGGCGTTTTCCAGAACCGTCAGGCTGGGTGCGAAACTGTCATTGGAAAACGGCACGAACCCTGCGCCCAGCGCCTTGCGCAATCCCTGCCCGTGGCTGCGGCGGAAGCCGAGGATACGCTCCATCATGCCGTCCTCGAAGGCCGGGCCGATCTGTTCGGCGGAAATGGTGAAGGGCACGATCAGCAGTTGAGCCAGTTCTTCACGGCTTAATGCTGCCGCATTGACTTCGCCTGGCTTGTCGACAAGCGCCAGCGCCGCTTCATACGCCTCGACGTCCAGGCCAAGCTTGCGGAACAGCGGATGGGTTGTGCCGTCCATTCCGAAAATCTGCCGCAGCATCTCGACCACATCGCGGGTCAGTGCCACCAGCCCCTCGTCCAGGCCCAGCTGCTTGAGCTGATCGAGAAACTCAGCATGGCGGTGCAGCATTTCGCCAGTCATTGCTTCCTGCGAGGCTGCAAACAGCAAGTTCTCCGCCACCGGCAGTGCCGGGTTGTAACTCTCGGCCTCCAGGAAATGCACATGGGCGTCAAGCCCAGCCTCCTGAAGCGCCTGCCGGACCGCAGGGCGCAGTTTAACAAGCTGCTCTGCCAGTTCCGCATGAGCCGAAGCATCAAATACCTGCTCGATGCCGCGGCGGAACAGAGCGGTGTCCGAACCGATCCCCTCGACCAGTTTCAGCCACCAGTCCCGCAGCTCTGCCTCGCTGGAAAAACCTGCAAGTTGCGGATCCAGCCAAGGCACATCAAAGGGGTCAGGGCTGTTGCCTGCTTTTTTGGCGATCTCAAGCTTCTGCCGGTCCCGCGGCTCGCCCTGCGGGCGCAGCCGCATCGGCATCATCACATTGTCGCCAAAAGAGCCCTGGAACAGAACCGGCCGCGAGGTGGCGTAGCCGATCCGCGCCGCGACGGTGGCCTGATGCAGCCCGCTGAGGTTCTGCTCTGCCACTGTGACCGTCCCCGCCGTGGGCAGGATTTCCCGGGTCAACAGCTCCGCCAAGGCCCGCCGGTCCTCCTCCGAGGGCGCCGAAATGCCGATCACCTGTCCTGCCGGGAAGGTCGCGCTGAGATCCTCCAGCACCAGATTGCCGTCAGTGTCGCGCACATTGACCGTATCCAGCACCACATCGCCCTTGAGCCGCCCAAGCTCCTCCGGCGCGCCGCGCATCAGGCTCTCGTCGACCATGCCTTGCGGTGCAAACCGCTCCAGGATCACCTCCCAGCGCAGGGACATGTCCTGTGTCTGATTGTAATAGGCCAGCAGTTCCTTCCACGGGCTGGCCAGATCCTTGTAGGCCGCCAAGGCCGCCACCAGCGCCCCCAGCGAGACCTTGCCCTGCAGCACCAGAAAACCGCCCACCGCATAAAAGAAGAACGGCGTCAGCTGGGTAATGAAGTTGTTGAGGAACTTCATGAAGAACTTTTTCTGGTAGATCTCGAAGCGGATGTCGAACAGCCGCCCCAGCCGGTCGGTGATCACCGCCATCCGGTAGCGCCAGCCGCCATTGATCCGCAGCGTCGAAGCCCCCGCCGCGCTTTCGCCGATCTCGGTCGCCAGCGCCCGCACCTGCTTGATGCGTTTCTTGTTCAACAGATTGATCTGGCGCTGCAGCTTGGGAATCAGCCAGCCCTGCAGAGGAATGAGCGCTATGGCCGCCAGCCCGAACCAAACGCTTTGCAGAAACAGGAAGAACAGGATGGTCAGCATCTGACCCGCCTGCAGCACCGGCTGGCTGACTGCATCCCCCATCAGCCCGCCCATCGGTTCGGATTCGGAGGTGACCATGGAGACCAGCTCGCCTTGGCTGACCCGCTCGAAATAGGGCTGCGGGAAGCGCAGCACCCGGGCAATCAGCTGATAGCGGAAGCGGCGCAGCATCCGTTCGGCCAGCACCCCCTTCATGGTGTTGATCCGCATCTTCAGCAGGCCGTGGCACAATACGGCAAGCAGGAAGCCGCCGCAGAGGATCCACAGGAAGGTCAGCTGATCAAAGCTCTGCCCCAGCACCGTGATGGTCGAGGTTTCCGAGCCGATCGCGTCATTGATGATCCGCTTGGGCAGTTCCAGCGTCAGATAGAGCAGCGGGAACAGGCAGGCGGTGACCAGCAGCAGCACCAGCTGGTCGCGTTTTGAGTATTTCCAGATGAAACGGAACAAAGAGCGTTCTATGGGAAAGCTCCATAAATGGCGGCTTCGGATATGGGCTGACATATGGGTAGCGCGGATTGGCAGCTACAGGCAATGGGCAGAAACCTGCCTCGTCCCGTTGCGGCACCCTGCCGGCACAGCATTTGCCAGACGGTGAAAAATCCGTAAGGTTCCAGCACCGTACACTTGCTGGAGGTCATTCGGTTTGCCTGAATACGTCGGTTCCGTCCTGCTGCTGCTCTGCGCCCTGCAGGTCAAGCATCTGTTTGCCGACTTCTTTCTGCAAACGCCGAAAATGCTGTCCGGCCGCTGCGCCTATGCGCATATGGGGCGCGCCCAGCACGCCGGCGTGCATATCATCGGCTCGGCCATCGTGTTTGCCCTGTTCAGCGCGCCGGTGATGTTTATTCTGGTGCTGGCGGTGCTGGAGTGGATTGTCCATTTCCACATCGATTTCGGCAAAGCCCGCTACTCCGAGGTGAAAAAACTGAACCCGCAGCAGGCGCGGTTCTGGCAGGCAATGGGCTCGGACCAGATGCTGCATCAGCTTACCTACATCGCAATGGCCTGGGCCTGGGTGAAATACGCCGCGATGTAAGACACTGGGGCCAGCCCCCAGACCCCTGGAGTACTTCCGGCAAGATGAAAAGGCGGGCAGCTGCTTCGCCTTGCTTCAAGTACTCCCGCCGGAGGCATGCGCCGCAAGGCGCAACTCCTAAGATACCACAGGCCGATCCCGCTTGATGGTTCGCAGCACCACATTGGTCTGGGCGCTGGCAACTGCCGGCAGGCGGAACAGGAAATCCTCCAGGAACCGGTTGTAGGCCTCCAGATCCGGCGCCAGAACCCGAAGGTGGTAATCAGCCTGTCCGGTGGTGGCATAGCACTCCTGAACCAGCGGGCTGGTCTCCACTGCCCGGATGAACTCAACCAGCTTGTCCGGGTCGTGGCGCGTCAGGTGCACATGCACCAGCGCCTGAAATCCCAGCCCCATCGCTGGCGCATTCACCACCGCGCCATAGCGCTCGATGATACCGGCCTCCTCCAGCGCCCGCACCCGGCGCCACAGAGCCGAAGACGACATGCCCACAGCCTCGGCCAGATCTGCATTTGAAATGCGGGAATCTTCCTGCAGCAGGGTCAGAATGCGGCGGTCACGGTCGTCGAGCTTCATGATACGGTCCAAATTTTCAGAATGCCGTGTCTGATCGGGTAATCTAACCATAAATCTCCGCAAAACCAGCAACAGGGGCAAATCTTTTCAGGCTTTGAGGATTATTCTTCCGGAAAACACGACTTTGCCCGCAAGGATCCGCCCGCGATGACCAAGCTGAGCCACGATTTCCGCAGCTACAAACTGGACGACCGTTACGACATGACCAAGGGCCGGGTGTTCCTGACCGGGACCCAGGCGCTGGCCCGGATCATGCTGGACCAGGCCCGCCGCGACCGCGAGAGCGGGCTGAACACCGCAGGCTTTGTCTCGGGCTACCGCGGCTCGCCCCTGGGCGGCGTCGATCTGGAATTCTGGCGCGCGCAGGAGCGGATGCAGGCGAACCGGATCAAGTTCATGCCGGCGGTGAACGAGGATCTGGGGGCAACGGCTGTCCTGGGCGCGCAGCAGGCGGTGCTGGACCCGCACTGCGAGGTCGAGGGCGTGTTTTCCATGTGGTACGGCAAGGGCCCCGGCGTCGACCGCTCCGGCGATGCGCTGAAGCATGGCAACGCCTATGGCTCCTCGCAAAAGGGCGGCGTGCTGGTGGTGGCGGGCGATGACCACGGCTGCGTCAGCTCCTCAATGCCGCATCAGTCGGATGCCGCATTCCTGGCCTGGTTCATGCCTGTCCTGAACCCGGCGGATGTGTCCGAATACCTGACTTTCGGCGAATACGGCTTTGCCCTGTCGCGCTACTCCGGCACCTGGGTGGGGTTCAAGGCGGTCTCGGAAACCGTGGAAAGCGCCCGTTCGGTCGAGCTGTGCCCGGACCGCAAGTTCATCTACCCGGAGCTGCCGGACTATCCCGGCGGGCTGCATATCCGCCGCGCCGACCTGCCCTCGCCCGAGATTGAGACCCGCATCCATGCCAAGCTCGACGCGGTGCGCGCCTTTGCCGAAGCCAATCCGATCGACAAACGGATCTATGACATCAAGGAAGCGCGCTTTGGCTTTGTCTCCACCGGCAAGGGGCATCTGGACCTGATGGAGGCGCTGCGGCTTCTGGGTCTGGACGAGGCCGCCTGCCGCCGCCTGGGGATCGACATCTACAAGGTCGGGATGGTCTGGCCGCTGGACCGCACCGATGCGCTGCGGTTTGTACGCGGCAAAGAGGAAGTGCTGGTTGTCGAGGAAAAGCGCGGTATCATCGAAAGCCAGTTCAAGGAGAACTTCTACGACTGGCCCGGCAGCAAGCCGGAGAAGATGGTCGGCAAATACGACAGCCAGGGCAAACCGCTGATCCCCTGGACCGGGGAGCTGAGCCCGCTCTTGCTGGCGCCCATCGTGGCGGCGCGGCTGGACAAGTTCTTCCCCGGGGAGAACCTGCCCGCCAAGGCCGCCGCGCTGACAGCTGAACCACCCAAGGCGCTGAACGTGCCCGGCGCCACCCGAACGCCCTATTTCTGTTCGGGCTGCCCGCATAACTCCTCGACCAAACTGCCGGAGGGGTCCAAGGCGTTCTCCGGCATCGGCTGCCATGTGATGGCCAGCTGGATGGACCGGGAGACGGCAGGCTATGCGCAGATGGGCGGCGAAGGCGTGCCCTGGACCGTGGCCTCGCAATTCAACGGCAACAAGCATGTGTTCCAGAACCTCGGCGAAGGCACCTGGTATCACTCGGGTTCTTTGGCGATCCGCCAGGCGGTCGCGGCCGGAACAAACATCACCTACAAGATCCTCTACAATGACGCGGTAGCGATGACCGGCGGCCAGCCGGTGGACGGACCCGTCTCAGTCCACGGCATCGCCCAGACCTGCCGCGCCGAGGGGGTTGAGCGGATCGCCCTGATCTCGGACGACATCGGCAAATTCATCCACGGGGACTTCCCGCGCGGCACCACCTTCCACGACCGTGCCGAGCTGGACACCGTGCAGCGCGAGCTGCGCGATACCCCCGGTGTCACCGTGCTGATCTATGAGCAGACCTGCGCCACCGAGAAACGACGCCGCCGCAAACGCGGCAAGATGGAAGACCCCAAGCGGTTTGCCTTCATCAACGATCTGGTCTGCGAGGGCTGCGGCGACTGCTCGGTGGAAAGCAACTGCCTGAGCGTGGAGCCGAAGGAGACGCCCTTTGGCCGCAAGCGCAAGATCAACCTCAGCTCCTGCAACAAGGATTTCTCCTGCCTGAACGGATTCTGCCCCTCCTTTGTCACTGTCGAAGGCGCCACCCGGCGCAAGAAGAAACCTGCGGGGCTTGATGCGGCTCAGTTGACCGCCAAGCTGCCCGCCCCCGAATTGCCATCCCTCGCGGAGCCGTTCGACCTGCTGGTCACCGGTGTTGGCGGCACCGGCGTTGTCACTGTCGGCGCGCTGATCACAATGGCAGCGCATCTGGAGGGCAAAGGCGCCAGCGTGCTGGATTTCACCGGCTTTGCCCAGAAGTTCGGCACTGTTCTCAGCTACATCCGCCTGTCCAAGGAACCGGAAACCCTCAATCAGGTGCGCATTGATCAGGGCGGCGCCGATGCCGTCATCGGCTGCGACGTGGTGGTGAGCTCGGCGCCCAAGGCCTCGGTGCATTACCGCCATGGCACCAAAGTGGTGCTGAACCGGGCGGAGATGCCAACCGGCGACCTGGTGCTGCGCCGCGATGCCGACCTGATGGCCGGGGTGCGGGAACAGACCATCGCAGAAGCGGTGGGTCCGCAGAACCTGTCAGGCTTCAACGCCAACGAGGCAGCAGAGGAGATGCTGGGCGATGCGGTGCTGGCCAATGTGATGATGCTGGGCTTTGCCTGGCAGAAGGGGCTGGTGCCGGTCAGCGCCGGTGCTTTGGATCAGGCGATTGAGCTGAATGGGGTCGCGGTCGAAAAGAACCGCCTGGCTTTTGCAATCGGCCGGGCAATGGCGGCAGACCCGCATTTGGTTTCCGGCCACTACGAGGAAATGCCTGAAAAGACAGAAACGCTCGACGCGCTGATCGAACGGCGCGCCACCTTCCTCACCGGCTATCAGAACATGGCCTATGCCGGGCGCTTCACCAGCGCCTTGAAGCGCTTCCGTGAGAATGTGCCGGAAGATGCCCGGGACGAGCTGACGGCAGCCGCCGCAAAATCACTGTTCAAACTGATGGCCTACAAGGACGAGCTCGAAGTCGCCCGGCTGCTGACCAGCGAATCCTTCCGGCATCAGCTGGAGGATGAATTCGAGGGTGATTTCAGCGTGAAGTACCATCTCGCCCCGCCGCTGCTGAACTGGAAGCGGGATGCGCGGGGGCGCCCCGCCAAACGCGCCTTTGGCGCCTGGCTGCGGCCCGCGATGAACGTGCTGGCCAAAGGAAAAAGCCTGCGCGGTTCCGCCTTCAACCCCTTTGGCTACCACGAAGAGGCAAGGCTCCACCGGGAATTGCTGGCGTGGTTTGAGACCGCTTTGGACACTGTCGCCGGCCGGTACAGCGCGGAGACCCGAGACGTCTGCCTGAACATCCTGCAGGCGCCGATGGAAATCCGCGGCTACGGGCCCGTGCGCATGAAAGCAGCGCGGGAAGTGCGGGCCAAAGCTGAGGAACTGCTCGCCAGACTCTAGGTTCAGACGTCCCAGTGCTGCTTGGTAAACTCGGTAAAGGCCTCCATCTCCTCAGGCAGCGGTTCACGCCCAGTGAACACCTTGAGGTATTCCGGCGTCACTTCCAGGCGGTGGGCATGACTCTCATTCGGGTCGGCCATGTCGTAGCCCAGCTGCATGTAATAAAGCACCTTGGCGCGGGTCATTGCCTCGCGCTCAGCGTAGCCGTAGCGTTCGAACATGCCTGTCAGCGCTTCGACCCTGCGGCTGTCAGAGCGGTCCAGCAGGCTGCGCACCTTCCCCGAGCGCCGCGACCAGTCGCGCACTGCGAAGTCCAGCGCGGTGTTGAACAGATTCGGGTTGGTGATGCAGTGGAACACGTTCAGCACCGCGCCAGTGATTGTTTTGGCCGGCGCCTCGGCCTGGCGCACCATGCCGGCGGTGTTGGTCTGCTCCCAGGTTTTCAGAAGCGCATCCAATAGATCCTGGCGCGACTTGAAATACCAGTAAAAGGACGAGCGCGACACCTGCATCCGCTCGGCCAGCGCCAGCACCTTCACCTGCTCCACCCCGTCCGAGATCAGCACGTCCATCGCCACATTCAGCCAGTCGTTGCGGGTGACCTTGATATTGCCTACCAGCGGCTCGGCCTCCGGATCGTCCCGGTGCAGTACAGGTTTTTGCGCCATTTGCCGCCTTTCGCTTTTATCGCTTCCCGCCGTCATCCTAGGAGCGCCAGCGCGCGGCGCCAACATGGCAATCCCGCCAGCCCGCAAATCAAGTGGCGGCCAGGCCACAGCGGCCTTCTCGCTCCTCTGCCGGGAATGACCCCTTGGCGCACAACCGCTAGCTGCGCAGCGGGGAATGGAACCTATAACCGCCACGCGGATGTTATCCATTGTGAACTTGCCCTATGACCTAGGCTGGAAACCGTCACAAAACTGGTACGCAGGCTGGTTAGCAGGCCGACGCGCGCGCTCTGCTGCAGCTCCCAGGCCGTTCACATTTCCCTTGTGCCGCGGGCATCTGGCCAAATGGGGTTTGACTAAACGGCGCCGGTCGCGCGAAGGTGAGGCAAAAAACAGGGGAAAACACGATCTCATGAACGCCGTGAACCAGCCGGGCGGGCAAAACTGAATGCGTCCGCTGCTGACCGTCGAAAATCTCAGCATCGGATTTGGCAAGGGCGAGCCGGTCGTGAAGGACGTGAGCTTTGCCGTCCAGCCGGGCGAAACACTGGCCCTGGTCGGGGAAAGCGGATCGGGCAAGACAATTTCCTGCCGTGCTGCGCTGCGCATCCTGCCAAAGGCAGCACAGCTGCGCACCGGGCGCATTCTGCTGGAAACCCGCGGCCAATCCTTGGACTTGGCAACGCTGGACGAACGCCGGATGCGGGATGTCCGCGGCAACATTGTATCGATGATCTTTCAGGAGCCGATGCGCTCGCTGTCACCCTTGCACCGGATCGGCAACCAGGTGTCCGAAGTTTTATGGCTGCACGGCCGAAAATCCGAACGCGCCGCCCGCAAGGAAGTGCTGGAATGTTTTGAGCGTGTCGGCTTCCCGGACCCTGAGCGCACCTACCGCTCTTACCCGTTTGAACTGTCCGGAGGCATGCGCCAGCGGGCGATGATCGCCATGGCGATGGTGGCCAAGCCGGACCTGCTGATTGCCGACGAGCCCACGACAGCGCTGGATGTGACCACCCAGGCGCAGGTGCTGGGGCTGATGAAGGAGCTTCAGCGCGAAACCGGCATGGCGATGATCCTGGTGACGCATGATCTGGGCGTGGTCGCCAATATGGCCGAGCAGGTGGTGGTGATGCACAAGGGCCGGGTGATGGAAGCGGGCCCCGCCGAACCGATGCTGCGCGCTCCTGCGCACCCCTATACCCGGGCGCTGTTTGATGCCGCTCCGGAAATCCCGGATGAAGCTGTCGTCGCCATACCGCCCTCCCGCGACGATCTGATCATGGAGATGAAATCCGTCTCCAAAACCTATACGCTGCGCGCCAGCAAGGGCTGGCAGGCGCCAACCCTGATCCACGCCTGCCGCGAAATCGACCTGCGGGTCACGCGGGGCGAAACGCTGGCAATTGTCGGCGAAAGCGGCTCGGGCAAGACCACAGCAGCCCGGATTGCCCTGGGCGCCGAACTGCCTGATCCGGGCGGCGAGGTGCTGTTCCACCCTGCCGCCGGGCAGCCTCCAATTGCCGTGCACGATATGGACCGGGCAACCCGGACGGCCTTTCAGCGCCGGGCGCAGATGGTGTTTCAGGATCCCTATTCCTCTTTGTCTCCCCGGATGCGCATCCAGGACACATTGGTGGAACCGCTGGAGATCCACGGCATCGGCAGCCGTTCAGAACGTCGTGACAAGGCCGCCGAGATGCTGCGGCTGGTCGGTTTGTCGCCAAACATGCTGAAGCGCTATCCGCATGCGTTTTCCGGCGGGCAGCGCCAGCGGCTGTCGATCGCCAGGGCGCTGATGCTGGACCCGGCGCTGATTGTTTGCGACGAGCCGACCTCAGCGCTGGACGTCTCGGTGCAGGAGCAAATCCTGAAACTTTTGGAAGAGATCCGCGACCAGCAGAACCTGTCCTACCTGTTTATCAGCCATGACCTGGCTGTCGTGGCCCGGATTGCCGACGAGGTCGCTGTGATGCGGCGCGGGCTGATCGTCGAGCAGGCGCCGCCCGAGACACTGTTCTACAACCCTCAGCACCCCTACACCAAGGCGTTGATCGCCGCCCAGCCTGAGCCGGACATCGACCGCCCCATCGACCTCAATCTGGTGGCCCAGGGCGCAGGCGCGCCGGAATGCTGGCCCGAAGAATTCCGCTTCAATGGCATCCAAGCGCCGCCGCTGGTGAACCTAAGCCACTTGGAAGCCGGCCATAAGGTACGCTGCCATGCTTGATATGCTGAAACCCCTGCTGGCCGCAGCCCTCTGCCTGGCGCCACTCTCCGCTCTGGCCGGGCCGGAAGCTCAGGAAAGCAAATTCTGGAGCTCGGAAGTCAAGGCAGGCTATTTGCCGCCTGTCGCAGAGCGTCTGCCGGAAGTGCCGTTGGTGGTGAACCTGGCTGCCAAGGGCCGGGAATTCGGCATTCAGGGCGGCACACTGAACACCATGGTGACCCGCTCCAAGGATATCCGGCAGATGGTGGTCTATGGCTACGCACGGCTGGCAGGCTATGACCAGAACTACCGGCTGCAGCCTGATATACTGCTGGGGTTCGAGAATGAGGGCAACCGCCGCTACACCCTGAAACTGCGCCCCGGACACCGCTGGTCCAGCGGCGACCCTTTCACTTCGGATGATTTCCGCTACTGGTGGGAGGATGTCGCCAACCACCCTGAGCTGAGCCCGGCCGGGCCGCCGGATTTCCTGCGGGTGATGGGGCAGCTGCCGCAGGTCAGTTTCCCGGATGAAACCACCGTCATCTTTGAGTGGGACGAGCCCAACCCGGGTTTCCTCTATGTGCTGGCACAGGCCCGGCCGCCGTTCATCTACCGTCCGGCCAAATACCTCAAACGCTTCCACGCGGATTATGCAGAGCCGGAAAGCCTGGAAGAGGCAATTGAGGCGTCCCGGGTTAAGAGCTGGGCGGCGCTGCACAACAAATACGACAACATGTACAAGTTCGATAACCACGAACTGCCCACTCTGCAGCCATGGATCAATGCATCGGCCGGCAAGAAAATCCGCCACCAGTTCGTGCGCAACCCGTACTATCACCGGATCGACAGCCACGGCGTTCAATTGCCTTACATCGATACAGTCGAGATGGAGATCGTCAGCCCCGGCCTTGTTGCGGCCAAGTCGAATGCGGGCGAGGCCGATCTTCAGGCCCGCGGCATCGGCTTCCGTGATATCCCGATCCTGCGCAAGGGCGAGAAGGACGGCTCTAAGTACAAGACGTTCCTATGGGGCAACGGCACTGCCTCGCAGATCGCGATCTACCCGAACCTTAATATCAATGATCCGGTTTGGCAGAAAATCCTGCGCGACGTGCGTGTGCGCCGGGCGCTGTCCCTGGCGATCAACCGGCGCGCCATCAACCGGGCGCTTTATTTTAACCTTGCAAAACCGGGCGCCATGACGGTGCTTGAGGAAAGTGAGTTCTTTGACCCGGAATTGCGGGCAGCCTGGGCGGATTTCGACCCGAGTGAGGCCAACCGGCTGCTGGATGAGGCCGGGCTCTCAAAAAGGGACGGCTATGGCATCCGCTATCTGCCTGACGGGCGGCTGATGGAGCTGATCGTCGAAACCGCGGGGGAACGCCAGGAGGTCGAGAATGCGCTGCAAATCATTACCGATGACTGGCGGGATGTCGGCATCAAGCTGGTGATGCGGCCGCTGGACCGCGACATCCTGCGCAACCGGGTGTTTTCCGGCAGTGCCATGGCCTCGGTCTGGTTCGGCTGGGACAACGGCTTGCCGCAGGCCTATACGTCGCCGGGGTATCTGGCCCCGACCGATCAGGTGTTTCTCTCCTGGCCGAAATGGGGCCAGCATTTCCAGACCGGCGGCGAGGCAGGCGAAGCACCTGACATGCCCGCCGCCCAGCGGCTGCTGGAGCTGCTGCACAATTGGGACATGGCCGGCACTGACGAACAGCGCGCCGCCGCCTGGCGCGAGATGCTGCAGATCCACGCAGATCAGGTCTTTGCCATCGGCGTGGTTGCCGGAGCGCCGCAGCCCGTGGTGGTCAGCAACCGTCTGCACAACGTGCCGAAACAGGCGGTTTGGGCCTGGGATCCAGGGGCGCATTTCGGCCTCTACCGCCCGGATGAATTTTTCTTTGAGGATGGCAAGGGCTGATGGAAATCCTGAAATACGCCATTTACCGCTTTGGCACCATGCTGCTCACCCTGCTGGTGGTGTCGGTGCTGGTCTTTGCCATCATCAACCTGCCGCCCGGCGACTATCTGTCGAACCAGATTGCAGAACTGCAAGCCACCGGCCAGTCCGCGGGAGTCGCCAAGGCGGAATTCCTGCGCCAGGAATATGCCCTCGATAAACCCTTGTGGCAGCAATACATGATCTGGATGGGCTTCATGCCCGGCCCGCATGGTTTTTCGGGCATGATCCAGGGCAATTTCGGCTGGTCCTTCGAGTTTGACAGCCCGGTGGCGGACATTGTCGGCGACACCCTGTGGCTCACCGTGCTGGTGAACCTGGCCGCAGTGCTGTTTGTCTATGCTGTGGCGCTGCCGCTCGGGGTGCTGGCCGCCGCCCGGGCCCGCACCTGGGTCGACTACACTTCCGCCTTTGTCGGCTACCTCGGGCTCGCCACCCCGAACTTCCTGCTGGCTCTGATCCTTTTCTACTACGGCCACCGCTGGTTCGACCTGCCAATCGGCGGGCTGATGGATCCGATGTTCGAAGACATGCCGATGACCTGGGAGAAGGTGAAATCCATCCTGACCCATCTGATCGTGCCCACTTTTGTGATCGGCACCGCCGGCGCCTCCGCCATGATGCAGAGACTGCGCGCCAATATGCTGGACGAACTGGGCAAACCTTACGTGGAAACCGCCATTGCCAAGGGCATGAAATCCTCGCGGATGCTGGCAAAATACCCGCTTAGGGTCGCCTTCAACCCCTTTGTCGCTGACATCGGCAACCTGCTGCCCTCTATGATCTCCGGCTCTGTGCTGGTGTCTGTCGTGCTGGGGCTGCAAACCATCGGCCCGTCTCTGCTGCAGGCGCTCAAGTCCCAAGACATGTTTCTGTCAGGTTTTGTGCTGATGTTCGTCGCCTTGCTCACCCTGATTGGCACCATGGTCTCGGATGTGCTTCTGGTGCTGCTGGACCCGAGGATCCGCTATGAGGGGCGCGGCGCATGACACAGCTACCCGACGGACGCTATGTCGACGACGCCCCCTTCGATCCGCAAGCCTCTCTCTTGGAGGTGGAGCGCAAGGATCTGGACGCGCCCAACTGGCTGCTGGTCTGGCGGAAGTTCCGCACCCACAAGCTGGGACTGATCTCCGGCGCTTTCCTGCTGGTGTGCTATCTGCTGCTGCCGGTGGCTGGTTTCATCGCACCTTACGGGCCGAACCAGCGCCACAGCGAGCACCTTTATTCGCCGCCGCAGTCAGTGAACTTCTTCCACCAGGGCGAGTTCATCGGACCCTATGTCTACCCCCTGACCTCGCATGCCGATCTGGAGAACTTTCAATGGGTGTTCACTCCGGACCTGGAAAACCCGCAGAAACTGAAGTTCTTCTGCGAGGGGCGCGAATACAATATCGCCGGGCTGATCCCTTCCACCACCCACCTGTTCTGCACCCCGGACAAGAACAGCCCCGTCTTCCTCTGGGGCTCAGACCGGCTGGGCCGCGATATCTTCTCGCGCATTCTCTATGGCGCGCAACTCTCGCTCACCGTGGGTCTGATCGGCATTTCGGTCTCTTTTGTGCTTGGCATCTTCTTCGGTTCTCTGGCGGGCTATTTCGGCGGCAAGACCGACTGGCTGATCAACCGCGTGATCGAGATTCTGCGCTCCCTGCCCGAGCTGCCGCTGTGGCTGGCGCTCTCAGCTGCGGTGCCCTCGAACTGGTCGCCGGTGGCCGTGTTCTTCATCATCTCGATCATCCTCGGCATCCTCGACTGGCCAGGCCTCGCCAGATCCGTGCGCGCCAAATTCCTGTCCTTGCGCGAAGAGGAATATGTCCGCGCCGCCGAGATGATGGGCGCGTCTTCCGGCCGGGTGATCCGCAAGCACCTGCTGCCGAACTTCATGTCGCATCTGATCGCCTCGGCCACCTTGTCGATCCCGGCAATGATCCTGGGCGAGACCGCCCTCTCCTTCCTCGGCCTCGGCCTGCGCGCGCCTGCGGTCAGCTGGGGCGTGATGCTGAATGACGCCCAGAACCTGGCCAATATCGAGATCTATCCCTGGACGGCGATCCCGATGCTCCCCATCGTTGTGGTTGTTCTCGCCTTCAACTTCCTGGGCGACGGCTTGCGCGACAGCCTGGACCCCTATCAGCAATGACCCTGCTCACCGCTCTGCCTGCCCCGGACACGTACCGCGCCACCGGCGGCGGCCAGTGGCGCAGCGCCTTTGCGGTGACCGAACTGGCCAATGCCTCCGTAGCGGCTGTGGGGCTGGAGCTGGCGCGGCTCATGAAGGTGCTGAACCTCGCAGCTGAAGCACCTGAGGTCACCGTGAACCAGCGCCTCGCATCGCTCTGGTTCAGCTACAGTTTCCGCCCCGAGGGCTGGGAGCTGCCCAGTCTCTGGGACGCGATTGCCGGTGTCTATGAAACAGCAGACGGCTGGATCCGCCTGCACACCAACCTGCCGCACCACCGCCTGGCAGCGCTGAAAGTGCTCGGCTGCAAAGACGAGCGCGAGGCCGTAGCAGCTGCGGTTAAGCATTGGCAGGGGGACAGGCTGGAAAGCGGAATTGTTGCGGCGTGCGGCGCGGCAGCTGCCATGCGCAGCCGCAAAGCGTGGCTAGCCCACCCGCAGGGCTGCGCTGTTGCCGCCGAACCGCTGATCCAATGGAGCGAACCCGCTCCGGTGAAATTGCGGCCCCGGCCGCAAGCCACCGCAGAGCGGCCCTTGGCCGGCTTGCGGGTGCTGGATCTCACCCGGATTCTGGCAGGACCTGTCTCAACCCGCACCCTGGCCGGCTTCGGTGCTGACGTGCTGCGCATAGACCCATCCGGCTGGGACGAGCCGGGGGTGATCACCGATATTTCCTTGGGCAAGCGCATGGCCGCGCTGGACCTGACCAAAGGCGAAGACCGGCTGGTGTTCGAGACCCTCCTGGCGCAGGCGGACGTGCTGGTTCACGGCTACCGCCCTGGCGCGCTGGACAAGCTGGGGTACGGCGAAGCAGTCCGGCGCCAGATCGCGCCAAACGTGGTAGAGGCAACGCTCAGTGCCTACGGCTGGAGCGGTCCCTGGGCCGGCAGGCGCGGCTTTGACAGCCTTGTGCAGATGAGCGCCGGCATCGCGGAGGCTGGCCGGAATTGGGCCGGGACCAGCACACCGCACCCCTTGCCAGTGCAGGCCCTGGACCACGCCACCGGGTACATGCTGGCTGCGGCAGTGCTTTCTGCGCTGGCTTCCGCGGCCCGCCATGGCTCCGCGCCTGCGGCCTCTCTGTCTCTCGCCCGAACCGCAGAGCAGCTTGCCGGGATGGAGAAATCCTCCAGTGACCCTGAACTCGCCTCCCCGGCCGCAAGCGATTACTGCCAGCAAACCGAGAACACCGGCTGGGGGCCAGGCCGCCGCCTGGCGGCGCCTCTTCTTTTGAGTGGAACGCAGATGCACTGGGACTTGCCCGCCAGCCGCTGCAACAGTGCCCCGGCACGCTGGCCGGACTAGGCTCCCCCGGACGCGCTGCCCTCTTGGCCTCCGGCCAATTCACCCCAGAGTACTGCGGACCAGAAAGAAGCCGGGGCTGGGTCTCCTGCTTCTTTCTGATTTCAAATACTCCCGCCGGAGCCGGCGCCGCGCGTCAGCGCGGCGCCAGGCCCAACCCCAAGCTGAGCGCGCCAGCGGTCCGGCGCGGGGACGGGAGGACCCCGCGCGCCTGATCAGCGGTCATCGCCGCCGGGACCGCCCATTTCCTCCAGAAGATCTTCGTCAATGGCGGCCTGTACCGCGCCGACAGCCGCTTCCTTCTGCTTCGGCG
Organism: Leisingera sp. ANG-Vp; assembly: GCF_000813725.1. Classification (GTDB taxonomy): domain Bacteria; phylum Pseudomonadota; class Alphaproteobacteria; order Rhodobacterales; family Rhodobacteraceae; genus Leisingera. Next base: position 41,482 of record NZ_JWLD01000025.1, read on the forward strand.
TCACCTCGCCTTCCTGGTCCGGAGCCAGGCGCACCGTGACTTCACGGTGGGCGAACTTCACACCTTCCTTGGCAAACAGCTCCCGGATTTCCTGATAGACCCGCTTGCGGACAATCCACTGGTCGCCCGGCTTGGTCATGAACTTGACCCGGATGATCATCGCCGAATCCTGCATTTCGATCACCCCCTGCGACTTCAGCGGCTGGATGAAGGTGTGCCCGACAACCGGGTCATCCATCAGCCGCTGCCCCAGCTTCTTGATCAGCTTGCGGACCTTTTCGACATCCGTGTCATAGGTCACCCGGAGCGGCAGCTTCATCATCACCCAATCGCGGGAGTAGTTGGTCAGCACCTTGATCTCGCCAAACGGAATGGTGTGCAGCGCCCCCAGGTGGTGACGCAGCTGGAAGGAGCGGACAGAGATCTTCTCGACCGTCCCTTTCACGTCGCCGATGTCGATGTATTCGCCTTTGCGGAAGGCATCATCCACCAGGAAGAAGGCGCCGGAAAAGATGTCCCGCACCAGGGTCTGCGAGCCAAAGCCCACGGCCAGGCCAACCACACCGGCACCGGCAAACAGCGGGCTGACATTGATGCCCAGCTCCAGAAGCACGATGAGGACGATCGAGACCAGAACCACCGCCAGAATGGCGCCCCGGAACAATGGCAGCAGGGTCGCCAGGCGGCTGGCGCCGCCCGCGCCGCCTTCATCCCCCAGTTCTCCCGGCTGGACTTCGCCGACCTCTTCGTCAATCTTGCTGTCGATCCAGATCCGGAACAGGTGGTAGACGATATAGCCGATGAACAGGATCACAGTGACGTCGGTAACCCGTTCAGCAGCCGTGGTTTCGGTCCAGCTGGCGTCCGGGTTCCAGACAATGATCAGGGAATAGGCTCCGACCACAAAGGCCAGGATACCGGCAACCCGGCGGGCAAGGTCCTCGTAGGTCGCAATCGGGTGCCTGGGCGCCGGCGCAGGAATTTCATCCTCCGGCTCTTCGTCTGCATCCAGGCTTGCGCCTTCTTCAATGTCTGTTTCGTCACTGCCGCCGTCAGTACCCGGAGCGCCGGCAGCAGCCGTAATCAGCCGGGACCGGCTGAAGTAGCGTTCGATGAAATAGTTGATTGCTCCGTATACGATCAGGATCGTGGTCAGAACAAAGTAGCTGCCCGCCATCAGCGGGATCGAAATGTCATTCTCCAGAACCAGGTCAAAGGCCAGTTTGAGCCAGCCAAAGGCCATGTAGGTCATCAGCAGCGGCGCCCAGACCACTGCAAGAATGCGTACCAGCCAGGAGCACTCCTCAGGCACCCGCCCGGCCCGGATCGCATTGGAAATCGCCCGGCCGTTGACCAGAACCATCAGCAGGTTGCCGAGCATCCCGACCAGCGCCAGCAGGCCGTAAACCATGGCGTAGACATTGTAATTGAGTCCGAAGTCGCCAACCCAGGTGGCAAACAGGACAGAGGAAATATCATAGGTCGCCAGCAGCGCCGCCCAGACATAGAGCCGCTTGGCATCCTTGTCCGAGAACACCGGAATCCGGTACTGCGCCAGAAACGGCGACAGGACCATTCGCCACAGATCCGACACTGTCCGGGCCAGAAAGAAAGCCGTGTAAACTGCCGTTGCAGTGAATTCGATAGACGGATCGCCAGAGGCGCCGAAAATCAGGTAGGAAATCAGCGCAGCAAAGACCATCGCAAAAACCGTCCCGCCAACTCCCATCAGGAAGCGGTAGACCAGGAAGGGCATTTTTTCCTGGTAGCCTTCCGGGTTCTGCCGGATCCGTGCCACGACAAACCGCTTGGCAAAGCGCTTGCCGTAGATTTCCGTCGACAGCCAGCGGCCGATGAGCAGGAACAGCACGCTCCAGCCCAGCACCTCGACATAGGTCATGATGCGCCCGTCCGGACTGGTCTGGCGCAGAATATACTGCATCTCGAAGATCGAGTAGGGCAGCGCCTCAAGGCGGCTGTTCAGTTCTGCCCGGAACGCAGCGACTTTGGATTGCGCCTTCATCAGCGCCGAGGGCTGCTCCATGATGTCCGAGGCCGGCTGATCCGCTTGCTGCCCGTCAGGCGGTGCGTTCAGCAGCTGGCCGCTGCTGTCCACAACCACGACACTCACACCGCTCTCCGCAGCCTGTTCGATGGCCTGGGCCAGCGTATCTGCTCCCGCAGCGTCACTTTCCTGCGCGCCGGCGTGAGCCGCCAGGGTGATGCTCAGCAGCCCGCAAAGCAGGAACCGGTAAATAAAATGCAGCATGAGCGCCTATCCTTTTGGAAACTTGAGTCAAATTAACCACGCACAAAGGCGTTGCGCAAATAGCGCGGACGCAATTTCCTGTGCGCTATGCAACAAAGGCGCATGATTGCATGCACAGGGGCTCCGGGCTATACAATTTCAAACATCCGCCCCTAGGGCGGAACGCCGAAATCCCGGCCTGGCAGGATCCGGCCGCGCCTGGAATACGGCAAAAGCAAACACTGACCGCGTTCCCGCCGCAGCCGGCTGCGGGGCGTGCAAACTGAGGCGGAAGATGGCGGAGCACAAGAGCACGCGCCCGGGAACGAGCGGCAGCCGCGGCTGGCTTGGTTCCGGCCCCGCCGGAACCTGCCCCCTGCCGGGCGCAATCCGGCACCTCAATCAGGCATCCCAATGACGGACACAGGCACCACAAAGACAGCGGCGGAAACCGGCACGCGCGGGCCGCGGATCATGTTCTACAGCCACGACACTTTCGGGCTGGGGCATCTGCGCCGCTCGCGGGCGCTGGCCGGCGCCATCACCGCCGCCAATCCGGATGCCTCTGCACTGATCCTGACCGGTTCGCCGGTGGCAGGCCGGTTCTCCTTCCCCTCCCGGGTCGACCATGTCCGCCTGCCCGGGGTGATCAAACGCTCGGATGGTTCTTATGCCTCGCGCACCATGGGCATGAGCATCGAGGAAACCGCCGAGCTGCGCGCCGCGCTGATCCGCTCGACGGTGGAGCAGTACGAGCCGGATGTGCTGATCGCCGACAAGGAACCCACCGGCTTTCGCGGCGAACTGATGCCGGCGCTGGAACTGCTGAAGTCCAAAGGCCGCTGCAAGATCGTGCTGGGTCTGCGCGATGTGCTGGACGAGCCCGAGGTGCTGGCCGCCGAATGGGAGCGCAAGCACGCGGTTGAGGCCACCCGCGACTTCTATGACGAGATCTGGGTTTACGGTCCGCGCTCGGTCTATGATCCCACTGCCGGGCTGCCCTTCACGCCCGCCATGCAGGCCCGCATGCATTGGACCGGCTACCTGCGCCGCGACCTGGGCCAAGTCGGAGAACCGCCCGAGCAGCCCTACCTGCTGATCACCCCCGGCGGCGGCGGCGACGGCGAGATGATGGTGGACCTGGCGCTGGCCGCCTATGAGGCCGACCCCGGGCTCACCCCCCGCGCAGTGCTGGTCTACGGGCCCTTCCTGTCCGGCGAAACCCGCGAGGATTTCGAGGAACGCGTCGCCCGCCTTGATGGCCGGGTCACCGCCGTCGGTTTTGAATCGCAGATCGAGACCCTGTTTGCCGGCGCCCAGGGGGTCGTATGCATGGGCGGCTATAACACTTTCTGCGAGGTGCTGTCCTTTGACAAACCGGCTGTGATCGTGCCCCGCACCACGCCGCGGCTGGAGCAATGGATCCGCGCCAGCCGGGCCGAGGAGATCGGCCTTACCACGATGCTGGATGAGACCCGCGACGGCTGGAATGCTCCGGCGCTGGCCAAGGCAATCCGGGCGCTGGCCAACCAGCCGCCGCCCTCTGCCGCCGGCTCCGAGGGCCTGCTGGACGGGCTCGATTATGTCACCCGCCGCGTGGACGCCCTCTTGCAGGATACTCATCAAGAGGCTGCAGAATGAGCACGCCCCGCCCGCCGCTGGCGGTGGTGGTCAAGGGCTGGCCGCGGCTGTCCGAGACCTTCATCGCGCAGGAACTGGTTGCCCTGGAGGCGGCCGGCCACGCGTTCGAAATCTGGTCGCTGCGCCACCCCACCGACATCAAGCGCCACCCGCTGCACGCACAGCTGAAGGCGCAAGTGAACTACCTGCCGGAGTACCTCTATGAGGAGCCGGAGCGGGTCTGGCGCGCCCGCGCCATCGCGCAAGGCCTTCCCGGCTACGCCGAGGCCTACCGCATCTGGCGCGCTGATCTGCGGCGCGACCTCACCCCCAACCGCATCCGCCGCTTTGGCCAGGCCTGCGTGCTGGCGGCCGAAATGCCGGACGCCGTGCTGGGGCTTTACGCCCATTTCCTGCACACGCCCTCCTCAGTGGCCCGCTATGCCGCCATCATGCGCGGCCTGCCCTGGAGCTTCTCGGCCCACGCCAAGGACATCTGGACCTCGCCAGATTGGGAGCTGGAGGAAAAGCTGTCCGCTGCCCACCATGGCGCCGCTTTCGGCGCCACCTGCACCGGCTTTGGCGCCAAGCACCTGCAGCAGATGGCCGACACGCCGGAACGGGTTGATCTGGTCTACCATGGGCTCGACCTGTCCCGTTTTCCGGCTCCGCCCGAGCGCACCCCGCGCCAGCCGCAGGATCCGGTGCATTTCATGTCCGTCGGCCGCCTGGTCGAGAAAAAGGGCTTTGACCGTCTGATTGCCGCCTTAGCGCTGCTGCCCGCAGGCCTCGACTGGCACTGGACCCATATCGGCGGCGGCGGCTTGGGCGACCTCTTGCAAGGCATTGCCGAGGATGCAGGCATCGCGGACCGCATCACCTGGCGCGGCGCCTGCGACCAGCCCGAGGTGATCGAGGCAATGCGCGCCTCGGATCTGTTTGTGCTGCCCAGCCGGGTCGCCGCCGACGGTGATCGCGACGGGCTGCCCAACGTGCTGATGGAAGCCGCCTCGCAGGCTCTGCCGATCCTGTCGACCCCGGTCTCGGCAATCCCCGAGTTCATCGACCACGGCACCCATGGCCTGTTGAGCGACGACAGCCCCGAAGCTCTGGCCGAAACCCTGCTCTATGCGGCCCGCCAACCGCAGAAGCTGGCGGAAATGGCAGACGCAGCGCTCACCCGCCTGCGCACTGACTTCGGCATGGACCCCGGCATCGCCCAGCTCTCCAAGCGGCTGAACTCGATGCTGCAAGGCAGCTGAGGCCGATGCCGCCGGGAGCCGGAAAGCAGGTTGCCTTCTACGCGCCGATGAAACCGCCGCACCACCCGGTGCCCTCCGGCGACCGCGAGATCGCCCGCAACCTGATGAAGCTGCTCAGCGGCAGCGGCGCCGGGGTGCAGCTGGTCTCGGACCTCAGGATCTATGACAAGCGCGGCAGCGCTGAGGTTCAGGCAGAATTGAGGCAGCAAGCCGAGGCGGAAACGGCCCGGCTGATCTGCGAAATGCCCGAAACGGATCTTTGGGTCACCTACCACAACTACTACAAGGCGCCGGACCTGATCGGCCCCTCCGTGGCCCGCGCCCGCGGCATTCCTTATGTGCAGATCGAATCCACCCGCGCCAAGAAGCGCCTGATGGGTCCCTGGGCAGGCTTTGCCGAAGCTGCCCACACCGCCGCAGATGCAGCCGCGGCGATCTTCTACTTCACCGAACAGGACCGTTTCGCCCTGAACCGGGACCGTTGCGGCGGCCAGGCCCTTGCGCATCTGCCCCCATTCCTGCCGCTGGAGGCTCTGCCCCCGGTGTCCACGCTGGACGGCCCGATGCTGGCCGCAGGCATGATGCGGGACGGCGACAAGCTCACCTCCTATCGCATTATTGCCGAAACGCTGGCAGAGCTGCCCGGCAGCTGGAAACTGGATATTGCCGGCGACGGCCCAGCCCGGCCTAAGGCCGAGGCACTCATGGCGCCTTTCGGGGACAAAGTCCGTTTCCTGGGCCAGCTCTCCCGTGCGGAACTGGCAGAGGCCTATGCCAAGGCCAGCCTGTTTCTCTGGCCCGGCGTCAATGAGGCCTTCGGCATGGTCTATCTGGAAGCACAGGCGCACGGCCTGCCGGTTGCTGCCCAGGACCGCCCCGGCGTAAGGGACGTGCTGCTTCCAGGGAGCTATCCTGCACCCGAAGACGGGCCGCAAGCTCTCGCAGCCTTTACCGCCGGCCTGCTTGCAAATCCTGCCCGGCGCACTGAAATTGGCCAGGATGCACGCAACTTCATTTCCTCCCGCCATCTCTCTCCTGCCGCGGCCCGGCAGTTTTGGTCCACTGTTCTGCCGCTGATTGAGGCCCGCACATGATCCGCCTTGCCCTTCTGCGCCACGGCCATACCGCCTGGAACCGCGCCGGCCGTATCCAGGGCCGCAGCGACATCCCGCTGGACGACCAGGCCCGCGCGGAACTGGGCGGCTACGCCCTGCCATCGGAGTGGAGCCAAGCGCAGCTCTGGTCCAGCCCGCTGATGCGCGCAGCAGAGACGGCAGAGCTGGTGGCTAGCCGCCGCCCCCTCACTGCACCGGAATTGACCGAGATGAACTGGGGCGAGTGGGAAGGCCTGCACGGTCTGGACCTGAAGGCTGATCCGGACAGCGGCTTTCGCGATATCGAGAACTGGGGCTGGCATTACCACCCGCCCGGCGGCGAAACCCCGGCCGAAGTCTGGGCCCGCATCGAGCCTTGGCTTCACAGCCTGACGCAGGATGCCGTCGCAGTCTGCCACATCGGTATCATGCGAATGATCCTGGCCCGCGCCTATGGTTGGGACTTCAACGGCCCGGCCCCCTTCCGTATCAAACGCAACCGGCTGTTTGTGGTGGAAGTCAACGGCCGGGCTCTGACCCCATTGCCCGAACCGGTACGCCTCATCCGCAAGGACGCAGCATGAAAGTTCTGATCGCTGTCACCCATCTTCTGGGCACCGGCCACCTGTCGCGCGCCTTCACCCTGGCCCGGGCTTTCACCGCGGTCGGCCATCAGGTGCAAGTGGCCTCCGGCGGTTTTCCCGCCCCGCAGCTGAACTCCGATGAGATCGACCTGATCCAACTGCCGCCGCTGCGCTCGGACGGGGTGGATTTCACCAAGCTTCTGGCAGAAAACGGCACGCTGGCCGATGACACCTATCTGGCCAGCCGTCAGGACGCCCTCTGCTCCGCCCTGCAGAACCTGCAGCCCGATGTGCTGATCACCGAGCTCTACCCCTTCGGCCGCCGCTCTCTGCGCAAGGAGTTCCTGGCGCTGCTGGAGGCCGCCCACGGCCTGCCCAAGCGGCCAGTGATCCTGTCCTCGATCCGCGACATCCTTGCCCCGCCTTCCAAACCGGAAAAGGCAGACAAAGCTGACAGGGTCATCGGCCAATACTATGATGCGGTGCTGGTCCACTCCGATCCCGCCGCCACCAGGCTTGAGGCCAGCTGGCCGGTCAGTGACATGCTGGGCGCCAAGCTGCGCTACACCGGCTATGTCGCCCCGCCCGCCGCAGGCCCGCACCCGCAGCAGGCAGGCCGTGGTGAAGTGCTGGTCAGCGCCGGCGGCGGCAGCGTCGGTACCCCGCTCTATGAAACCGCTCTGGAGGCGGCCAAACTGATGCCGGGTACCCCCTGGCGCCTGCTGGTTGGCGGCACGGATGCGGCGGACCGAATCAAGGCCTTCTCCGAAACTGGTTCCCCTGCCCTGCTGGAGCCCGCCCGCAAGGACTTCCGGCAGATGCTCTCTCACGCCGCGGTTTCGGTCAGCATGTGCGGATATAACACCGCACTGGATCTGCTGCAGGCCGGAAGCCCTGCCGTTCTGGTGCCGTTTGATGCTGGAAACGAAACCGAACAAGGGCTTCGCGCCGCGAGCCTGGCGCCCTTGGATGGCTTTGAAATCGTCAAAACCGCAGACCTCTCCCCCGCGGCGCTATGCGCTGCGGTCAATTCGGCTTTGCGCGCTCCCAGGCGGGTTGCAGGCGGTTTCAGGTTTGACGGCGCCGCCCGGTCTGTGGAAATTGCCGCAGAACTGGCGGGGGAGCGCGGATGACACCGGACTGGAGCGAGCTGGACAGGGAACTGGCCCATTGGCAGGAGGCAGGCATGACTCTGCCGCTGTGGTGGCGGGACGACGACGCAATGTCCCATTCCACCGAGCTGGAGCGCTTGGCCGCGCTCGCCGAAGAGCTTGACCTGCCTGTGCATCTGGCGGTGATCCCGCAGGGCGTGACACCCGATCTCAGCCGCTTTGTGGCAGAACGTCCTCTGCTCATTCCAGTGGTGCATGGCTGGGCGCACCAGAACCACGCCCCCGCAGGTGAGAAGAAGGCCGAGTTCGGCGCGCATCGCCCGCTGGAAGAGCTTCTGGATGATGCAGAACGCGGCCTGGCCAGCCTGCAGGAAATGTTCGGTTCCGGCCTGCGGCCGATGTTTGTGCCGCCCTGGAACCGGATCTCGCCTGAGATGATGACCTGGCTGGCAGGTGCAGGCTATACTGCAGTCTCCACCTTCACGCCCCGGACGGCTGCCAAACCCGCCCCCGGCCTGCTGCGTGTAAACACCCACCTCGACCCGATCGACTGGAAACGCGGCCGCAGCCTCGTACCCCCGGAACAACTGATTGCGCAAGCGGCCCGCCAGCTGCGCGACCGCCGCCTGGGCGAGGCGGATAATGCTGAACCCTACGGCCTTCTCACCCACCACCTGGTGCATGACGAAGCGGTCTGGACCTTCACCGCTGCGCTGGCAAAACGCCTGCTCAACGGCCCGGGAGAAGCCTGGATCTATGATGAAAGGATGTCCTGAATGAGCCGTCTTGATTCCATGCTGCGCCGCTTCACCGCCCAGCGCGACGGTCTGAACTGGGCCGCGGAGCAAATCACCGCAATGAACGGCGATGTGCTGGACATGGGCCTCGGCAACGGCCGCACCTATGATCACCTGCGCGAGATCCTCTCCGACCGCCGGATCTGGGTGATTGACCGGGTGCTGCAGTGCCACCCCTCCTGTGTGCCTCCGGAACAGGACTTCCTCCAGGGCGAGGCCAAGCCGATGCTGGAACGCCTGGCCGCGGAGGGGCACAAGATTGCCCTCGCGCATTACGACTTCGGTTTCGGGGTCAAGGAACAGGACGTGGCCGAGGCCGCAGCCCTGTCACCGGTGATTGCCAAGGCCATGGCGCCGGGGGGCATCATCGTATCCGGCCAGCCGCTGGCTGGTTTCGAGGAACTCGCAGGCCCTGAAGGCATCCCGCCGGGCCGCTACATGTTCTACCGCGTAAGCTGAACTTTGCCCCAGGCCCGCGGTGCCGGCCGGCCCCGCGCCTGAACGCCCCAAGCGGTTCCAGGTTATGAGCCTGGCGGCAGCATGCTCCGGCCAGCCCGGCACAGCCTAGCGCACAGGAAAGAAGAACAGAACCGCATTGCAGACCGGACCGCCCGGCCAAGGGCCGGGCAGCGCGGGGCCGCCCTCGATGGGCGGGGCCGCGCTGCGCCCCTTCCGGCGCCGCTCAGGCCACCCGCGCCCCGCGCGACCAGACCCCGCGCAGGGCCGGGGTGCCAGCCGTGATGCCAAAACGGATCAGGTCCGCGCGCTTGCCTATCTGCAGCCGCCCGCGGTCGCTCAGCTCCACCGCATCTGCGGGCGCATGGGTCACGGTGCCAAGGCCGCGCGCCATGTCGCCCCACAGCTCCCCCAGCTTCACCGCCGCCATCAGCAGCGCCGCGGGCACATAGTCGGACGAGACAATGTCCAAAAGCTCAAGCTCCGCCAGCTCATGCGCCGCCACATTGCCGGAATGCGAGCCGCCGCGGATCAGGTTCGGCGCGCCCATCATCACCTTGATACCGTGTGCATTGCAGGCCTGCGCCGCTTCCACTGTGGTCGGGAACTCCGCCAGCCGGATGCCGTGGCCGGCCGAAACCGCCACCTGCTCTGCCGTGGTGTCATCATGGCTTGCCAGCACCGCGCCAAAGCGGTTGGCCGCCTTCACCGCTTCAGCCTCATGCAGCGCGCCATAGGTTTCCTGCAGCTCCAGCAGATGCGCAACATGCGCCTTGAAAGCCGCATCATCAAAACCGTGCTTTCCTTTCACATACTGCTCCAGCTTGGAGATGTCCCGGAACTGCCGCTGCCCTGGCGTGTGATCCATCAGCGAGACCAGACCAACCCGGTCGGTTTCACCAAAGGCATTCAGTTCTTCCACCAGCGTGTCGGTGCAAACCTCTGCCCGCAGATGCAGGAAATGCGAGATTTTCAGCGCATCCGACGCCCGCAATTCCAGCAGCTCCGAGGCCAGCCCGCGGGCGTAGGCGCCATAGCGGCTGTCCCGGCGGCTGATCGAACCGACCCGCATCGCATCAAACACCGTGGTGATGCCGGTCCCGGCCAGCTCCGCATCATGCGCCATGATCGCACTGGCATGCGGCCAATCCACTTTGGGGCGCGGCTGGATGTGGCGCTCCAGATTGTCTGTATGCAATTCGACCAGACCCGGGCAGACATAGTCGCCGCCGCAGTCCACGGCGCCCGCAGGAACCGAAGCACCGCCGGCAATATCCGCAATCTCACCGCCCGCGATCTTCACGCTGCCCGCCCGGATCTCTCCTGGAAGCACCAGCGTGGCATTGGCAAGGATCAATTCATCTGTCATCTGAACTTCACATCTTTCGAGCTATGGAAGGCCACGTTTAGGAGGCCAATGTGACATTCACGCGATACGCGATCTATTACGCCCCGCCCGCCAACGCGGAATGGAGCCGCTTCGGCGCCAGCTGGCTGGGCTGGGACATGGAAACGGGTACAGAGCTGCCGCATCCGGAGATAGCCGGGCTGGACATCGCGGCAATCACGGAGGTGCCGCGCAAATACGGGCTCCATGCCACGATGAAACCGCCGATGCGCCTTGCCGAAGGCCAGACGCAAGCCGCGCTTGAGACTGCCTGCGCCGCACTGGCCGCCGCTCAGAAACCCGTCACGCTGGACAGCCTGCACCTGGCCCGGCTCGGCCGTTTCCTGGCCCTGCGCCCTACCGGGGATCAAGCCGCGCTGAACACGCTGGCCTCGGCCTGCGTGACGGAACTCGACCCGTACCGCAGCCCAGCACCTGCAGCCGAACTGGAGCGCCGCCGCGCCGCCGGCCTGACACCGGAGCAGGACAGCAATCTGACCCGCTGGGGCTACCCTTACGTGCTGGACCAGTTCCGCTTCCACATCACACTTACCGGCAAATTGCCCAAGCCTGAGCTGCCCGCGGTGGAAGCCGCTTTGACGGAGCACCTGATCCCGCTGCTGCCCGCGCCCTTTGCGATCACCGACCTGGCGCTGATGGGCGAGGCAGCGGACGGGCGGTTTCATCTGATCCACCGCTACGCCCTTTCCGGCTGAATGGCCGCCAGCGCGGCATTCACCGCCGCGCTGAGCACGCCGCTGTTGTCGATTTCATAGACACGGGCCAGCCCCTCCGGCAGCGGATTGACTGCCCGCGCTAGCCGTCTCTGAACTTCTTCCGCGTCCTCCCGCCCGCGCGCTGTCAGACGCTCAGCCAGCACCTCGGGCCGGGCCGTTACCGACAGCACGATGAAGTCGCCAAACACCTCCTGCGCCTGCAGCAGCACAGCGCGCGACAGGTTCACGAGCACCCCGCCCGATCCTTCACGCAGCTTTTCAATGTCGCGGGGAATGCCGTAGTGCAGCCCATGCGCCTGCCAATGCAGGGCAAAGACACCGCTTTCGGCCAGTGCTGAGAACTCCGGCTCGCTGACCGGCTGATAATCCTCGCCGCCAGCCTCGGGTGCACGGGTGATCACCCGGCGCATCAGCCGCAGCTGAGGGCCAGAGACAGCAAGCGCAGACATCAGGCTGTCCTTGCCCACCCCGGAGGGGCCAACAACGGCTATGACCGGCCCTTTTTGCGAAGCCGTTCTCATGCCGCAGCCTTGGGCGAGAAACCGGATACATCCACGAAGCGGTCGCAGACCTGCGCCCGCGCTGCCTCGTCATGGAAGATGCCGATAATCGCTGCTCCGCGCGCCTTGGCGCCTTCGATCAGCCCCAGCACTGTGGCGCGGTTCTTCGCATCCAGGCTGGCCGTCGGCTCATCCAGCAGCAGCGCCGGATAATCATGGGCAAAGCCGCGCGCGATGTTCACCCGCTGCTGCTCCCCGCCCGAGAAGGTGGTGGGGCTGAGGCCCCAAAGCCGCTCCGGGATATTCAGCTGCGCCAGCAGCGACGCCGCCTTGTCGCGGGCCTGTTCCACCGGCGTGCCCACGGCCAGCAGCGGCTCTGCCACCACATCCAGTGTGGCCACCCGCGGCACCACCCGCAGGAACTGGCTGACATAGCCCAGGGTCTCGCGGCGCAGCGCCAGGATCTCGCGCGGCTGCGCCTTCGCCACATCCACACCGCCAACCACCACACTGCCGGAGGCCGCCAGGTAGTTGCCATAGATCACCCGCATCAGAGTGGACTTTCCCGCCCCGGAGGCCCCTATCAGCCCGGCACATTCACCCGGCTCGACGCTCAGGCTGGCGTTTTCCATCACCGGAATCACGGCGCTGCCCTGATTGTGCAGAGTGAAGCTCTTGCTCACATTTTTAAGTTCAATCATCTCGCCACCCTCAGACTTGCAGCACGCTGGAGACCAGCAGCTGGGTATAGGCGTGCTGCGGATCGTCCAGCACCTGGTCGGTCAGACCATTTTCCACCACATGGCCGTCTTTCATCACCATCAGCCGGTCCGCCAGCAGGCGCACCACAGCCAGATCATGGGTGACAATGATCGCGCTCAGCCCCATCTCACGCACCAGGCCGCGCAGCAAATCCAGCAAGCGTGCCTGCACCGAGACGTCCAGTCCCCCGGTGGGTTCGTCCATGAACACCAGCCGCGGACCGGTCACCAGATTGCGGGCGATTTGCAGGCGCTGCTGCATCCCGCCGGAAAACGCGCTGGGGCGGTCGTCGATCCGGCTCTCACTGATCTCCACCCGGCCCAGCCAGTCGGCGGCACGTTCGCGGATGGAGCCATAGTGCCGGTCGCCCACGGCCATCAGCCGCTCGCCGATATTGCCGCCGGCAGACACCGACATCCGCAGCCCGTCGCGGGCATGCTGATGGACAAAGGCCCAGTCGGTGCGGCTCAGCATCCGGCGTTCCGGCTCGGACATGGTGACGGTATCCACCGGCCCCTCCGTGCGGGTGTCAAAGATCACCTCTCCCCGGTCCGGCGTCAGATGGCCCGCCAGGCTGTTCAGCAGGGTCGATTTACCTGACCCGCTTTCACCGACGATCCCCATCACCTCGCCGGGATAAAGATCAAAGCTCACATCCGTGCAGCCGATCCGTGCGCCATACATCTTGGCAACGTTCTTCACTTGCAGCAAAGGGGTCATCACGCTGCCTCCTCACTCAGGCGGCCGGAGTGGCCTGCCTCGCGCCGCGAACGGCAATAGTCCGTGTCAGAGCAGACAAACATCCGGTTGCCCGCATCATCCAGGATCACCTCATCCAGATAGCTGTGCTCGGAGCCGCACAGGTCGCAGGCATGCTCGGCCTTGCTGGCCTCAAACGGGTAGTCCTCGAAATCCAGCGAGACGACCTGGGTATAGGGCGGCACCGCGTAGATGCGCTGCTCGCGGCCTGCGCCGAACAGCTGGATGGCCGCCATCTCCATCTTGGGGTTGTCGAATTTGGGGATCGGCGAGGGGTCCATGACATAGCGCCCTTCCACCTTGACCGGGTAGGCATAGGCTGTCGCGATGGCCCCGTGCTGGCTGATGTCCTCGTACAGCTTCACATGCATCAGCCCGTATTCCTGCAAGGCGTGCATCTTGCGGGTTTCGGTCTCACGCGGTTCCAGAAAACGCAGCGGCTCTGGGATCGGCACCTGATAGACTAGGATCTGGTCCTCGGTCAGCTCTGCCTCGGGAATCCGGTGACGGGTCTGGATGACGCTGGCCTTTTCCGTTTCCTCGGTGGTCTCTACTCCGGCCGTCTTTTCAAAGAACTTCCGAATCGAGACCGCATTGGTGGTGTCATCCGCCCCCTGGTCGATCACTTTCAGCGTATCATCCGGCGTCAGCGTCGCGGCGGAGACCTGCACCCCACCGGTGCCCCAGCCATAAGGCATCGGCATCTCGCGGCTGGCAAAGGGCACCTGGTAGCCCGGCACCGCCAGACCTTTGAGGATCGCCCGGCGGATCATCCGCTTGGTCTGCTCGTCGAGGTATGCAAAATTGTAGTCAGACATGGCTTGGCCTCACTGCCTTGGCGGATTGTAAAATCGGGTGATAGAATTGAGCGAAGACACAGTCCTGAACATTGTTTCCGCCATTTCCGGAACCGCGCTCATCGGCCTTATCCTGTGGTTGTCGCTGCGCAAGCCGACCCCAAGAAAACGCAACCACCCTTCCCGCAAGCGCCGCAGGGAACGCCGGGACAATGACCGGAATACTCCCCCGGACGTCTTCTGAAGCGCAGATCATTGTGCAGCCTCCCGCGCCGCCAGTGTCTCGGACAGCTCTGCTGCCTCGCGGCGCAGTTTGCGGACCAGCTCCAGCTCGGATTGAAAATCCACGTAATGCGGCAGTTTGATATGCTCCAGAAAACCCGTGGCCTGAATGTTGTCGGCGTGGCTCAGAACAAATTCCTCGTCCTGCGCAGGCGCGCCCAGATTGTCCTCGCCCAGCTCCTCCCAGCGCAGCGCCCGGTCGACCAGCGCCATGGCGATGGATTTGCGCTCTGACTGGCCGAAAACCAGACCGTAACCGCGGGTGAACTGCGGCGGCACCGTCTTGGAGCCCTTGAACTGGTTCACGGTTTCGCATTCGGTCAGCTCCACCTCGCCGATCTCAATGGCAAAACCCAGTTCGGGGATCTCCATCTCCACCGGCACGGTGCCGATACGCAATTCACCGACAAAGGCGTGGTTGCGCGCGTAGCCCCGCTGGGTCGAGTAGGCCATACCGAGGATGAACCCCTCATCGCCGCGGGTCAGCGACTGCAGCCGCACCGCCCGGTCCGCCGGATAGGACATCGGCTCGCGGGTCAGATCGCCTGGGACCGCATCCGAAGACGGCTCGCGTTCAATGATGTCTTCGCCCTGCAGGAACTCGGTGATGTGCGGTGTGGCTTCTTTGCGCGGCTTAGCAACCGGTGCGTCGGGCACTTCGCCCTCGGCGGCCAGTTTGAAGTCCAGCAGACGGTGTGTGTAATCGAACGTCGGTCCCAGAACCTGCCCGCCCGGCGCGTCCTTGAAGGTCGCCGAAATCCGGCGGTCGCAGGCCATGTCACCGGTTTTCACCGCTTGCGAGCAGCCGAACCTCGGCAAGGTGGTGCGGTAGGCGCGGATCAGGAAGATCGCCTCGATCAGATCGCCGCGCGACTGCTTGATCGCCAGTGCCGCGAGATCAGGATCATAAAGCGAGCCTTCCGCCATCACCCGGTTTACCGCCAGACTCAGCTGCTCGCGGATCTGGGCGAGGGAAAGCTCAGAGACATTCTTGTCGCCACGGCGTTCCTCGGCCAGCCAGGCATGGGCGTTTTCGATGGCGCGTTCGCCGCCTTTCACTGCAACATACATGTCCTCAAGCCTCCGCAGCTACTTGGGTTGACCGCGGCAGCGCAGCCACCTGCGAACCCGAGGTAAAGAAGAAATCCAGGCCGAGCGGATACAGAACCGCGTTGTCCTGAAACGCCGCCAGCTCCGGCAGCTGCATTTCTGCGGTGCCCTTGATGCCCGGCCCCCTGAGCTGTGCGTTTGGCGTGCCGAAACCAGGCACTTCGACAATCAAGGTGGCAGAACGGTCCGGATACTCCGGAGTGCCGGTGCGGAAGCGGGCCAGCGGCATCAGCGCTTCCCAGCTGCCAAGGACGAAATCTGCCTGCTCGGCCGCCACGATGGGCGCTCCGGTGTGGAACGCAAGCCAGGCACGCACAGCCTCTGTATCGGCACCCGGCGCCAGAAACACACCGGTCTCCGGATCGCACAGCGTCAGCAGCAGGCACCCTGCGGCTGGGGAAATCCCCTCAGGCGGGGTGGCGCCGGTGATTTCCTGGACCTCGCCAGGGCGGGCCATCGCATTCATTGCAGCCCGGAATGCATGCGCCGAAGCCACCGGGGGATTGCTGAACCCGCCTGCGTAGACGGCGGAGCTGGTTTGAAGGCTCATCAGTCCTCTCCCCGGACCATGGTGAAAAACTCGACTTTGGTTGCCGCCGCTTTGGCTGCGCGCAGGTCCTTTTGGACCTGTCGCTCCGCCGCCAGCGGTGCAAGAACCGCATCCCGCAGAACTCCCGCGGCAGCGGTCTGCATCAGAGCGTCAACTTTTGCCGCGATCTCAGCTTTGGCCTTGCTGCGCCCCTGCACGTAGCCGTGTCCAACCGTGCCGTCCTCCAGCGACAAGGCGCAGCGGGTGACAGTCATCTCACCCAGATTGAACGGTGCCCCGCTGCCGCCCATCCGGCCGCGCACCATGACGCCGCCTGCCTCAGGTGCACGCAGAAATTCGCAAACGGGATTGGCGCCGCAGTCCTGCCACAGCTCGGTCAGCCGGGCCTCGTCAGCAGTGGCCAGCAGGCTCATCCAGCCTTTGCGGTCCTCTGCAGAAAAAGTGGTGTTCATTTGTCTAAGCCTCTTGGCCAGGTTGTCTACATTTACTATACAACTAGACAAATGTTATCTGAGTCGCCCCGGATGGCGCAATCCTCATCTTGTGAAAGTTCCGTGACATGCCCCGCACCCCCGTCTGGAAATCCATCGCTATTGCCCTGACTGATGACATTGCCCAGGGCCGCTACGAGACCGGCGGCAAACTGCCGGCCGAAGCGCAGCTATCGGCCCGCTTCGGAGTGAACCGGCACACCGTGCGCCGGGCTCTGGCAGATATGGCAGACCAGGGCCTGGTGCATTCCCGCCGCGGCGCAGGCGTGTTTGTGGCTGCAAAGCCAACAGATTACCCGATCGGAAAGCGGGTGCGGTTCCACCAGAACCTGGCACGGGAAGGGCGCAGCCCCGCCAAGCAGATCCTGACACTGGAAACCCGGGCCGCCGCTGCCCCTGAGGCCAACGCACTGCAGCTCGATCCCGGAGACAAAGTGCATGTGTATGACGGGCTGTCGCTGGCGGACGGCCAGCCCATTGCACTGTTTCAGAGCATTTTTCCGGCCGGCCGCTTCCCCGGCATTCTGGATGCCTTGCAGGAGCAGCGCTCGGTCACTGCGGCCTTGCAGCAGTATGGGATCGAGGATTACACCCGCACCGAAACCCGGATAACGGCAAAGCTTGCCACTGCCACCCAGGCCCTGCACCTGAAAGTGGCGGAAGGCAGCCCGATCCTGCGCACCACGGGCATCAATGCCGACCCGGCAGGCAGGCCAGTCGAATTCGGCCGCACCTGGTTTGCCGGCGACCGGGTTACTTTGACGGTCGGCGGCGAGAGTTGAAAGCAGGCGGGCCTGGCGGCCGGCGCTTCAACCGCCCCGCTGCATCTGTGCCGGGGTCGTCCCATAAGCGTTGCGGAAGCACTTGGAGAAATGGCTGGAGGCCTGAAAGCCGCAAGCCAGCGCCACATCCAGCACACTCATCTGGGTCTGGGTCAGCAGGAAATAGGCCCGGCGCAGCCGCAGCTGCATGTAGTACTGTTTGGGGGTCACATTCAGCTGGCTGCGGAACAGCCGCTCCAGCTGGCGGGCGGAGATCCCTGCCTGCTTCGCCAGCACGGAGGGCGGCTGCGGCTCTTCCAGGTTTTGCTCCATGGCACCGATCACCGCCGCAAGCTTGGGGTTGCGCACCCGCGTCCGCACCGGGGCCACGGCACTGATGGTCCTCTGGACCTCCTGGATCATGCCGTAATTCATGCTTTCCGCCACGCGTTCAGCGAAAGCCTGGCCGTGATCCTGTGCAATCAAATCCAGGAACAGGTCGATTGAGGACACCCCGCCAGATGAGGTGCACCGGTCCCCCTCCGATACAAACTGCCTGTCGCTCAGTTCAACCTCCGGAAACATCTCCCGGAAACTGTCGCGAAACTGCCAATGCAATGTCGCAGGGGCCTTGTCGAGCAGCCCAGCATCCGCCAGCACAAAGGCTGCGGTGGCCAGCCCGGTCACCCGAACTGCGCCGCGGGCATGGCGGGACAGCCAGATGCTCAGTTTGCGGCTTTCCAGCTCTTTGGTTTGCCACCCGCCAACCAGCACGATGTCAGACGGATCCCGGCAATCGTCCAGGCTTTGCCCAGCTTCGGCAGGCATTCCCAAAGAAGAGGCCACTGGCCCCGCCTCGATGCTGCAAAGCACCCAGTCATACAGCGCTTCACCGCTGCAAAGATTGGCGTTTTCCAAGGTCTCCAGCGCCGAAACCAGCGACAGCAGGGAAAACCCGGGCAGCAGCACAAAATGGAACCTATGGCGCGCATTCTGCCGCTTGGAGGAAAGCCCAAAAGGATCCGCAGCCGCACTTCCGGAGAAGCGCGGCTGAGAGTTTTTCGGGCCGGAAGATTGATAGTCCGTCGTCATGGCGCGCAGTCTGGCATGTCATAGCCGTTAGCGTAAGTGGCTTTCGCGCCGCACATGGCGCCCCTGCCCTGCTGCAAATCAGGTTACGGTGCCGCGTTGAAAACGAACAGCGCCTCGCCGTTGATCTGATAGCTGTTGATCAGAGCAGCCGCCTTGTCAGACACAAGCCATGCCTCCAGTTCCATCGCCAGGCCATTCTTAACATGGCCGTGCTTTTCAGGATTTACCGGGATGTAGGCGTATTGGTTGAACAGCACCGGGTCGCCGGAAAAGAGCAGCGCCAGGCCGCCCTTGTTGCCAAAGTTCAGCCAGCTGGCCCGGTCCGACATGATATAGGCGTCCATGCCCGAGGCAGTGTTCAGCGCCGCGCCCATACCAGCACCAACCGCGCGGTACCAAGGACCAAAAGTCTCTAGCGACAGGCCCGCAGTCCCCCAAAGGCTCAGTTCCTTTTTGTGCGTGCCGCTGTCATCGCCGCGGCTGACAAAGGCCGCCTCTGCGCTGGCAATCTT
Source organism: Leisingera sp. ANG-Vp (assembly GCF_000813725.1). Classification (GTDB taxonomy): domain Bacteria; phylum Pseudomonadota; class Alphaproteobacteria; order Rhodobacterales; family Rhodobacteraceae; genus Leisingera. Next base: position 60,395 of record NZ_JWLD01000025.1, read on the forward strand.
CTGCAGCGCACCGGCCGCATCTTCAGCTTCCGCAATTCCGGCCGCATCATTTTCAGGACCTATGAAGACAAAGTCATTGTACATGATCTCTCGGCGGTGGGTGCCATTGCCGCCGGCCAGAAACGCCTCCTCGGCTTTTTTCGAGTGCACCAGGATGGCATCCACGTCGCCCGCTTCGCCCAGGCGGATCGCCTGGCCAGTGCCGACAACCAGCAACTGCACATCCAGATCCAGATCCTTCTTGATTTCCGGCAGCAGCACCTCTGCCAGGCCGGAATTGTGGAAGGAGGTGGTCACCGCCATCTTCATCTCTTCCGCCAAACCGGCCGTGGCCAGCACTGCAGTGGCAGCAGCAGCCAAAATCAAACGTTTCATTCGACAATATCTCCGTTCAGAAATGCGCGTCCCTGAGAGGTTCCGGGCCCAGCAAAAAATTCATCTGCCGGGCTGAATTCATGAATGCGGCCGCCAAGGACAAAGATCACCTCATCCGCAAGCCGCCGGGCCTGGCCCATGTTGTGGGTGGACATGATCAGCCTTGTGCCGCTGTCCGAGGCATGGGCTAGAATTTCTTCGATCTCGCGCGTCGCACGGCCGTCCAGCGCGGCGCAGGGCTCGTCCAGGAACAGGACTTCCGGCTCCCGCACCAATGCGCGCGCCAGTGCCAGTTTCTGCCGCTCGCCGCCTGACAGCATGGTGGCCTGGCGCTGCAGGATCTCCCCCAGACCCACCCGGGACGCCCAATCCGCCGCCCGCTCCCGCGCGTCCTTGCGCCCCATCCCGGTCAGCCGCAACGGGTAGGCGATATTGTCGATCACCGTGCGCCGCATCATCACCGGGGTCTGGAACACAAAGGCCTGCCGCTTCTGCGCCTCTTCCAGCGGGCAGGCCCAATCCAGGCTGCCGCCGTTCATCCGCACGATCCCGTGCAGCATCTTCAGCAGAGTTGTCTTGCCCGCACCGTTGGGGCCAATCACAATCGACGTCCCCTGCCCGCCCAAAGTCAGATCAACCGGGCCAACCAGCACCTTGCCGCGGCGGCGCACCTGCGCGCCCTTGGCTACCAGCGGGAACATCTGCATCACCAGCGCCCCTCGCTCTCGGTGCGGCCCAGCCAGTGGATGCACAGGTTGACCGCAATGGCCAAGGCAATCAGCACAAAGCCCAGACCCAGCGCCATGGCAAACTCGCCTTTGCCGGTCTCCAGCGCAATCGCCGTGGTCAGAACCCGGGTGGCATGGTCGATATTGCCGCCCACCACCATGATCGCACCAACCTCGCCAATGGCACGGCCAAAGCCCGCCAGAGCCGCCGTCAGCAAAGCCCGCCGCCCATCCCACAACAGCGCCTGGATGCGCTGCAGCTGGGTGGCATTCATCGAGATCAGCAGATCGTGGTAATCGCTCCATAGTTCCCGCAGCGACTGATGGGCAACCGAGGCCACCAGCGGCACCACGATGATGACCTGAGCGATGATCATGGCCGTGGGTGTAAACAGCAGGCCAAACACGCCGAACGGTCCGGCGCGGGACAGGAACACATAGACCACCAGACCAACCACCACCGGCGGCAGCCCCATCAGAGCGTTCAGCACTGCAATCGTGGCGCGGCGCAGCCGGAACCGGCGCACCGCCAGAAAGGCAGCCAGCGGCAGCGCGATGGCACAGGCAATCGCCAGCGCTGTCAGCGTCACCCGCAAAGAGCGCAGGGTGATCTCCACCAGATCCGCGTCCAGCGTCACCAGCAGCCAAAAGGCCTGGCTCAATCCTGCCCACAGATCAGTCATCGCGCTCCGTTGTTCTCCCAAAGGCCCTGCACCGGCCCGGTCTACCATGTCCTGCCGCGGCTCCAAATCACAGGAGAGGACACCAGGACAGCCAAAAACGGCATGCCGCCTGGAAAATGCTGCCGCGGATACCCATCTGGAAAACAACGGCTTCCCGAAGATGCCGCCTGTTAGCGCCAAATCACCGCATTTGGCTCCAAAACCGCTTCCGCGCGCTTGCGTGCGCGTATTGAACGTGAAACAACCCCCGCCCAAAGTGTCACCCCGGACGCAACCTTGAGGAAATGCCATGTTCGACCTGCAATCCATGCGGGATCAGCTCGCCACCCACTATGATCTGGCGCCCAATCCGGCTTTGGCCGAGAAGATGGCAGACGTCTACGCGCGGATGGACCGCGTGGTGAACCCCGTCGAATGGGTCACCCATGCGCCTTATGTTGCGGCGATTTTGGAGCTGAAAAAGCAGCGCAACGCGGTGATTCTGGCGCATAACTACATGACGCCCGAAATTTACCACGGCATCTCCGACGTGGTCGGCGACAGCCTGCAGCTGGCAATCGAAGCCACCAAGGTCGAGGCCGATGTGATCGTGCAGTGCGGCGTGCACTTCATGGCCGAAACCTCCAAGATCCTGAGCCCCGGCAAGACCGTTCTGATTCCGGATATGGAAGCGGGTTGCTCGCTGGCAGAATCGATCACCGCCGAGGGTGTCGAGGAAATGCGCCGCCGCTACCCGGGCGCGCCGGTGGTCACCTATGTGAACACCACGGCTGAGGTGAAGGCTGCATCGGACATCTGCTGCACCTCCTCCAACGCGGCCCAGATCGTGGCGGCAATGGAAGAAGACACCATCATCATGACCCCGGACCAGTATCTGGCGCAGAACATCGCCAACCAGGTGCCGGAAAAGAATATCGTCTGGTGGGAAGGCTCCTGCATTGTGCACGAGCAGTACACCGCCCAGGACCTACGCGACTTCCGTGAATGGAACCCGGGCACCCGGCTGATCGCCCACCCGGAATGCCCGCCGGATGTGGTGGCCGAGGCCGATTTCTCCGGCTCCACCAGCGGCATCGTCAAATACGTGACTGACGAGAAGCCCGAGAAGGCGCTGCTGATCACCGAATGCTCAATGGCTTCGAACATCGCCGATCAGCTGCCTGAGGTGGACTTCGTCGGCCCCTGCAACATGTGCCCCTACATGAAGAAGATCACCCTGGAGAAGATCCTGTGGTCGCTGCACACCATGTCCGAGCCGGTCGAGGTTGACCCTGAGGTCGCAGACAAGGCCCGCGTTGCGGTTCAGCGGATGATCGACCTCAGCCAGAAACTGGGCATCTGATCCGTGATCGAAACCGGCCGTATCGTCATTGCCGGCGCAGGCCTTGGCGCGCTTTATGCCGCGCTTGAGCTGGCACCGCGGCCGGTTCTGGTGATTTCGCCCGAACCTCTGGGCGAAGGCGCAAGCTCTGCCTGGGCGCAGGGCGGCGTGGCAGCGGCCATGGCCGCTCATGACACGCCCGAGGCACATGCGGACGACACTCTGCTTGCCGGCGCCGGCACCGTCGATCCCGAAGTTGCCGCAATGGTCACGCGGGTAGCGCGCGAACACATCATCGACCTGACAGAACTTGGCACGCCCTTCGACCGCGACGCCGATGGCAACTATGTGATGAGCCGCGAGGCCGCACACTCTGCTGCCCGCGTGGTGCGGGTAAAGGGCGACCAGGCCGGCGACCAGATCATGCAGACGCTGATTGCCGCGGTGCGCGCAGCGCCGTCCGTGCAGGTGCTGGAAAACACCCAAGCCGTGCGGCTGGAAACAGACAGCGAGACCGTCACAGGCATCTGGATCACCCGCGCCGATGCGCCCTCTGCCCCGGTGCTGATCCAATGCCCCGGCGTGCTGCTGGCAGGCGGCGGCTCCGGTGGGCTTTACGCCCACACCACCAACCCGCCCCGCATCCGCGGCCAGGTGATCGGCTTTGCCGCCCGCGCAGGCGCCCGCATCGCCGACCCTGAATTCGTGCAATTCCACCCCACCGCATTCGATATCGGCGAGGACCCTGCTCCGCTGGCCACCGAAGCTTTGCGCGGCGAAGGCGCGGTGCTGATCAATGCAGATGGCGAACGTTTCATGGTCCCGGCGCACCCGGACGCCGAACTCGCCCCGCGCGACATCGTCGCCCGTGCGATCTTTGCCGAGACGCAGGCAGGCCGCCGCCCGATGCTGGACACCCGCGCAGCCCTTGGCGCCGAAGTTCTGACCCGCTTTCCCACCGTCGCCGAAACCTGCACCCGCGCAGGCATCGATCCGGTGAAAGAACCGATCCCTGTGGCAGTGGCTGCCCATTACCACATGGGCGGAGTCGAGGCGGACCTGCAGGGCCGCACCAGTCTCAGAAATCTATGGGTCTGCGGTGAAGCCTCCTCAACCGGCCTGCACGGCGCCAACCGGCTGGCTTCCAACGGCTTGCTGGAAGCACTGGTCTATGCCCGCAACGCGGCGCAGGATATCAGCAGTCTGGATGGTCCTGCAGATACCGGCGAGCTTCGCCTCAAGTTTCCGGATGGCGGGCAGGAACTGGATCCGGAAGCGGTGAAATCCCTGCGCGAGGCCATGACTGCCCACGCAGGCGTCCGCCGCACCGCTCAAGGTTTGAAACAGGCGCTTGCCGCCATCGCCCGGCTTGAAGCCGAACAGGCATCGGACGAGAACTTCACCAACATGTGCGCCACGGCCACGCTGATTGCCGCTGCAGCACTCCGGCGCGAAGAAAGCCGCGGCGGCCATTTCCGCGACGACTTCCCCGAAGCCGACCCCGCGCAGGCGCACCGCACCCGCATCACCCTGGACGAGGCCCTGGCCATCCGCACCAAGGTTCAAGAGGAGCTGACATGAGCACCCAATTCGCCACCCTGCCCGACCTGATCCTGGAACCGATGGTGCGTGCTGCGCTGATGGAGGACCTGGGCCAGAACGGCGACATCACCACCCGCGCGGTGATCCCGGCTGATGCCACCTACTCCGCCCGGCTGAACGCCCGCGAGGATGGCGTGGTCTCCGGCATGCAGATCGCCCGCATCGCCTTTCACCTCGTCGATGCCGGACTGAAGGTCGAGACCCTGCTGCCCGATGGCAGTGCTTGCAAGAAGGGCGACACGCTGATGACCATCGAAGGCTCCGCCGCCTCGATCCTGTCAGGCGAGCGTGTAGCGCTGAACTTCGCGGGCCGCCTCACCGGCATTGCCACCCTGACCGCTGCTTTTGCGGCTGAGACCAAGGGCACCGCCACCCGCATCACCTGCACCCGCAAGACCACCCCGGGCCTGCGGATTGCCGAAAAGCAGGCAGTACTGCATGGCGGCGGCTACAACCACCGCTTCGGCCTGTCGGATGCGATCCTGATCAAGGATAACCACATCGCGGCAGCAGGCGGTGTCAAAGCCGTTCTGGAAGCTGCCAAAGCCTCGGTCAGCCACATGATGAAGGTGGAGATCGAGGTCGACACCCTGGACCAGCTGTCTGAGGTCATCGCCACCGGCGGCGCCGATGTTGTTCTGCTCGACAACATGGACACCCCCACCCTGATCAAGGCTGTGGAAATGGCCAAGGGCCATGTGGTGACCGAAGCCTCTGGCAATATGCGTCTTGAACGCATCGCCGAAGTGGCCGCCACCGGGGTCGATTACATTTCCTCGGGTGCACTGACCCACTCGGCCCGCACCTTGGACCTGGGTCTCGATTTCTGAAGGCAGCCTGGCTTGATCAGTTCTGCTGGCGCCGCTTGCGGGCGGCGTCCAGTTTCGCGTCCCGCAGCGCCACCGGCGACAGCATCAGCACTGAGCCGGCCTCAACCGCGCGCACTTCGAACCCGCTTCCCTGCAGACCGCTGCGCAGCGCCTCTGGCAAGGCTGCGCAGGCCTCGGGCGTGCGTTCGCACATGATGACATCGCGCCCGGTCAGCAGTTCCAGCCGGGCCTCCATTGCATAGGTCTCCTGCAGGTCCGCCTTCACCGCGGCCTCCAGCGACAGGTAAGTACCAGTCACAAAGACAGGGCCTTCAGCAGCTTGCAGCTCCACCGCCATCGCCCGGCTCAGCTCCGGCCAGCGTGCATAAGACTGCTGCAGCATCAGTGCGAACATCACATAAACCGCCGCAGTCAGCGCCAGCAGGTAGCGGCCCAGCCGCGCCCGGCCGCTTTGCTGCAAGGAAATGGCAAACAGCCCCAGGAAGACCGCAAAGAAGATCCACAGAAAACCACCGGAGCGGACCGGCATATCGATGCCTGTGCGGACCACCTGCAGGCAGATCAGCCCCAGCCCCAGCGCCGCGCCTGAAAGCATGTAAAGCGCACGCCATTTGTCCTGCCGCAGCAGGCTCCAGACTGCCGCCGCCAGCACCGCGCCCTGCAGCAGCATCAGCGGCGTATTGGCATAAGAGCCCTTAACCGCCAGGCCGCTCAGAAACTCCCAGGCCAGTTGGGCATTTTCCAGTGCCGAAGCCAGATCATGCGCAGGGCTCGGGTTGCGCCATTCGGCCATTGGCACCCCAAAGACGCCATGTTCGAGGAAATTCAGCGTGTAGATCGCCAGCATCCCCAAAGCGAAACTGGCGATGAACAGCGCCAGCAGCCCGGCCAGGTCCCGGGCCGAACGGGTCAGGCCTGCACGGGTCAGGCTCAGCGCCAGGATCAGAAATGGAAATGTGGTATAGGCCATCAAGGACACCGGTACGAACACCAGCATCAGCCAGCGGCAGGCACGCTCGCTCAGCCGGGTGGCCAGCCAGCCGTAAAGCGCCAGCACTGCCATTCCGGGGATCAGCGTGTTGAACCACAACGAAATCAGGATCCAGGGGAAGCACAGCCCGGCGATCAGAGCCACAGCCACCCGCTGCCAGACCTCCGCCTCTCGGCCAAAGGCATTGTGCACCAGGCAGGCCAGGTAGACAGCCCAGAGCAGCTGATACGCCAGGTAGTTCACCCAGGCCGGTGTCACCACTCCGCGCAGATGCCACAAGTAGTTGAGCCAGCGCCCTTCTGAGAGGGTCTTGGTGTAGAACAGCCCCGGCTCTGCCAGCAGCGCAGGGTAGTCGTCGTGGCGGATCATCGGATCCGGCAGCAGGAACAGCGCCGCCAGCAGCAGGCCGCCGTAAACCGCGCCAATCAGCACCCAGAGCCTGGAAATGGCGCGCTGACGGGGCGCGCTGGCCTCTGCTGCCGCGAATGTCATCCGGCAGCCTCCTGCAGACGGCGGGCCCGGCGGGCCAGCACGGCGGCGCGGCCCTGGGCAATTTTGGTCACCATAGGCTGCGGCATCAGTGAGACGATCCCGCGGCGCATCCGCCAGCCGAGGCTGCCCGCCAGCGGCACCTTCTGCCCGGCCGGCACTTCTGCTGCCAGCACCTCCTGCGGCAGGCCTTCGCGGCCCGCGGCATTGGCATAAAGCACAGTGTTGTAGCGGTACCAGGGCTCAACGCCCTCCATGTGCTTCAGCTTGGGCCGGGCAAAGTCGAAGGCGGCGAACCCCCGCGCGGCAAACATGTCCTGCCAGAAGGACAGCGGCTTCTCGTTGATGTGGAACTCGCCCCCCTGCCCCGGGACCGCAGCCGAAAACAGCACCCGGTCGGCATGGCGGGTGAGGCTGTCCACCAGCCTTTCCGAGGCCGCCTCCGGCAGGTGCTCGCCCACTTCGAGGCTCTGCGCCAGATCGAACTTGCGGCCCAAATCGAAAGGCTTGGTCAGGTCCGCGGCATGGAACTGCCCGCGCGGGATCGCCAGCCGGTCGCGGTCAACATAGTCGCCGTCGACCCCGGCCACGTCCTGAACGCCCGCCTTGATCCATTCGCTCAGCCACACGCCGCGGCCGCTGCCCAGATCCAGCACGCTGCCCGCCTGCAGCTGCGGCTGCACAACCGAGATCATCGCCTGCGCCGACGTGCGCGCGCCCTGGTCGATGTAATCATAGAACTCGTTCGAATAGATATGGGACATGGTCGCTCCGTTTGTTCCTCAGCCAGCCGCGGCATAGACCCAGAGGCGGAATATGATGAAATTCTGAATAGGCAGGATCACGGTGACCGCCGCAGCGGACAGCCAGTCAGCCCAGCCCAGCGCCGGGCCAAGGGTTCCGGTGATCAGCGCCGAGACGGCAAAGCCCGCCGCAATGGTGCAGGCAAAACGCGCCATCTGGTCCGGCAGCGCCAGCGGGCGGCGGAAGGTCCAGGCGGTCTGCAGGACGTATTGCACCGCGACCGCCACGGCAAAGGCCAGCGCATTGGCGGCAGGCTGCGCCATCCCGGCGGCCAGCAGTGCCGAATAGCCCAGCACATAAAGCCCGGCCACCGTGGCACCAACCACCGAGAAGCGCAGGATTTGCCCAGCATCGCCCATGATCAGGACGCTTCCTTGCGCAGCGACGCAGACTCGATCTTGACAGGGTCTGCCGGTTTTTCCCTGCCGCCGGTCTCTTCGGACAGGAAGTACATCGGCCGCTGCTTGCTCTCCATATACAGCCGCCCGATGTATTCGCCCATGATCCCCAGGGTCAGCAGCTGAATGCCGGAGAAGAAGGAAATCGCCAGCAGCATCGACGCCCAGCCCGGCGCGGTGCTGTACAAGGCCAGCGACAGGAACACATAGACCGCCATCAGGAAGGTCACGTAGAGGCTCAGGAACGCCAGCCGCGTCGCCATTTTCAGCGGCTTGGTGGAAAATCCGGTCAATGCATCGGTGGCAAAGCGCAGCATGGCGCGGAACGGATACTTGGTAACGCCCGCCACCCGCGCGTCGCGCACATATTCCAGCCCGATCTGCTTGAAGCCCGCCCAGGCGAACATGCCGCGGATAAAGCGCGCACGCTCGGGCATCGCCAGAACCGCATCAAGCGAACGGCGGCTAACCAGGCGGAAGTCGCCGGTGTCCTTGGGGATGTCCACATCCGACAGCGTGTTCAGGAAGCGGTAGAACAGATAGGCCGTGGCCTTCTTGAACAGGGTCTCCCCCTGCCGTTCTGCCCGGCGGCCGTAGACCACGTCATAACCCCGGTCCATCATCATCATCATGTCGGGCAGGATTTCCGGAGGGTCCTGCAGGTCCGCATCCAGCATGAAGATCCGCGCACCGCGCGCAGCCTCCAACCCGGCGGTCAGCGCCACCTGATGCCCCCGGTTCGCCGACAGGCGGATGCCCCGCACCACCGGGTATTTGGCATGGGCCGCCTCAATCGCCGCCCAGGTTGCGTCGCTGGAGCCATCATCCGTCAGGATGATCTCGGCCTCATGCGCCCATGGTTCAATTGCCTGCACCAGCCGCTCCACCAGCATGGGGACCGACTCGTCTTCATTGTAGCAGGGCACAACAACGGAAAGCTGCATTTCCCGCCCTCAAGTCTGTTTGTTAACTGCTCGTTAACCACAATACTGGCCGATCCGGCGCAGCAAGGGCAACGGCAGCCCGCTGAGAGCTGAATTTGCAATCAAATGGTTAAGGGCCTGTGTGCTTTGGGTAACGCACTATGTCAAAACCAAGGCAAATGCGGACGAATTGCCGAAAATCCGCCCGCATCCCGCTCCGGTTTACAGCACCCCGCGGGGAATCGTCTCGCTCCATTCCTTAGTCAGAACAACTTCCTTGTTTGCCCCTTCATAGGCCGTCACCCGGCGCCAGAGATAGAAGTTCTCGCGGTCGCAGGTCACCTTGTTCTCGGTGTCGATCGCCACCTGCCAGCCGCCGCGCTCAAACTCGAAATTCCAGTCGCTGGCAAAGGCGGCCGTGGCCGGGTCATCGGGATGCACTTCGTAATGCATGGTCACATGGCTGCCTACGCAGATGCCGTGATAGGGATCCACCGCCTTGCCGTAGTCATCCATAGTATCAAGCACCAGCGCGCCATCGTCGCGGGTCCAAGTCTTGGATGTGCCGCCCGCCGCGCGCAGTTGCTCCGCTTGCAGCACAGGGTAGTCCCGCGGCGCGCCGGGCTGTTGCGGGTCAATCTCGTCGGAGACCCGGCGTTCCGGCAGCACCAGCGCACAGCTCTCCAGGTGCAGCGTCACCTCCGCCGCCTCCGGCGCAGGCCAGACAATCGGCCAGTACGACGTCGACAGCGCCAGCCGCAGCACATGGTCTGGCTTCAGATGATGCGCGCATTCATTGAGCTCGATCTCCGCCTCATAACGCTCCCCCGGCACCAGCTTTTCCGGCGCCTCAAAGCCGTTACGGCAGGTCAGGTTCAGCGGCCGGAAAGTGATCCGCTGCGACACGCCTTCAGGCGAGACATCGCACAGCCGCGCCACCAGCTGCGCCACCGGTTTGTCAACGCTGAACGCCACCTTCACACGCGGGCGGCCCAGCAGCTCCAGCGGCTCGGCCAAGGGTGCAGTGTCGAAACAGACCGACAGTTTGTCATCCTCCGCCTGATCGCCCGCTAGCTCATTGTCAAACCGCATGCCCGGGCAGAAATAGCCGCCCGCCTGGCCCACAGTCGCCGGGCTGCTGACTGCCAGAGTGCCGCCTGCCGCCGCCTCCGCCAGCACGCCTGCGCCCAGTTGCATCACCCGCTCTTGCACATTGGGCGACGGCCACGCAGCCTCAGCCACCCAGCGCCCCTGCCGCGGTTTGTTCTGCATGGTGGGGTTGAAATGCTCCTGCATGTAGACGCGGTAGTCCGGCAGGTCTTCGGCTCCGGTCTCCTCGCCTTTCAGCCACTTGCCGAACCAGGCCAGCACCTCTCCATGAAAATCTGCCGGATCCAGTTTGGCGATATGGGCATAGCGGTGCTCCCAAGGGCCGATCATCGCCTTGGCCGGCACGGTCAGATTGGCCGCCAGCGCGGGCGGCGCATTCACATAGGCATCCGCCCAGCCGGTGATCGCCAGCACCGGCGCCTGGATTGCCGACCAATCCTCGCAGACGGAACCATGTTTCCATTGCCCGTCCCGGGTCTGATGCCGCAGCCAGTCGGCTGGCATAAAGGGCATTTCCTCGATCCGCTTGATCCAATCCTCGCGCCAGTCCGTGCGCAGCTCCGGGTCCGCGGGGCGCGACTGATAGGCAAACATCTGGCTGCCCCAGTTGGCGTTGTCGCTCAGCAGGCAGCCGCCCATGTAGTGGATGTCATCGGCATAGCGGTCCACGGTCGAGGCCACGGACACCACCGCCTTCAGCGCCTCAGGCCGCCGGAACGCCAGCTGCAGCCCGTTGAAGCCGCCCCAGCTGATGCCGATCATGCCGATACTGCCGGTGCACCAGCGCTGAGATGCAATCCAGGCCAGCACCGCCTCGCCGTCGCTCAGCTCCTGTTCAGAGTATTCATCATCAAACACCCCCTCGCTATCACCGGTGCCCGCGATATCCACCCGCACACAGGCATAGCCTTCAGCCGCGAAAACCGGGTGTGTGGTCTCATCCCGCGGCGCAGTGCCGTCGCGCTTGCGGTAGGGGAGGTATTCCAGGATCGCCGGAAACGGCCCCTCGCCCTTGGGCATCCACATCCGCGCCGACAGCTTGCGCCCGTCCGGCAGGGTGATCCAGGTGTTTTCTATGATGGTGAATGCGCCGGGCATTTGCTATTCCTTGTCTTGTGGTCCGGGCCGCGCCCCTTGGGCCCACCTTCTCCAAACTTGCCCCGCATGAAAAGGCAGCACTTGTCCGCAGGTGTAAGCGGATGTACGCAGTCTGGCAGCCAAACCGCGAAGAAGGCCGCGCCGATGCAAGAAGATTTCGCCCGCAACCTGCGCAGGCTCTGCGCCGAGACCGGCAGCATTGCCCAGGTCTGCCGCGGCATCGGCATCAACCGCCAGCAGTTCAACCGCTACCTCAACGGCCACGGCCTGCCCTCAGCCCACAACCTGCGCCGCATCGCGCAGTTCTTCGGGCTGGAGGAAGAGCAGCTGTTTGCCCCGCACCAGGACTTCCGCCAGGCGCAAAACATGCAACGGGCCGGGATCGCTGCGCCCACCCAGCATTTCGGTGCGCAGTTTGCAGGCCAGGCGCGGCACATGCGCCGCTTCCTGGGCTTTTATCACGGCTACTACCGCACCCCGACTTGGCCCGGGCATATCATGCGCACCCTGATCCGGCTGCGCGAAGAAGACGGCCATGTGGTCACCGACACGTTCGAGCGCGCCGCCGCCAGCGACGGCAGCATCCGCCAGCGCGGCCGCTACCGCGGCATGGCGGTGTTCCACAACAACCGGATCTGCATGTACGAAAGCCCGCGCCGGGCGCATGGCTTCCTATCCGAAACGGTGCTGATGCCCGCCCATCCGCAGCAGACCTCTTATCTGCAGGGCTTGGTGCTGGGCATCTCCGCCCGCTCGGACCAGCCGCCTTATGCCGCCCGCACAGTCTGGGTCCGGATCAGCGAACGGGTCACCGCGCGCGAGGCACTGGCCGCCACCGGAGCCTGCCGCGAAGACAGCCCGCGCCTGGACCCCAAAGTCCGCCGCCTGCTGGGGGAAGAGCTGCCCCTGAGTGTGGATGTGAACGTTTAAAAACGCCCTCCGCCCGGCTGACAGGCCGGGCTGCGACACCCCGCGGGTCTCTGCAGCCCTTGGCGGCCGACTCAAAAGCTGCAGCACTCTTGAACGCTGCACCAGCGACTGAGTTGCAAACTATTCCCTTGGCAACTTCGGTGCCGATTTCTCCAGCGCCAGTTCAGCCTCCGAGAACTTCCACGGCCCCCGCACCCCCGGCACGCCTTCCGGTTCAATCTGCATCCCGCGGTGCCTGATCTGCGGATCCTCAAACGCCTGGCCGATGGTGTTGATCGGACCCGCAGGCACCGTCGCCGCCTCCAGCGCCGCCAGCAGATCGCTTTGCGCCCATCCGGCCAGCACCTCCTCCAGAATTGCGGTCAGCGCCTTGCGGTTGGCGACCCGCAGCTGGTTGGTCTGGAACCGCGCATCCGCCTTGGCTTCTGCCAGCCCCAGCACATCGCACAGCCGCTGGAATTGCCCGTCATTGCCCACCGCGAGGATCACATGGCCATCGCTGACGGCCATCACCTGATAAGGCGCAATGTTGGGATGGTCATTGCCCAGCCGCACCGGGCTGTCGCCGGTCGCCAGATAGTTCATCGCCTGGTTCGCCAAGAGCGCGGTGGCGCAATCCATCAGCGACATGTCCAGATGCTGGCCGCGGCCGGTGGTGTGGCGCTGCTCCACCGCCGCCAGGATGCCAATGGTGCCATACAGCCCGGTGACAATATCGGTGATCGCCACGCCGACCTTTTGCGGCTGGCCGTTCTGCTCGCCGGTGATTGACATCAGCCCCGACATGCCCTGCAGCAGGAAGTCATATCCCGCCCGCGCCGCATAGGGCCCGTCCTGACCAAAGCCAGTCACCGAGCAATAGATCAACCGCGGATTGATCTGCGCCAGGCTCTCGTAATCCAGCCCGTATTTCTTCAGGCCGCCCACTTTGAAATTCTCGATCAGGATGTCGGCGTCCCGGATCAGGTCAATCACCACCTGCTTGCCTTCCTCGGTGCGGAAGTCGGCAGTGACGCTGTCCTTGCCCCGGTTGGCGGCATAGTAATAGGCGGCGGTCTTGTCGCCCTCGCGTTCAATGAACGGAGGACCCCATTTGCGGGTGTCATCACCATCGGGGCTTTCGACCTTGATCACCTCGGCGCCAAGGTCCGCCAGCGACTGACCAATCCAGGGCCCCGCAAGAATACGGGCAAGTTCGACCACTTTCAGGCCTGCTAGCGGGGTCATGGGCACTCCTCCCTGATGGCGCCAATGTGTCTGCCGGACATGCTTAGCCGCTGACGCAGCCTCCGGCAAGATTTGATCAAATTATTCAATTCTCCGCTGAACCATTCCCTCGCATACTCGGCTCAAACCACAGCGGAGCGCGATTCGAATGACCAGCCGGGCCAATGTAATCCTGATCCTCGCCGACGACATGGGGCTGTTTCAGACCAGCTGGGGCAGTTCGCCAACACGCTGATCCTGTTCCTCAGCGACAACGGCGGCTGCACCGAATTCATGGCCGAGGACGGCTGGGCCCAGTTCTACCCGGATGTGACTCAGGACGGCAGGAAGATCACCATGGGCAATGTGCCGGACCTGCGCCCCGGCGATGCGCAGACCTTACAAAGCTATGACAAACTCTGGGCTAATGTCTCCAACGCGCCGTTCCGCTTGTTCAAGCACTATGTGCATGAGAGCGGCATCTCCACCCCGCTGGTGGCCCATTGGCCCAAGGGGTTCAAGGTCCGCCCAACTGCCCATGCCGCCTGCCATATGGTGGACATCCTGTCCACGATCCTTGAGGCCGCCGGGGCGGGGTATCTGACAGAACTCGGCGGCCACGAAATCCAGCCGATGCAAGGTGAAAGCCTGCTGCCCCTGCTGCGCGGCAAGGACTGGGAGCGCGAGCAGCCCATATTCTTCGAACACGAAGGCAATGCGGCGATGCTGATGGGCCAGTTCAAGCTGGTGCGCCTGCACGGCCAGGACTGGGAGCTTTACGACATGGAGGCCGACCGCACGGAACTGAGCAACATTATCAAAGGCGAGGAACGCCGGGCACAGGAGATGATCCGCCAGTATCAGGATTGGGCAGAGAAATCCGGCGTGATGGATTGGGACATCGCCCTCCCCAAGCTGCTCGCCGCCTGGAACATGTCATCGCTGGAAGGCTGAGCCCTCTCATTCAAACCACTGATCCCAGCCCTCTTGGTAATAACCCGCCAAAGCATGGGACTGCAGGGTGTTGACCTCTGCCTCCACCACCCCGGTGTCCGCGGCAAAGACCTGCGCCGCCTGCCAAACCGCATTGTCCAGAAACTTAAGACCGTCCGGCAGCACCAGCTCTCGGGGCTTCAGCGCCTGCGGCGTGGCCATCACAAAGCCCCAATCGCCAAAACTTGGCAGATAGGCATGGTAAGGCCGAATCCGCAGCCCCTCGCCCGGCGCATAAGGATTGCGTGCCGCCTCCAGCGTCCGGGCCACCGACCAGAACGCCTGGCGGGCAAACAGCGGCGAGCCGGCTTGGGTCACCATCACCCCTTGCGCGCTCAGCCGTTCCATCAGCGCGCCATAGAACTGGCGGGTGTAGAGCTTGGAAAGCGCCAGGTTTTTGGGGTCAGGCAAGTCTGCAATGATCACGTCAAAAACCAGATCAGTACGCTCCACGAACTGCCAGGCATCTATGTTGCGGACCGTCACACGTGAATCCCTCAGCGCCCCGCCGTTCAGCGCGGACAGCTGCGGATGGTCCCGGAACAGCTCTGTCACCCGCGGATCAAGATCCACCAGCGTGATGCTCTCCACTCCGTCCCAGCGCAGAACTTCGCGCACCGCCATGCCGTCGCCGCCGCCAAGGATCAGCACATCCTTGCGCCGCGGCGCGGAAGCCATCGCCGGGTGAACCAGACTTTCGTGATAGCGGTGCTCGTCCAGGGTGTCGAATTGGATCGAGTAATCCAGGAACAGCCGCACCCGGTCTTTGTAACGGGTCACGGTTATCTGCTGATAGGGCGTTGCTTCGCTCAGGATGATGTCATCCTCGAACAGATCCGCCTCAGCCACCGAAACCAGCCGTTCCGACTGCCACAGCCCCGCAAGCGTCGCGGCAAAAACCACGGCCCAGACCGCGACCTGCCCTTTACTCGCCGCGGCCCGGAAGACCCAAAGCGACAGGCCCGCCACCGCCAGGTTCAGCGCCCCGAAACTGAGGCTCGCCGACATCAGCCCCAGCTGCGGGATGATCAGCAGCGGAAAGGCCACCGAGGCCGCCAGCGCGCCGACATAATCGACGCTCAGCACATTCTCGAAGCGGAACTCGGGTGCGCCGATCTCTTTCAGCACACGGGCGATCAGCGGGATCTCCATCCCCGACAGCACACCCACCAGGATCAGCAGCCCGTAGAGGGGCACCGAAACGCTCTCCATCCAAGCATAGGAAAAGAAGATCGCAGGCGCCATGAAGCCGCCGGCAATGCCTAGGCAGATCTGCGCCCAGATAAAGCCGCTCATGGCTTGGCCGACAAAGCGCGACAGCCAGGCCCCCAGCCCCATCGCCGAAAGGAACACCCCGATCACCAGCGAGAACTGGCGCACGGAATCGCCCAGCAGATAGCTCGACAGCGTTGCCGCGATCAGCTCGTAGATCAGGCCCGAGACCGCCACCAGAAAGGTCGCGGCTAGCAGCCAGAGCTCGCGCAGCCGCACGCCCCCCGGGTCAGGGGCAGCCGCCGTCATGACAGGATGACAGCAGCAATGATGATCGAGATGGACAGGAACAGAAAACCGATCAGCACCGCCAGCGCAACGTTCTGATCCTGCTCGATTTCCTTCATGATCGGGAACGGCGTCAGCCAGTCGATCACTTTCCAGATCACCCCCATCAGCGCCACGCCGACAAAGGTGTAGAAGACGGTGCTGATCAGCTCAGCGGCCTGGATGGCAGAGAAATACTCCATAAGAGCCCCCGGTTATTTGACGTTGCCGTTTGAGTAGCGCCCGCCGCTGGCGGCGCGGATGGATGTGTCCAGGTCACGGCTCTCGCCGCCGTAGCCATGGTACGAGACATAGGTGGCCCCAGCGATCGAAACGCCGGACATGACCAGAAAGATAATGCGGAACAGGTTCATGGCTCAGTCGTCGTCCTCATCTACCCAGTCGCTGCCGCTCCAGCGCTGTTTGCGGTGCCACCAAAGACGGAACACCGCCTGCGCGCTCAAGGCCCCGAAAACAGCCGCCAGCAGGAACAGCCAGCGTCCTGTAGACAGCCCGCTTTCCACCGAAACCGTCAGCTCCCCCAGGGCCGGGCGGAATTGACTTGTATCGCTGCCGGCATAGGTGAAATTCGGGCTCCACAACCCGCTTTCGCCAATCTCGACACTCAGCGTGTAAGTCCCTGCCATTTCAGGCCGGAATGTCAGCGATGCTTGATTGTCGCCTTCACTCCAAGAGCCATCCTTGTCCCGCCCCTGATAATACTCAACCGTGCGCCCGGCTTGGAACACCGGTTCGTCCTCGGGGTCGGTCAGCTCAACTTCGACATAAGCCCAGCTGTTCCTGGTGTCCCCTTTCAGATCCAGCCGGGCCAGCCAGCCGGGATCCGTGATTTCAAAAGGCAATTCAACCGGCATCTGCTCAACTTGGACCACCTGGCGCTTCAACACGGTTTCCCCTCTCGGCGACGACAGG
Organism: Leisingera sp. ANG-Vp; assembly: GCF_000813725.1. Classification (GTDB taxonomy): domain Bacteria; phylum Pseudomonadota; class Alphaproteobacteria; order Rhodobacterales; family Rhodobacteraceae; genus Leisingera. Next base: position 77,348 of record NZ_JWLD01000025.1, read on the forward strand.
GTGATCCCGATCATCAGACAGAGAAACGCGCAGATTGCACTGGCCGTACAGACAAACCAATAATTTGGTCCGGTCTTGAACTGCTGCAGCGGATGCACCGTATAGGGCTTCAGCCCGGTCTTGATGCCGAACCCCGCCTCCGCATCCTTGACTGGCAGGTATTGCGACAGCCAGGCCTCTCGTTCGCTGCCGGTCTGGGCGAACCCCAGCATCGCGTCATCGGCCAGCGCTGAAACCGTGGTGGTTTGCTGACCCTTAACGGGGGACCAGGTAAATTCGCCTTCGGCAAAAGTAATCTGGCTGGTTGAGGTATCGTAATACTGGAAGGTCCGGTCATTGGCATGGACCTTCGGCCGGTATTCCGCACGTTCAACCCAATCGGCAGACATCCACACCGGACGCCGGAACCGGCGGGTGAAAACCAGATGCCGGTCCTCAATTGTCAGCCAGGCATAGCCGTGGGTCGGAGAATAAAGCTGGTGATCGACCCAGATCCAGGTGCGTACACCCCAGCGTTCCTCGTGCTGCAGGGTGCCAATCACGGTGTACTCCGCGCCGAACAACGTCCCGGTCATGCCGATTTCAAACGGGCTGACCGGGCGCTGGATGTCGTTGAACTTCCGCACAGCGCGGTAGTTGTCCAGCGCGTCCAGCTCGGTGCCGCAATAGGGGCAGATATGCACCGTCACCCGGCCGCCGCCAAGGATATCCAGCCCGGCCCCGCAGGAGGTGCAGTCAACCGCTTTCAGCTCCGCACTCAGGCTCATGCCAGCACCTCGACCTCGAACGGGTCATACCACTGGCCGCGGTACCATTCCCGGCTGCTGCCCTGGAACTCGCCTGATAAAAGCGTGCCGTCCTCACCCTGCAGGTTCACGAAGCGGTAGCGCTCGCCAACAATCAGCGCCTGATCGAAGCTGCCGCGCACAGCAACGCATTCGGCATCATCTTCTTCCGAGACTGTGAACAGCTCGCCTTCGTAATTGAGGGTGCCGCCAAGTTTCAGGTAACCGTCATACTTCGGCCACTCCGGGCGCCGCAGGACTCGCTGCATCACGATATCGCCCTCGTCCAGCGATACCCAGCAGGGGGAATTGCCGTCATCCAGCGCCCAGAACTCTTCCCAGAAACCGCGGCCGTAAGAGAACCGCGCATGGCCCAGGATCTGCATCGTCCGGCCGCCCAGCCGGATCGAGCTGCCCAGGCCGAACAGCATCGGCGCCTCATGCATCACCCCCTGCTCGCCCGCCAGCCGCGCCTGATCATCCTCCAGGAACAAGGTGGTGCCGCAGGACTCGCAGGCGGTCAGCTTGACCGAAGCGGCTGCCGGAGAAACCGGGCTGGCGCAATTGGGGCAGTGAAAGGTGCTCATGCGCCTCAAATTCCCTAAGCGCAGGATCAATTCAAGCGTGAATGTGTTTTGACGGAAACAATTGTCGGACAGCCCCTCGCTCGGAACCTGTCACACCTCGCCGCTAGCACAAATTCGCCATGGCTCTTTGTGCTGCAACATGTTAGCGATAACTCAACTTTAACCGGCGATGTGCGAGCAGGGGGAATTGAATTGCCCCGCCTAAGGCTGCACAATGGCCCGGCCTCCGGGTTCCGGCCGCCCCAATGGAACAGCGATGTAAAATCAATGGTTTCCCGCGTCATCCCTGTTGACCCCTTCGACCTCGTGCTGTTTGGCGCGACCGGCGACCTGGCCCGGCGCAAGATCCTGCCGGCGCTGTTCCACCGTTTCCAGATCGGCCAGTTCAGCAGCGACTGCCGCATCATCGGTGCCTCGCGCAGCAATCTGACAGCCGAGGAATTCCGCAATCAGACCGCCGGGGCCATCCGCGATTTCGGCCAGGATGTGGAGACCACGCCCGAGGAAATCACCGCCTTCACTGCCCTTCTGGATTATGTCGCGGTCGATGCCCGCGGCGCGGCCGGGTGGGACATGATTCACGGGAAACTGCGTGACGATTGCGTGCGCGCCTTCTACCTGTCGGTCGGCCCCTCGCTGTTTCCAGGCATCGCCCGCCGGCTCAGCGAAACCGGGATTGCCACGCCGGACAGCCGCATCGTGCTGGAGAAACCATTTGGCCACGATCTCGCCTCGGCGCAGGAACTGAACGCCGCCCTGCGCGCGCATTTCGAAGAGCAGCAGATCTACCGGATCGACCATTACCTGGGCAAGGAAACCGTGCAGAACCTGATGGCTCTGCGCTTTGCCAATTCGCTGTTTGAGCCCTTGTGGAACTCCTCCCACATCGACCATGTGCAGATCACCGTCGCCGAAAGCATCGGCATCGAGGGGCGCGAGGAATACTACGACAAATCCGGCGCCATGCGGGACATGGTGCAAAACCACCTGATGCAGCTTCTGTGCCTCACCGCGATGGAGCCGCCCGCGCAATTCACCCCAAACGCGGTGCGCGACGAGAAGGTCAAGGTGATCGAAGCCCTGCGCCCGGTGCCGCAGAACAATATCGCCCGCGGCCAGTACCGCGGCAAGGACGGCGCCAGCTACCGCGATCACGCGGGCAATCCCGCCAGCCGCACCGAAAGCTACATCGCCTTGAAAGCCGAAGTGGCCAACTGGCGATGGGCCGGCACGCCGTTCTACCTGCGCACCGGCAAGCGCCTGCGCGAACGGGTGAGCGAAATCGCCGTCTATTTCCGCGACCCGCCGCACAATATCTTCGAGGGTTCCGGCACCGTGCACGGCAATGTGCTGGTGATCCGGCTTCAGCCCGACGAAGGCATCACGCTCAAGACCACCATCAAGGACCCCGGCCCCGGCGGCATGCGGCTGACCGGCGCCAATCTGGACATGACCTTTGCCGATGAGCTGCCGGAGTCGGGCCGCCCGCAGGACGCCTATGAACGGCTGATCATGGATGTGATCCGCGGCAACCAGACCCTGTTCATGCGCGGCGACGAGGTCGAAGCCGCCTGGGCCTGGGCTGACCCCATCATCGCCGGCTGGCAGGAGGCAGGCGACGCCCCGCAGCCCTATGACAGCGGCAGCGCCGGCCCTGACGACTCCCTCCTGCTGATTCACCGCGATGGCCGCCGCTGGCGCGGAATCGGTGCGTAGAATGGCCGCCCTCCTCTTTGCCCCTGCAGTTTGCTACAAAGGCACCAAATGAGTTTGAACCCCACACTGGCCGCCGTTACCGACCGCATCATCGCCCGCAGCGAGACCACCCGCGCGGCCTATCTGGAGCGGATGCGCGCAGCACGCGGAAAGGGGCCTGCGCGGGCGCATCTGTCCTGTTCCGGCCAGGCCCACGCCTATGCCGCCACCGGTGCTGACCAGCAAACGCTGGCTGAGGGCAGCAAGGGCCACCTCGGCATCGTCACCGCCTACAATGACATGCTGTCGGCGCATCAGCCGTTTGAGACCTACCCGGCGCTGATCCGCGATACCGTCCGCGCCGCAGGCGGCACCGCCCAGGTCGCAGGCGGCGTGCCTGCCATGTGCGACGGCGTCACCCAAAGCGAGCCGGGCATGGAGCTCAGCCTGTTCTCCCGCGACACCATCGCCATGGCCGCAGGCATCGCCCTCAGCCACAATGTCTTCGACGCGGCCGTCTTCCTCGGCGTCTGCGACAAGATCGTGCCGGGCCTGGTGATCGGTGCCCAGGCATTCGGCCATATCCCTGCGGTTTTCCTGCCCGCAGGCCCGATGACCAGCGGCCTCGCCAATGACGAAAAGGCCAGGATCCGCCAGCAGTTCGCCGCCGGGGAAATCTCCCGCGAGGAGCTCTTGAAGGCCGAAATGGCCGCCTACCACGGCCCCGGCACCTGCACCTTCTACGGCACCGCCAACACCAACCAGATGCTGATGGAGTTCATGGGGCTGCACCTGCCCGGCTCCTCCTTTGTGACACCGGGCACGCCGCTGCGCGAGGCGCTCACGGTCGAAGGCGCCAAACGCGCCCTGTCGCTCAGCGCGCTTGGCAACAGCTACACGCCCGTCTGCGATGTGCTGGACGAAAAGGCCTATGCCAACGGCATCGTCGGGCTGATGGCCACCGGCGGCTCCACCAACCTATTGATCCACCTGATCGCCATGGCCCGAGCGGGCGGTATCATTCTGGACTGGCAGGACTTTGCGGACCTCTCCGACGTGGTGCCCCTGCTGGCCCGCGTCTACCCGAACGGGCTCGCCGACGTGAACCATTTCCACGCCGCCGGCGGCCTTGGCTACCTGATTGGCGAACTGCTGAAGTCCGGCAACCTGCACCCGGACACCAAAACCGTCGCGGGCGAAGGGCTGGAGCATTACGTGATGGAACCCTTCCTCACCGAAGACGGCCTCACCTTCCGCGAGGGCCCGGGCCAAAGCCTGAACGACGCAGTGCTGCGCCCGGCGGAAGCGCCATTCCAGGAGACCGGCGGGCTCAAGCGGCTGACCGGCAACCTCGGCACCGCCGTCATCAAGGTCTCGGCGGTCGCTAAGGAGCACCAGGTGATCCAGGCCCCGGCCCGCGTCTTTCACGATCAAGAAGAAGCCAAAACTGCCTTCAAGGCAGGCGAGCTGACCGGCGATGTGATCGTGGTGGTGCGCTTCCAGGGGCCCAAGGCCAACGGCATGCCCGAATTGCACAGCCTGACCCCGTTCCTCGGCATCATGCAGGGCCGCGGCCAGAAGGTGGCGCTGGTCACCGACGGACGCATGTCCGGCGCCTCCGGCAAGATCCCCGCGGCAATCCATGTGGTGCCCGAAGCCCTGGACGGCGGCCCGATTGCCAAGATCCAGGACGGCGACATGCTGCGGCTGGACGCAGTGAAAGGCCATCTCGAGATCCTCACCGAGGGCGCCTTGGAGCGCGAGGCCGCCACGGCGGATCTGTCCTCCTATCAGCACGGCACCGGCCGCGAGCTGTTCTCGATGTTCCGCCAATCGGTCACCTCCGCCGACGAAGGCGCCAGCGTGTTCGGAGACTGAGACATGCCAATCACCCCCGCTGAGGCCAGCCGCCGCGCCCGCGAGATCTGCAGCCTTGCTCCAATCGTGCCGGTGCTGGTGGTCGAAGACGCCGCTTTGGCCCGCCCGCTGGCCGAAGCCTTGGTGGCTGGCGGCTTGCCCGCGCTGGAGGTCACCCTGCGCACCCCCGCCGCTTTGGACGCCATTCGCGAAATGGCGCAGGTTCCCGGCGGCGTTGTCGGGGCCGGCACGCTGATCACGCCCGAAGATGTGACTGCCGCCGTGGAGGCCGGTGCCCAATTCGGCGTCTCCCCCGGCGCCACGGATGAGCTGCTGGACGCCTGCGAAGCCGCAGGCCTGCCTTTGCTGCCCGGCGCCGCCACCGCAACCGAGGCCATGCGGCTGCTGGCGCGCGGCTATGATATGCTGAAGTTCTTCCCGGCAGAGGCTTCCGGCGGCGCCCCTGCCCTCAAAGCCATCGGCGCCCCGCTGCCGCAGATCTCCTTCTGCCCCACCGGCGGTGTCAGCCCGGCCAATGCCGAAAGCTATCTGAAGCTGCCTAACGTCGTCTGCGCGGGCGGCAGCTGGGTGGCGCCCAAGGATCTGGCCGGGGCTGGCGACTGGGCGGCAATTGAGGCTCTCGCCCGCGAGGCCAGCCATCTGGCCAAACGCTAAACTACCGCAAAATCATCCAGGCAGTTCGCTTTTCCAAGGCGGGCTTGCTCCAGCACGCGCCACCGTGACAGCCGCTGCCTGCACCGCATAGCGCATACAGGATTCGAGATCCTTAGAAGCAATAGTGCCATCGGCTGCAGCCTGCAGAACTCCCAGTTCCTGCGCCTTGGCCAAAAAGCCTGCGTTGAACGTATCGCCCGCGCCCACCGTGTCAGCGGCCTCAACCGGAACCGCATCCACCTGCACAACCCGGCCATCAGCCAGATGCGCCTCTGCGCCCTTTCCGCCGCGGGTCAGCAAAAGAAGCTGCGGCCCGGCACCGCCCAGCTCCCGCAGTTTTTCCTCCCTGTCCCCGCAGGGACAGAGCCAGGAAATGTCCTCTTCCGAGACTTTCACGATGTCCGCCAGCGCGATCATTTCCTGCAGCCGCGCCCGGTAAGCCGCCTCATCCTGCGCAAAGCCTGCGCGCACATTCGGGTCCAGCATCACCATCCGGCGGCCTGCCTCGCGTTGGGCCAGTGCCAGATAGGCCTCGGCCGCAGGCGGGTTGCACAGGCTGATGCCGCCAAAGAACAGCGCCTCTGCACTGCCCGGCATTTCAGGAATATCTGCGGGAGAGAGAGAAGACCCTGCCGAGCCATTATCCAGAAAGCTGTAGCTGGCCTCGCCTCCGGTAAGATGCACAAAGGCCAAGGTGCTGGGCCGCGGGCTGATGCGGGACAGGGACAAGTCCACCCCTGCTTCGGCCAATGCCTCCCGCAACTGCTGACCGAAGACATCCGAGGACAGCCCGGTGAACAGCCCCGTGCGGCCACCCAAACGGCCCAGCGCCAGCGCTGTGTTGAACACCGACCCGCCGCAATGGGGCACATAGGCCGCCTGTCCTTCGGCTGTTTCTCCGGGGAGCATGTCGATCAAGGCCTCGCCGCAGCATAGGATCATGACCCGGCGCCGCTGAAACCGAGTTCGTTCTGATAGGCAAACAGCGCAGGCAGCCCGCCGGTATGGAGCAGCAGCACCTTCTGGCCCTTGCGGATGGCGCCCTCTTCCAGCAGCCCCAGAAGGCCGGCAAACGTCTTGGCGGAATAGACCGGGTCCAGCAGGATGCCTTCTGCAGAAGCCATGCGCTGCAGCGCGCCGCGGGTGCCGGGACCTGCACGGCCATAGCCGGGAGCCAGCGCGCCGTCCCAGGTTAGGATATCATCGCTCGCAAAGGGTCGCTGAATGTCCATCAGCCCGGCCAGCTCCGCCGTCACCTGCTCCAGCCGCGTTTTCTGCGCCTGGGCACCGCGGCGCACGCAGATGCCAAAAACCGGCTCGGTGATCCCGGCGAGCCGCACCCCTGTCAGGAAGCCGCCATGGGTAGCGCCGCTGCCCGAGGGCACAACCGCCGCATCAAAACCGCCGATCTGCGACGCCAGCTCCGCCCCGCCCTGCACATAGCCCAGCGCGCCCAGCGGTGCATGGCCCAGGCCGAGCGGGATGATGTAGGGCCTGCGCCCCGCCGCGCGCAGCTCTTCGGCGCGGGCCTCAAGGGCCGCATCCGCGCCGGCCTCGTCTTCTCCCTCCGGGTAACTCATGGCCTCGGCACCCAGGATATCCGACAGGAACACATTGCCGTTGCTGTGATAAAGCAGGTCCATACCCGGCACCCGCTCTTCGCGCTGCAGCACCGCCTGCATACCGTACTTTGCAGCCGCCGCGGCGGCGGTGCGGGCAAAGTTCGACTGCACCGCGCCGGTGATCAGAATGGTATCCGCCTGTGCCGCCCGTGCAGCGCCGATATAGAACTCCAGCTGCCTTGTCTTGTTGCCGCCAAAGCTGAGACCGGTGAGGTCATCGCGCTTGATCCAGAGATCGATATCCAGTTCTTCCGACAGCCGGTCCAGCCGCTCCAGCGGCGTTGGCTGAGACAGCAAAGCGGCGCGGGGGAAACTGGACAGGAGGGTGTCGATCCGGGTCATGTGCTGCTCCTTTAGGGTTGGGCTGAGCGGACGGCTTGCAAGTAGGCAGCTCGCAAACGCAGCGTGAAATCTCCAGGCGCTCCGGCGCCGACCGGCTGGCCGTCAATCTGCACCACCGGCTCCACATAGCTGGAGGCTCCGGTGAGGAAAGCCTCGTCCGCGGTCAGCGCTTCTTCTAGGGTAAAGCGCCGGATTTCAATGGCATATCCAAGTTCCCCGGCCACCCGCAGCATGGTCTGGCGGGTGATGCCGTGCAGGATCTCATTGGTGACGGGCCGCGCCAGCAGCGTCTTGCCGCGGATGATGAAGAAACTGGTGGCACCGCCCTCGGTCACATAGCCTTCGTCATCCACCATCAGTGCCTCATAGGCGCCGGCCCGGGACGCGGCGGTCTTGGCGATCACCTGGCCCAGCAGGTTCGAGGTCTTGATGTCGCGCCGCTTCCAGCGCAGGTCGGGGTGGGACTTCATGGAGACGCCGGAGACCGGCGCATCCGCCTTGCCCGAGACGGTTTCCTGGCTGAAGGCAAAGACATTGGGTTTGAGGGCATCACTGTAGACATAGTCCCGGTCGGCCTCGCCGCGGGTGATGTGGAGATAGATGAAGCCCTCAGCCAGCTTATTCTCAGTAATCAAATGGTTGCAGATCTCCAGAATACCCTCCGGCCCCAGCGGCACCGGGAAATTCAGCTTGGCCATCGAGGCCTGCAGGCGACCCATGTGCATGTCGAAATCAATCACCTTGCCATCAAGCACGCCAAGCCCCTCATAAACCGCATCGGCAAACAGCAGCCCGCGGTCGAAGATCGACAGCTTGGCCTCGCCGCCGGGCATGTAGCTGCCGTTCAGATAGACGGTCTGCGTCAGGTGAGTTGCCATATTCTGCCTCCTAGAACAGTGCCTGCAGCGGTGAGCTTCTGTGTGCCTTCAAATGTTTCTTTGTCGCCGTCCTCAAAGGTGAACTGGCCCTCCTGCAGCCGCAGGATCGAGGCGTCGCCAACGGTGCCAGGCGCCAGCGTGCCCAGGTCCGGGCGCTGCACGGCGGCGGCAGCATTCTGGGTGGCAGCGCGGATCACCTCCGCCAGCGGCATCCCGAGGCACAGGAACTTGGACAGGGTGGTAAGCAGATCGAATGCCGGCCCTTCAATGCAAAGCGTATGCACATCCGAGGAGATCGTGTCAGGCCAGAACCCGTTGGCCAGCATCTGCCGCGCCACCTCAACCGAGAAGGAGGACATGCCGTGGCCGATGTCGAAGATCACCCCGCGGCGGCGGGCCTCCAGCACGGCCGGGCGCACATCGCCGCTGCCGGTGAGCGGCGTGTTCGGGAAGGGGCGAAAGCAATGGGTCAGCACGTCGCCGGGGCGCAGGCGGCTGACGACTTCGTCATAGGAAGGCGGCGGGTCGTCGATATGCACCATCAGCGGCAGGCCGGCCTGTTCGGCCACCTGCATGGCAAACTCCAGCGGCGCCAGCCCATGGATGCCTGAGGTCCAGGCGCCGAGGCGGACCTTGATGCCGATGATGGTCTCCGGGTTCGCTTTGGCCACCTCCAGCGCGGTGAGCGGGTCCATCAGCCGCATCTCCTCAGCCTCGCCCACCATGACGCGGTTGGAAAAGGCAAAGATGCCCGCGTGCGAGATATGCAGGTAGACCAGGATGCGGGCCTCAGACTGGCTGATCACATGGTGCTGGAAACCTGCAAAATTGCCGGGGCCGGTGGAGCCGGTATCGACCAGCGTCGTGACGGCGCTGGACTTGGCGTAATCATCGGCGGCGATGCCGATGGAAGTGCCGCCCCAGTAGACATGGGTGTGCAGATCGATCAAGCCGGGAGTGATCAGGCAGCCGGAGACATCCTCAATCCGCTCGGCGGTGCCGCTGATGCTGGCGGCCACTTCCGCCACCTTGCCATCGGCAAAGGCGACCTCGCTTTTGCCATTGATGCCCTGGCCCGGGTCGATCAGATGCCCGCCGCGCAGGATCAGGTCGTAGTCTGCCATGTTTGGTGCCTCCCAGCCCGCGCCCTCCCAAGCGCAGACCGACTTTGGCGCAGCCTGCTGACGGGTCAACAGAAATTTGTGGTGGCGGCAGTTACTTCGCCATATGCAAAAGCCATTCATCCAATTCTGCAAACACACCACTGGCTCTTTTTTACACCGTGAGGTTCGCGCCCGGCCCCGAGGGTGGGCGCCGCACTACCTGGCGAAACGGGTCAGTCCGGCACCTACCTTGCAAACAGTGGCAACATAGCAGCATTTCGCGCCCGCCCTGGGGGCGGGGTCGGGCGCGAACCGGATCGCAAGCGATCCGGGGTCAATTTGAGCCAGCACCGAGTGCAATTACGCCCCAAACCGGTCCAGCACGTTGCGGGTGACGCGCTCTACCTGCCAGTCCCGGCGGGTGAGGCCCATGACCCATTCGCAAGTGGCTGCGTTGAAGACCTCTCCCCGACCGCGATGCCAATGCACGATCACCCCGTTGCCGCGGGCGGAACGGTCGATGGTCTCCGGCGTGGCCTCGCCATGCATGGCTTCGGCTTTGAACACCGCGTCGCTGTCGCCGATATAGATGGTCTCGCCCCAGATGCCATGATCGGGCTCGATGTTGGTGGCCAGGCCCAGCGCCAGGATCTGCATATCCGGATCGGCGCCGTCGCTGCCGGTGGCATAGGGCAAACCATCCTCCATGCGGTAGTCGGCCCCGTCAACCTCATAGCCGAAGATCCGGGACATGGCACCAAGCTGATCGCCATAGCCCAGCTGCGCGCCCTCAAAGGCCCAATGCTGCGGCCGGTAGACGGTGTAGCCGCCGCTGTTCTGGCCGGCGCAGCGGCCAAAGCCGGTGTACATGCCCTGCAACCCGTTGGCGCCGAAGGTTTTCGTTCCCGGCCAGCTGACCGGAGCCACTTCCCAGGCGGCGGTGGTCAGATGTTCCTGTTCCGTGCCCAGCAGCGGATCCTGCGCGGCGTTGTATTTGTAGCAAACCTGGGTGCGGCCCCCGTCCTTGATCCTTGTCTGCCACAGGAAGTTGCCGGCAAAGCGCGCCACCCTTCCGCCGTTTTCGGTGTAGCGGTCGACGGCGTGGCGCATATTGGCGCTCCAGTATTCGTCATGCCCCACGAAGACCACGCATTTGTGGCGGCTGAGCAGGTCCGGGTCTGCTTCAAGGTCGTGCTGAGTGGCAAAGTCGAGCGCGTAGCCCTGCGCCTCGGCCCAGCGGGCAAAGTGGCGCTCATAGCTGGCCCATCCGGCCGAGGCGTATTTCTTGGAGTAGCCATAGGCATAGGCCCATTCCATGTAAGGATAGCGCACCATGCCGCCGGGCACATGTGGTGTCTCGGGCACTGCGCGGGGGGCGCCTTCGGGCAGCTTGCAGAAACCGCGGGTCCAGGGCCTTTGGGTCGAGACCACGGGGGCAAATTCGTTGCCCTCGGGGCCGGTGATGCCCTGATAGTGGTTCGAGCCGCCCCAGCAGTTGTAGGCGAGCCAGGTGCCGGTGGCGCAAACCAGGAGGTAGGGGGCTGCAGGAAGGTCCGGGGCACGGCGGATCAGGATCAGATGGTGTTCTTCAACGCGGTCGCCGTCGCGCTCAGCGGTCAGGGTGATCAGATAGCCGCCCTCCTGCCAGTCATTGGGGATGGTGAATTCGTAGGACACCGCCCAATCGCAGCCCTTAACTGAACAATCCGCGGGAGTGGGCTGGTGCCTGCCTTGCAGGCCGGTTTCGCGCAGCACCGGGCGGTAGTCCGCACCGTCGCGGCCGATTTCCAGATCCCAGGCGGCGGCAGTGGTGGAGACGTGCAACGCCACGGTGTCGCCCGGCGCATAGGTAAAGCGCGGGGTGTAGCCCCAGATCTCCAGCACGGCCTCATCGCGGGCCGGGCCGATGTAGTAGTTGTCCAGAATATGCCGCGCCTTGGCGCGGGTGCGCGGAGTATTGGACGGGGCGGCGCTTTCGGATCGGGACGTGGTCATCGGGGCCTCAGGTCTTGGTTGCTGGGCGCCACGTTGGGAGAGTTCCGAAACGCACGCAAGCCTGTCTGCGACAGTTGTTTTTTGCCGCTCCCCTTCCCATTTCCAATGCAGCAACAATACAGCGCAAAGGACCCGCAATGGCAGAGACCTCAAACAGCCCCGCTCTGAGGGTCGATATCATCTCGGACGTGGTCTGCCCCTGGTGCGCGGTGGGCTACAATCAGCTGGCTTTTGCCGCCCGCCGGGCCGGCGTGGTGCTGGACATCCATTGGCAACCGTTTGAGCTGAACCCGGATATGGCGCCCGAAGGCGAGGACCTGAGGGAGCATTTGGCAGCGAAATACGGCAGCACTGCCGAGCAGTCGGCGCAGGTGCGGGCGCAGCTGACGGAGCTGGGCGAGGCGCTGGGGTTCACTTTCCGCTTCTTTGACGGCATGCGGATCTACAACACCTTTCAGGCGCATCAGCTGATCGAATGGGCCGAAGAGCGCGGCAAAGGCCACGCGATGAAGCAGGCGCTGCTGGCTGCCTATTTCACCGATGGCCAGGATGTCTCGGATCCTAGGGCGCTGGTGGAAGCGGCAGAGACTATCGGCCTGAACGGCGCGGAAGCACGGGCGGCGCTTGAAAGCGGCAAACATACGGACAGCGTGCGCCAGCGCGAGGCGTTCTGGGTGCAGCAAGGCATCCGCGGCGTGCCTGCGATGGTGTTCAACGGCCGCCATTTGGTGACCGGGGCGCAAGGCGTGGAAAACTACGCCAGTATTCTTGAGCAGCTTGGAACTGCTGAACCCGAGTTCCGGTAAGGGCCACGCCTGTCCGCGGGCGGAAGCGTAGCGCCCGCCCATGGGGGCGGACGGGCGCTGCCCGGCCTGCAGCCGGGCGGGTCTTTCGGATACGGCAGCGTGTTACCCTTGCGGCAGGCACTGGGTGATGGCCGTTTCCAGCTTGTCCACCACCTCAGTAATTTGCGCGTCGGTGATGATGAAGGGCGGCGCCAGCAGAATATGGTCGCCATTCTGACCATCGCGAGTGCCGGACATCGGGTAGCAGATCAGCCCGGCCTGGAACGCTGCCTTCTTGATGTTCTTAGCCAGCGCCAGCGCCGGGTCAAAAGGCTCTTTGGTTTCGCGGTCGGCAACCAGCTCCACGCCGCGGAACAGCCCGCGGCCGCGTATGTCGCCGACGTTGGGGTGCTGGCCGAAACGTTCCTCTAGAGCCGCCTGCAGCTTTTCCCCCATCTCCGCGCAGCGCTGCACCAGCCCGCGCTCCAGCAGCGCTTTGACCACCGCCAGGCCCGCCGCGGTGGCCACCGGGTGGCCGATGTAGGTGTGGCCGTGCTGAAAGAAGCCGGAACCGTGCTCGATCGCCTCGTAGATCTGCTTGGTGCAGAGCATGGCGCCAATCGGCTGGTAGCCGGCGCCCAGCCCCTTGGCGATGCACAAGATGTCGGGCGCCACGCCGTCCGCCTCGCAGGCAAACAAATGGCCGGTGCGGCCCATGCCGCACATCACCTCATCGAGGATCAGAAGCACGCCGTATTTGTCGCAGATCTCGCGGATGCGTTTGAAATAGCCCTCAACCGCCGGCACCGCGCCGG